>JBGAQM010000247.1:0-4551 GCA_044220735.1 Urbifossiella sp. | reverse complement strand
GTTCGTCCTCCTCGTCTCCCCGAAGGACCGCCCCGGCGAGCACCTCCGCGCCCTCGAGGCGGTGGTGCGGACGATGCGGAACGAGGAGTTCGTCCGGCAGCTGCGGGCGTGCTCGACGAAGGACGAGGTGTGGAAGCTGCTCGAAGCCGTCCCCGGGCTCTGACGCGGCCGGCGGCGGGGGGGAACCGATGGGGCCGCGGGCGGGGGCCGGAATGACGGCGAACGGGCGAACCGGCGAAGGCGCACCAGCGGGCGGGCCGTTGCGCCGCACCGTCAAGGTGGTCAACCCGCTCGGGCTGCACCACCGCGTCGCCGACCGGTTCAGCCGCGCCGCCCGCCTGTACGCCGCCGCCGTGGCCGTGTACCACGGCGACGCCCGGGCCGACGGCAAGAGCGTCTGGGACCTGATGATGTTGGTGGTGCTGCCGGACGCCGAGGTGGTGGTCGAGGTGGACGGCCCGGACGCCGCCGCGGCGCTGGACGCGCTGGCCGCCATCCTCGCCTCCCCCGGCGGCGAAGACTACACGATCTGACCGCCCACGGGCGACATGGAATACAGGTACGGTACCGCCGTCTCGCCCGGGATCGCCATCGGCCCGGCCCTGGTGCTCGACACCGAGGGCGTCCGCATCCCCAACAAGCTCGTCCTCCCCGACCAGGTGGACGGCGAGGTGGTGCGGCTCCGGGAGGCGCTCGACGACGCCGCGTCCGAGGCCCGGGAGAAACGGCAGCGGTACACGGCCCGGTTCGAGCCGGCCATCGGCAACATCTTCGCCGCCCAGCAGTCGGCGTTCGAGGACACGTCCTTCCGCGACCGCCTCGAGCACCTCATCCGCACGCAGACGTACTCGGCCGAGTACGCCGTCAGCCGCGGCATCCGCGAGCAGGTGAAGAAGCTCGAGGAGGCCCAGCGCAAGGTCGGCGACCTGGCCGCCGCCGAGGTGCTCCGCCGCCGCGCCGGCGACCTCATCGACCTCGAAAAACAGATCCTCTCGACGCTCCTCGGCCAGTTGTCGAACGCCGTGGCCCCGCTCGGCGGCGAGCGCGTGGTCATCCTCGCCAACGACCTGATGCCGTCGGACACCGCCGACTTCTCGCCGCGCACCGTGTGGGCGTTCGCCACCGAGAGCGGCGGCCCGACGAGCCACACCGCCATCCTCGCCGGCGCGCTGGAGATCCCCGCCGTCGTCGGCGTCGGCCGGTTCCTCACGGACGTGTCCGGCGGCGACATCGTCATCGTGGACGGCGACGAGGGGAAGATCATCCTCGACCCGGACGAGGACACCGTCCGCAAGTACGAGGCCAAGCGGCTCGCGGCGCTCACCCGCGCCGACCGGTACGAGTCGCTCCGCGGCAAGCCGGCCGTGACGCACGACGGGGTCGCCGTGCGGCTGCTCGGCAACATCGAACTCGCCCCCGAGGCCGCCCACTGCGCCGACCGCGGGGCGGAGGGCGTCGGCCTGTACCGCACCGAGTTCCTGTACCTCAACAAGTCGTCCGACCCGACCGAGGCCGAGCACTACGACGCCTACCGCGCCGTCATCGACACCATCGGGGCGAACCGCCCGGTCGTCATCCGCACCCTCGACCTCGGGGCCGACAAGTTCAGCAGCGTGTCGGGCCTCCTGAGCGTCGAGAAGAACCCGTTCCTCGGCCTGCGCAGCGTCCGGCTGTGCCTGCGAAAGCTCGACCTGTTCCGCACCCAGTTGCGGGCGATCCTCCGGGCCGCGGCCCACGGCGACATCCGCATCATGTTCCCGATGATCAGCACGGTGGGCGAACTCCGCCAGTGCCGGACCCTGCTCAACGAGGTGAAGGAGGAGCTGGACGAGGCCGGGGTGCCCTACAAAGCGGACATCCCGGTTGGTACGATGATCGAGGTGCCGTCCGCCGCGCTGCTGGCCGACGTGCTCGCCCGCGAGGTGGACTTCTTCTCGGTCGGGACGAACGACCTGATCCAGTACACCCTGGCGGCGGACCGGAACAACGAACACGTGGCCCACCTGTACGACCCGGCGGACCCGGCCGTTCTCCGGCTGATCCGCATGGTGGTGGAGGCGGCGGGCAAGGCCGGGATCGACGTGAACGTGTGCGGGGAGATGAGCGGCGAGCCGCTCTACATCCCGCTCCTGATCGGGCTGGGGCTGAGGTCGCTCAGCGCGACGCCGCGGAAGATCCCCGAGATCAAGCGGGTGATCCGCCAGCTGAGCGTGGCCGAGGCCGAGAAGGTGGCCGGGATGGCGCTGTCGATGGACACCGCCCGGCAGGTGCAGAACCTGTTGCGCGACCAACTACGCCGCATCCTCCCGGAGGCGGTCGAGTAGCGGGCGGGCCGTCGGGCCGGGGGGCACACAAACCCCGGGCGACCCCCGCCAATCGTTCTCGACACGCACGGGAGCTTTGGACGGACGAGGGATGAGGGGTGTGGGGTGAGGGGCGTGCCCCTCGTCCAACATTCGTCGTCCCGCGTCCTCCGGGAAGACCGGACGCGATGCTCGGGGACAAGTTTCGCCTGCGCTTCGAGAAGGCCGGAGTCCTCCGGCTGCTCAGCCACCACGATTTGATGCGCGTCCTGGAGCGGATGCTCCGCCGGGCCGGCCTGCCGTTCAAGTCCACCGCCGGGTTCCACCCCGGCCCCCGCGTCGTGTTCGCCCAGTCGCTCCCGCTCGGCGTCGTCGGCCGCGACGAGGTCGTCGAACTCGAACTGACCGAATCCCGCGACTCCGCGGACGTTCTGAGCGGGTTGAACACCCAGGCTCCCGACGGGCTGCGGTTCAACCGCGCGACCGTCGTCCCCATGAAGACAACGGCGATGCCGCGGCGGATCGTCTACTCGCTGCCGCTGCCCGCGGGGCGCATCGAGGAGACGGCGGCGGCGTGCGCGGCGCTCCTGTCACAGGACGCGGTATGGGTGGAGCGCGTGCGGCCGAACCCGAAAGGGCTGAACATCCGGCGGTACCTGCGCGCCGCCGGGGTTCGTGACAACACCCTGACACTGGACCTCTGGGTCACCACCACCGGCACCGCCCGCGCCGACGAGTTGCTGCGCCTCCTCGGCGTGGACGACCTGCTCGACGCCGGGTGCGTGCTCGAGCGGACCCTCGTGGAACTCCGGGACGAGGCGGCCGCGCCGCCCGACCCGACCGATACCCCGCCGGACGGCCCGGCGGACACCCGGCCCGCGGACCCGGCCCTCGCCGCCCGCGCCGGCCTCGACCAACCCGCCGCCTCGACCAGCGTCGCCGTCCCCGGCGACCTGGCGGCGGAGTAGGACTCACACGCCCCGCCCGACCGGCGGCAGGAGACCCGATGAAGAAAGAAATGCTGATCAACGTCCTCCAACCGGAGGAGTGCCGCATCGCCATCGTGGAGGACGGCCAGCTCGAAGAGCTGTACGTCGAGCGGTCGAGTCAGGAGAGCTACGTCGGCAACATCTACAAGGGCCGGATCGTCAACATCGAGCCGAGCATCCAGGCCGCGTTCGTGGACTTCGGGATCGGCCGCAACGGCTTCCTCCACGTCTCGGACGTGGACCCGGCGTACTACAAGCACCTGCTGTCGAAGGAGGCGCTGGCCGAGTACGAGGCCGAGATCGACCGCGAGTACGGCGGCGGCGGCCCGAAGCGCGACCAGGGCGACCGCGGCGGTCGCGGCCGGGACCGCGACCGCGGCGACCGCGGCGACCGCGGCGACCGCGGCGAGCGGTCCGGTGGGTTCCGCGAGCCGGCGCAGCCGAGCAGCTGGCTCCAGCCGCAACCGGCCGGCCCCGCGCCGGTGGACGAGGAGGCGATCGAGAGCTTCGCCGAAGGACTCGACGCCGGCGCTCCGTCGGCGGACGAGGTCGCCGACGAGGAGCCGATCGCGCCGTTCGCCGAGGGGTCGGACGAGCCCGCGGCCGTGGCCCCGACGCCGCGCCCCCGGCCCCAGCCGCCGGCCGCACGGCCCGCGCCCGCCGCGCCGGCCGACGACGACGAGTTCGGCGCCGGGCTGGACGACGACGACGGCTTCGCGGAAGGGATCGCCGACGCCCCCCAGGAGGCGAGTGGCGAGGCGCCCCCCGAGGCCGCGGAGACGGAGGAGCCGAAGAAGAAGCCCCGCGCCCGCCGCCCGCGCAAGGCGGACGAGGCCAAGGCCGAGGATGCCGGCGGCGACGAGGGCGAGGCGAAGCCGAAGTCGCGGGCCCGCCGGCCCAAGAAGAAGCCCGACGCCGAGGGCGAGGCGGCCGAGGGCGGCGACGCGCCGCCGGACGTGCCGCCGCTGACCATGGGCGGGGCCGAGCGCCGCACCGCACCCCCGGGCGACGAGCCCGAGATTCAGCCGTTCTTCGAGGGCGCCGACGACTTCGACCCCGACGCCCCGAACGACCGCTTCGCCGACGGCGAGTCGGCCGAGGAGGCGGCGATTCCGGTGGACGACGCCGAGGAGTTCGAGCCCGAGACGGCCGAGGCCGCCGAGGAGGAGGCCCGCGAGGTCGAGAAGGAGGCCCGCGAGGCGCCAGCCGCCGCGACCGGCCGCGGGTTTAACGACGACTTCGACGACGCCCGCCCGGAG
>JBGAQM010000246.1:0-9676 GCA_044220735.1 Urbifossiella sp. | reverse complement strand
GTCGGGATCGACCGGCATCGCACGTCCCCTGCCTTGAATCTTCACACGGCCCGCCGCAAATTGCCGGCATGGCCCGCGTCCTGATCGCCACCGACGCCTGGCACCCGCAGGTGAACGGCGTCGTCCGCTCCCTCGACACCACCGCCCGCACCCTGCGCGAGTGGGGCCACGCGGTCGAAGTCGTCGAGCCGACGGCGTTCGTGTCGGTCCCGGTGCCGTTCTACCCCGAAATCCGGCTGGCGCTGCCGCGGCCGGGGCAGGTGTACGACCGCGTCCGCCGGTTCCGCCCCGACCACGTCCACATCGCCACGGAGGGGCCGATCGGCCTGCTGGTTCGCCGATTCTGCCGCCGCCGCGGGTGGCGGTTCTGCACATCGTACCACACCCGGTTTCCCGAGTACCTGAAGGAGTTGGCGGGCGCCCCGCTGTGGCCGACGTACCGCTTCCTCCGCTGGTTCCACGACGCCGCGGCCGCGATGCAGGTGGCGACGCCGAGCCTGGAAAAGGAGCTGATCGGCCGGGGGTTCCGCGCCCCGATCCGGCGCTGGAGTCGCGGCGTCGATCTGGGCGTCTTCCACCCGCGGCCGAAGCGGGAGGGCCGCCCGCGGCCGGTGCAACTGTACGTCGGCCGGGTGTCGCACGAGAAGAACATCGAGGACTTCCTGAAGCTCGACGTGCCCGGCACGAAGCTCGTGGTCGGCGACGGCCCGGCGCGGGCGGAGTTGGAGCGGAAGTATCCCGCGGCGGTGTTCCTCGGCTACCGCAAGGGCGAGGCGCTGGGCGAGGCGTACGCGGCGGCGGACGTGTTCGTGTTCCCGAGCCGCACCGACACGTTCGGCATCGTGGTGATCGAGGCACTGGCGAGCGGGCTGCCGGTGGCCGCGTACCCGGCGACGGGGCCGATCGACATCATCACCCGCGACGCACTCGGTGCGGTCGATGCCGATTTGGGGACGGCCGTGCGGCGGGCGCTGACGGGGGGCGACCCGGCGGCCTGCGCCGCGGAGGGGGCGAGCTACACCTGGGAGCGCTGCACCCGGCAGTTCTTCGAGAACCTGGTGCCGGTGACCGGTTGACGTGGGAGTTACGTTGCCGCTTGCGGCTTCGCGCTTCCCAACGCGAAGCCGCAAGCGGCAACCCGACCGCCTGGGTTCCCGCTTGCGGCGATGCACGCCCTGCCGCGGTACAATGGGGCGACAGCCCCCGCACCGGGTCCGTCATGGCGCTGATCGGCATCGACCTCGGCACCACCTTCTGCGCCGTCGCCGCCCTCGACGAGCGCGGCCGGCCCGTCACCGTCCCCAACCGCGACGGCGACGTCCTCACCCCGTCGGCCGTCTACCTCGGCCCCGACGGCACCGCCGTCGTCGGCCAGCCGGCGCTCGACCTGGCACTCGACCACCCCGACCGCGTGGCGACGCTCGTCAAGCGCCGCATGGGCTACGCCGACCTCGGCCACCCCGTCGCCGGCCGCACGTTCCGCCCCGAAACGCTCTCGGCCGTGATTCTGCGCAAGCTCGCCGACGACGCCGCGCGGCAGCTCGGCCGCATCACCGGGTGCGTCATCACCGTCCCGGCGTACTTCGACGACACCCGCCGCAAGGCGACCATGGACGCCGGCCGCATCGCCGGCCTCGACGTGCTCGACATCGTGGACGAACCCTCGGCCGCGGCGCTCGCCTACTCGCTGCACGGGGCCGACGGGCCGACGCCGGGAACCGTCCTCGTCTACGACCTCGGCGGCGGCACGTTCGACGTGACGGTCGTGAGCCTCGGCAAGAAGCGGTTCCGCGTCCTGGCCGTGGAGGGCGACGTGCGCCTCGGCGGCAAGGACTGGGACGACAAGCTCGTGGACTGGGCCGCCGACCGCTTCCAGCGCGAGGCCGGCGGCGCCGACCCGCGCCTCGACCCGCTCTCGCTCGTCGCGCTGCAGGCCGCCGCCGAGCGCGCCAAGCGCACGCTCAGCAAGGTCGAACAGACCACGCTCACGGTCACCCACGCCGGCCGCCGCGTTCCCGTGCCGCTGTCGCGCGCCGAGTTCGAGTCGGTCACGAAAGACTTGCTCGTCCGCACCCGGCTGACCACGCAACAAGTGCTCCGGCAGGCGGCGCTGACGTGGGACAAGATCGACCGCGTCCTCCTCGTCGGCGGTAGCACGCACATGCCGGCCGTGGGTAAGATGCTCGCCGAGGTGACGGGGAAGGAACCCGACCGCTCGCTCGCCGTGAGCGAGGTGGTGGCGCGCGGGGCGGCGGCGCACGCGGGCGTCGTTCAGCAGCGCGAGCAAGGCATCCGCCGGTGACACGCCCGTTCACGAGCTGCTCGCGGACGTGATTGAAATCAGCGTGAACGCGCACAGCCTCGGCGTGGAGGTGAAGCAGCCGGACGGCACGCGGCGGAACAACATCCTGATCGCCAAGAACACGCAGCTGCCGGCGGCGGTCACCCGCGAGTACTACACGATCGGCGAGGGGCAGTCGCGGGTGCGGGTGCGCATCCTCCAGGGGGAGTCGCCGCAGGCGGCGGCGTGCATCCCGGTCGGCGAGTGCTGGATCGACGGGCTTCCGGCGGAGCTGCCGAAGGGGTCGCCGGTGGAGGTGCGGTGCGGGGTGGCGGCGAACGGGCGGATCGAGGTGACGGCCCGCGACCGGGCGAGCGGCCGCACCGCGACGGCGACGATCCACCGCCCCGGCGGGCTGACCGAGGCGCAGCTCGCCGCCGAGGCGGAGTGGGTGCGGGGGCTGAAGATCCAGTAACGACCGTCCGCCGACGGTCACAGCCCGTAGTCGCCGGCGAAGCCGATCTTTCCGCTGCCGAACCCTCCGAGCCCGCTGCCGAACCCGACCCCCCTGCCGCCGTTCAACCCGGCCGGCGGGCCGCCGGCGGCCCCGAGGTTCCCCGCGAACCCGACCTGGCCCGCGAACCCGCAGATCGCGCCACCCGGCGGGCCGCCGAGGACGCCGCCCGGGTTCCGCAGGTTCTCCAGCTCGATCTTCCGCTGCTCCCGGTCGTGCCGCTCGTTGAACAGCCCGTCGGCGTGCTCCTTCGTCGTCACCAGGAACGCCGGGCCGCGACGCACCACCCGCAGGTCGGCCTGCAGCGCCAAGAGCTCGATCGCCTTGTCGGCCGGCACGTTCAGCATCCGGGCCGTCACGAACGCCGCCTTCTGGTCGCCGGCCTGCGGCGACAGGATCACCGTCAGGTCGTAGTCGGCCGCGAGGTCGTCCAGCACCGCGCTCAGCGCCATGTTCTTCACGACCGCCGACACCAGGGGCTGCGCCGCGACCGTGTCGCCGTTCAAGTCCGTCTTCACCGGCTGGCGCGACTCCTTGCGCGCGAAATCGACCGGCACGATCTCGACGTGGTCGCGGCGGACGAGGTAGGTGAGCCCCTCCCCGCCGAGGGCGTTCCGCAGCACGACCGACCCGGAGAGTTTCTTCGACCCCGCCACCCGGACGCTGATCTCGTGCGGCCGGTTGCCCCCGTTCTCGACCCGGAAGGCGTCGGTGTTGATCGACACCGGAACGCCGAGCGCCTTCTCGACCTGGGCGGCGAACTCGGGCAGCACCAGCTCGTCGGTCGCCGGCAGGACCAGCGGCTGGCGGAGCTTCGCCAGCAGCTGCGCCGTCGGGTCGGCCGGCGCCGCCGGGCCGGCCTTCGGCTCGTCCGCCACGGCGACCCGGTGGACGGTCGCCGCGAACACCAGCAGCCCGACGATTCCCAGCGCCCGCATCATGATCCAGCCCCCTTACCGCGATACGTGATCGGTCACCGCCCGCATGGCCGGGACGATGTTCGCTGCCGCCCCGACGTGCGTGCCGTCGACCCACACGATCGTCTGCTTCCCGCTCGCCTCCCACAGCGCCCGCGCCGCGCTCGGCGGCAGCACGTCGTCGCGGGTGGCGGCGACCATCAGCAGGTTCCGCTGCCGCAGCTGCGGGGCGTAGGTGATCGGGTCGATCGGGGCGATCAGCCGCTTCAGCCCGTCCTTGCCGCCGACCAGCGTCAGCAGGCCCGTGTACGGCTTCGCCTGCGGGTGGTCGTAGAGCGCGTCCACGAGGCCGCCCGCGGGCAGCAGCAGGCACACGTTCTTCAGCCGCGGCTCGGCGGCGGCCACGTTCGCCCCGACGATGCTGCCGAGGCTGGTGCCGACGAGGCCGAGCTTGTCCGCGTTCACTTCCGGCCGGGCGGCGAGCCACGCGGTCGCGGCCCGGCAGTCGAGGACCGTCTGGCGGATGCCCGACATCGTCTGCTCGACGTTCGCCGACACCAGCCGGATCGGGCTCCCGGCCGGGCGGCGCGGGCCGTAGTGCGCCATGTACACGAACAGCGACGCCACCCCGTGCTGCGCCAGCCACACCGACTCGGCCCGGGCGACGTGCCCGCGGCCGTCGAGGATGTCGAGCATCACCACACCGGGGACGCGGCCGCCCGCCGACGCGGCCTTCGGGAGAAAGAACTCCGCGTGGACGGTGTCGTTGGCGGGAACGGCCGATTTTACCGCCGACGGGAACGTCAGGTCGAAGACGCTGACGCCGGCGTGCGGGAGCTCGTAGCGGGGGGTGAGGGCGTAGTCGAAGTCCCGGGCCGGCAGCCGGTAGCGCTCGGGGACGTCGTTCCTGGCGTCGTCGCCGGGTTCGTAGCGGAACGTTCCCCGGGCCGGTTCGGCGGCCGCCACGGGGGTTTGGAGCGCGAGTATCAGCAGCAGGGCCGACACCCCGGCGGCGGTCCGGCGGGTCATGCCAGGTCTCCAGGAATGAAGTGGGGCTTCACGGTGGCGATCATCCTACCCGTTCGAGGGGGTGGCGGTCAAAAGGATACGCGGGCGTCGCGGTTGAAAGTTCCGTGAACTTCCGCCAACCGGCGCTACCGCCCGGCGGGACGGCGGGCTATTCTACTCGGGACCCGCCTCCCCCCCGCCGGAGCCCCCTTCGTGAAGAAGCTCCTCCTCGCCACGGCCGTCCTCACCGTCCTCGGCGTCGTCGTCGCCGCGTCGCAGAACCGCGCCACGGGGCCGGCCGCCGCCGGCCCCGGCGGCGCGTTCGGCGGCCTCGAACCCGGCGACAAGAACCCCTGGACCGGCACCCGCCCGAACGCGGGCAACGGCCAGTTCCAGTTCGCCATCGTGTCCGACCGCACCGGCGGCCACCGCGAGAAGGTGTTCTCGAAGGCCGTCCAGCAGATCAACCTGCTCCAGCCCGAGTTCGTGATGTCCGTCGGCGACCTGATCGAGGGGTACAGCACGAAGGAGGACGTGGTCGCCGCCGAGTGGGACGCGTTCGACGGGTACGTCAAGAAGTTCCAGGCGCCGTTCTTCTACGTCCCCGGGAACCACGACCTGACCAACAAGGAGCAGGTCAAGATCTGGGGCGAGCGGTACGGCAAGCGGTACTACAGCTTCACCTACGAGAAGTGCCTGTTCCTGTGCCTGAACTCGGAAACGCCGCCGGACGAGATGGGCACCATCGACCCCGAGCAGCAGGAGTGGGTGAAGAAGACCGTTGCCGCCAACCGCGACGTGCGCTGGACGTTCGTCTTCCTCCACAAGCCGATCTGGACGGCGAAGGACCTGGTGAAGAACGGCTTCGCGGCCGTCGAGGAGGCGCTCGCCGGGCGGAAGTACACGGTGTTCTGCGGCCACGTCCACCGCTACCAGAAGTTCGTCCGCAACGGGAACAACTACTACCAGCTCGCCACCACCGGCGGCGGCAGCAAGCTCCGCGGCGTGGAGTACGGCGAGTTCGACCACGTCGCCTGGGTGACGATGAAGAGCGACGCGCCGCTGATCGCCAACGTGATGCTCGACGGCATCCTGCCGGACAACCTGAAGGAGCCGGAAAGCACCGAGGAGGGCGTGAAGCGGAAGATGCTGCCGACGCACGCCGCGAAGGCGACCGTGCTGCTGGACGGCGCCCCGCTGCCGCGGGCCACCGTGGCGCTGCACAAGCTCGGCAAGGACAAGGCCGGGAAGGACGTGTACAGCTACGTCGCCGACGGCCTGACCGACGCCAACGGCGTGGTGCCGTTCTCGACGTACACCAAGTCGGACGGCGTGCCGGTCGGCCAGTACGCGGTGACGGTGGTGAAGACCGGCCGCGGCTTCTACGACGGCGAGGAGCCGCTGAAGAGCACCATCCCGGCGCGGTACGCCACCCCCGCGGCGAGCCCACTCCGGGCGGAGGTCAAGGAGGGGGCGAACGAGTTCCGGTTGGAACTAACGACCCGGTAGTGCCGCCGCTTGCGGCGGTGTACCGCGGATTCTGGTTGCATCCGGGGGCGGGTCTGGCAGACTGGGGTGTCGCCCACTGCCGGCCCGCCCCCGCGCCGTATCCTGACCCGACCGCCCGGAACGCCCGTCGTCCGTCCGAAGGATGCCTCTGTGGACCACGCCCTCGACATCCCGCCCGAGCTGCCGCCGAGCGCGCCGCCCAAACTCAACACCGCCGCGTTCAAGGCCGTCCCCGAGACGCGCGAGATGCGCGACCGGGTGCGCGCCGCCGTGCAGGCGTTCGTGCGGACGCTCGACAAGTCGAAGCCGCTCACGAAGGACGGCACGAAGGAGATGGGCGAGCGGGTGCTGGCCGACCTGGGGCTCGGCGGCCAGTACCTCGGGTTCACGATGGTGATGCTGTCCAACGAGTTCTGGCGCGACCAGGTGGCGGCGATCCCGTTCCACCGCCGGCTGATGCTGCTGCCGCACTGCCTGAAGAACGCCGAGGGCTGCCCCGCCGAGTACGACGACCTCGGCCTCGACTGCAAGAAGTGCGGCGCCTGCGAGGTCGGCGACTTCCGCACCAAGGCCGAGCAACTCGGCTACAAGGTGCTGGTGAGCGAAGGCACGCCGATCGTCCTGAAGATCATCGTCAGCGGCCACGTGGACGCCATCGTCGGGGTGGCGTGCCTGAACGTGCTGGAGAAGGCGTTCGACAAGGTGCTGCTGGCCGGCATCCCGTGCATCGCCACGCCGCTGCTGTCGAGCAACTGCAAGAACACGTCGGTGGACAACGACTGGGTGTTCGAGTCGATCGACCTCCACACCCCGCCGCCCGAGACGATCACGAAGACCTACGTCCACCTGATGCGCGCCGCGAACGGGATGTTCGACGAGCCCGAGCTGACGCGGTTGGTCCCCCGAGCTCGCCAGGGTGCCGCGGCCGCCGACCCGCTCGCCCGGCACGAGGCCATCGCCTACGACTTCCTCGCCCGCGGCGGGAAGCGGAGCCGGCCGTTCATCGTCCTGTCCGCCTACGACGCCCTCACCGGCGCCGCCGCCACCCGCGCCGCCGACGGGTGGACCCTCTCCGACCCCGTGAAGCGCGCCGCGCTGGCGATCGAGACGTTCCACAAGGCGAGCCTCGTCCACGACGACATCGAGGACGACGACACCTACCGCTACGGCGTCGAGACGCTGCACCGCACCCACGGCACGGGCGTGGCGATCAACGTCGGCGACTACCTGATCGGCCTCGGCTACCGGCTCGTCAGCCGCGACCGCAAGGAGCTCGGCGCCGAGGTCGCCGCCGACGTCCTCGACAAGCTCGCCGACGCCCACCTGAAGCTGAGCGAGGGCCAGGGCGCCGAGTTGCTGTGGCGCGACGCCGCCGACCAGGCGCTGACCACGCTCGACGCGCTGAAGATCTACGCGCTCAAGACCAGCCCGGCGTTCGAGGCGGCGCTGTACACCGGCGCCCGGCTCGCCGGCCCGGTCGAGAGCTACGAGAAGATGATCGCCGACTACAGCCGCAACGTCGGGGTGGCGTTCCAGATTCTCAACGACTTGAAGGACTGGGCCGGCGACGACGACAACAAGCTGACGGCCGGGCAGGACGTGCTCGCGGCCCGGCCGACGCTGCTGCTGGCGCTGGCGCTGGAGGGTTCGACGCCGGCCCGGCGCGAGGAGCTGCTCCACCTGGTGCGCACGAGCCGCGGCGCGGACGTGCTGCCGCGGGTGCGCGAGCTGTACTTCGCGGCCGACGTGTTCGGGAAGGCGGACAGGCTGGTGGACAAGTTCCGGGCGAAGGCCGAGGCGCTGGCCGACGCGGTCGAGCCGGAGCCGTTCCGCGAATTGCTGTACTACCTCGTGGACACGGTGCTGGAGAAGGGCGAGCTGCCCAGACGCAGCTGGTGACGCCGCTTGCGTGCAGTTGGGACGGTAATGGCGAACGGCCGGCGTGAGCCACCTGGTCGTTGGTCCAGGAGCTTCGCAACGACCAGCCGGCTCGCCAGCGTTCGCCTGATTCACCGCCAGTCCACCGCCCCCAGCGGCGAATTGCCGATAGACGCCGCCTTGTCGGTCGCAATCGTCTTCGCGTTCCGCCCGTCGGCGTCGGCCACCATCGGGTTCCCTTCGTCACCCGCCGCCGTCGTCGCCGGACTTGCTCCGGTCCTTCGCCAGCAACTCGGCGTGCAGCTGCGCGGGTGTACGCCACCCGCGTGCCGTCCGGCGACCACGTCACCCCGATCGCCCTGCCCGTGCTCGGGGAAGTCGGCCAGCGGCGTGCGTGCCTTCGTCGCCACGTCGAGCACGTAGGGCCGGTGGCTGCGGCCCCACCGGTGGGCGTCCTTCCGGGCCGGGTCGCCGTCGGTGAACAGCACCTTCTTTCCGTCCGGCGAGAACTTCGCGGTGATGAACCCGAGGGCGGGGTGTGCGGCTCGGTGGCTCGGCCCCCGCTCGTTGCCGGACAGCACGAGCCTCGCCGTCTTCTTCCCCCGGTCGCGCTTCTCGCACAGGTACGGCCCGTTGTCCGGGTGCATGTCCAGCATCCGCAGCCCCGGGGGTCGATCCCGGTCGGGATGGACCCAGCGTGCCAGCCGGGAGGGTCACCCACGGGTGGCGGTAGTCCACGCGGTCGGGGCCGACGGCCGTTCCGACGAACAGCCGCTTCGCGCCCGCCGACCGGTCCCAGACCGGCTCGACGGTGAAGCCGGGCAGGTCGATCACCTTCGGCTCCCCGTCCCCGGTCGCCGGCCCGCCGGACGACGAAGGTCGGCGCGCGAACGGGTTTCCCGTTCCCGGCCACGAGCATCCGCTCTCGTCCTTGTACCCGTCCATCGCCACCCACATGCCGTCCGGCGACACAGCAGCCCGGCCGCGAACCTCAACCCCTCGGGGTGCATCTCGTCGAGCTTCTTGCCGTCCGCGTCGAACCGCCAGTACGCCCGTGGGGGTGGGCATTGACGATTCCCCCGGCGGGCCCGTGCCGTTCCGGCCTTCGACGCCGGCGGCAGGTCTGCGGCGACGCCGGACAGGGCACGACCGGGCAGGCGGGTCAGCGGAGCCGGCGGCGACGGCGGCAAGGGCGGCGACGGCGAACAACGTCGGTCCGACGGGCACGGCGGCGGAACTTGTGCAAGACCATGGCGCGGACCACTCCGTGGGCGAGAACGGCGACCGCCGCGGGCGCGGGCCGGGCAGAGCGGAGGCCGCCGCCGACAGCCGCGCTGACACCGCCACCGACGCGAGCACCGCCAGCCCGGCGGCCGTGACGCCCGCGCTCGCAGCCGGGCGGCTGGGAGCGCCGCCCCTTCGCCAGCCGACTCGACAACGTCCCCTCCGGCACCCCGAGTCGCCCGGCCGCGTCCCACCGGCTCCACGCCGTCGAGCTCGCACAGCACACCACCGCCGCGCGCACGTGCTCCGGCAGCATAGCCACCTCCTCGTCGAGCGCTTGGAGGG
>JBGAQM010000245.1:0-10407 GCA_044220735.1 Urbifossiella sp. | reverse complement strand
CGCGACCGCTTCCCGACCGACTTCACCACGCTGGTGCTCAGCAAGGTCATCACCAACATCTCGAACCAGGGCGACGACGACTCGGCCCTCCGCCGCCGGCTGCGCGAGATGGCCAACCCGCTGGCGTCGGCGGCGCGGGCGTCGGGGTCGGGGTCGAACGCGGGAACGAACGCACTCATGGGCGGCTCGGGGCGGGTGCGCAAGAGGGATGATCGACCGTAACCGACGGGAGGGGGGGACTCAAGCGCTGACTGGTGTGATTTTGGGAACCGTGCGGGCGTGTGGCACCAGTTTCGCCTTTAAACCCCGCGGGCGCGGCGGTATTCCCCGGTGAGGGGGAATCCCGCACCAATCCGGCCGCCGGACCCTCGAACTAGATGGCAGGGGGTGGTGCGAACCCGACCCCCGGATTCCGGGTCTGTCCGACACCCCGTCGGCCCGAACCCGACCTAGAATGGCAATAACAGGGGGCAGTGATCGGCCCCCTCTGAAACCGGGAGCCCACATGAGCAACACCCCGAACCGCGCCGGCCAGTCGGCTGGGAAGCCCCGCCGGAACCGGGACGAGGCCGCCCTCGACCTGCCGACGGCGCGCCTCATGCTGCCGCTGGTGCGGAGCATCGTGTCCGACATCGTTACCTCCCGCACGGCGCTGTCGCAGTTGATCCCCGAGCAAGAGCGGCTCGACCGCCACCGCCGCGACCTGGCGTGGCAGGAGCGGCAGCGCCGCTACCAACTGTCGGAAGAGATTCGCACCGCCGAGACGGCCCTGACGACGGCGTCGGCCGAGCTCACGGCGCTGGGCGTGGGGCTGGTGGACGCCGACGCCGGCGAGGTGGACTTCCCGACGCAGATCAACGGCCGCCCGGCCGCGTACAGCTGGAAGCACGGCGAGGACGCGCTGGGCCACTGGCACTACGCCGGCGAGCAGCAGCGGCGGCCGGTGTCGAACGACTTGGACCAGGCGTCGCCGAGCCCGGTGCGGTTCCGCGGCAGCCCGTGAACGCGGTAGTCGTCACACGACCGGCCGGCGGACCCGCGGACGGGGCCGCCGGCCGTGAGTTTTTTTGGCGAGAATCCGGCGCGGCACGGCGGTAGCGGGTGTTCTCTGCGGGTGGGCGAGGGCCGGCGGGTTTTCCCGCTTTTTTCGCGCCGCCGGTTTGCGTCGGGCCGGATCGTAGTCTAAAGAAAGGGTGTCCGCGGGAGTACGAGCAACGCAGTCCTCCCGGCGGCATCCGGGCCGCAGTTTTTGTGCGGCCCGGCCTCACCGGCGGTCCGGCAGTCCCGGCCCGCCGAGCGTCGGCTTTTTCCGTTCCGAGGGGGGAACGGTTAAGGCAGCCAGGCTTACCGAAGGGATGGACGGGACCCGTAAGTTCGACTGGCACCCGGGGGGTGGGAACACCCCCCGGTTTTTTTATGCGCCGCGCGGAGCCGCAGGCGGCGGTGCACGCGTCACTTCTTCTTGAGAATCATCTCCAGGTGGGCGTTCCCGACGTCCCACATGTAGTGCCCGATCTTGTACCGCTCGACCGCGGCCTCCAGGTGCTCCTTCGTCTTGGCGGCGTTCCCCTCGCTCTCGAAGTACAGGGCGACGTACAGGTTCGCGTAGAACCGCGCCTCCTTGCGGTCCTCGTCGTCCAGCTTGCCGGCCTCGCTCGCGGCCAGCACGTCGGCGGGGGTCGCCTTGCCCGCGAACAGTTGCAGCACGTCCTTCATCGGCACCCGGGTGTCCTTCGTGACCGGGATCAGGTCGGCCCGCGCCTGCTTCAGGCTGCTCGCCTTCGCGTTGCACAGGTAGTGCCACACCGAGTTCTCCACGTCCTCGGGGTTGACCGTGCGGTGGTGCTCGAACTGCTTGCGGCCGTCGTCGAACCGGCCGGCGTAGTAGAGGGCGATGCCGCGCCGCCAGTGGTCGGCGGAGTCCTTCGGGTTGGCCGCGAGGTACACGTCGAAGTCGGCGACCGACTCCTTGAACAGCCCGAGTTTGAGGTAGGCGTCGCCCCTGCGGTCGTGGGCCTCGGCGAGTTTCGGGTTGCGCTCCAGCGCCGTGCTGAACGCCTTGACCGCGGCGAGGTTGTCGCGGAGCTGCGAGTACGCGGTGCCGGCGACGAACGGGGCGTGGAAGCTCTTGGTGTCGGCGGCGGCGGCCTTCTCGGCGATCGCCGCGGCCTCCTTGAACTGCCCGGCCTTGTAGGCCGCGCGGGCCTGTTCGAGCAGCGCCGGGCCGTCCTGCCCGGCGGCCGTGAGGGTGACGCCGAGGCTGACGAGCGCGGCGAGAAGGGGTCCGCGGGCGGGCATGTCCGAATCCTCCGGTGGTGGGCCGAATCCTACCCGCTCCGCCGGGTCGCGGCAACGCCGACGGCCGGCTCATACAATGCCGACACCCTCACCCTCCCCGGCGCCCCGCCATGCGGACCTGGCTGTCGAACGTGTTCCGCGCCGCCGTCACCCTCGGCCGCGGGATGCACGTCACGCTGCGGACGTTCGTGCAGAGCTACCGCCGGCGGGCGTTCACCGAGCACTTCGAGTACCCCGAGCGGCCGGTGCCGGTGCGGCCGCGGTACCGCGGGTTCCACCGCTACGACCTCACCACCTGCATCGGCTGCGACAAGTGCGCCCGCGCCTGCCCGGTGGACTGCATCTACATCGCCAAGGAGAAGGCGACCCCGCCGCTGAAGGGGTTCGTCGTCACCGGCTTCGCCATCGACTACACGAAGTGCATGTTCTGCGCCCTGTGCGTGGACCCGTGCCCGGTGGACTGCATCTTTATGGGCTCGAACCACGACATCAGCACCTACACCCGCGACGGCTGCGTCGTGGACTACGCCAAGCTGCCGCTCGAAGTGGCGTGGGGCCAGGCGACGCTGAACCCGACCGCCGTCCACGAGTCGAAGCGGGTGGCGCTGCCGGTGTGGACGAAGTCGGCCGAGCCGGCGAAGACCTGAGCATTGCCACAAAAAGGCACGAAAAGACACAAAAAGGAAAACCCTGATTTCGTGTCTTACTTTTTGTGTCTTTTCGTGCCTTTTTGTGGCCATCCGTCTTGAGAGCCCGAGCCCGCCATGACCGAACTCGTGCTGCTCGTCGTGGTCTTCGTCACCGCCGGGGCGGCGCTACTGCTCGGGCCGCTGGTGATGGGCCGGCTCGTGCGCCCGGACCGGCCGAGCCCCGAGAAGGGCGAGGTGTACGAGTGCGGCGAGCCGGCCGTCGGCTCGGCGTGGGTGCAGTTCGACCTGCGGTTCTACGTCGTGGCGCTTTTGTTCGTCATCTTCGACGTGGAACTGGCGTTCTTCTTCCCGTGGGCGGTCGTGTTCGGCACCGCCAACCGCGCCGCCGACCCGACGCTCGCCGCCGACCAGCCGCGTCGCCGCGGTGGCGCAACTCGACCCGTCGGTGCTCGTGGCCCCGGACCCGTCGGCGATGCACTCGCTGGCGTGGCTGGCGTTCGCGGACATCCTGGTGTTCTTCGGGGTGCTGCTGGTCGGGTTCGCGTACCTGTGGCGCCGCGGCGACCTGGAGTGGGTCCGCAGTACTGCGGGGCAGTCGGGCGGGGACGCGGCCCCAGCACCCACCGGCTCTGGGCTTTAGCCCGGAGGGCGTCGGCGAGTAGCCCCGGGTGGAACCCGGGGCGGCGTCGGCGGCGTCCGTGTCGCGTCGCAGCGTCGATCTCCGCCGTAGGCCGCCCCGGGTTCCACCCGGGGCTACTCGCCGACGCCCCTCCGGGGCTGGAAACCAATCGATCCGAGGGCTGAATGGGCCTCTTCGAGAACCGGTTCGAGGACGGGTTCGTGGTCACCAGCCTGGAGCAGGCGGTGAACTGGGCGCGCGAGTCGTCGCTGTGGCCGATGACGTTCGGCCTCGCCTGCTGCGCCATCGAGATGATGGCCACCGGCGCCCCGCGCTACGACATCGACCGGTTCGGCGCCGGCGCCTTCCGCGCCAGCCCGCGCCAGGCCGACCTCATGATCGTCGCCGGCACCGTCAACCTGAAGATGGCCGACCGCGTGCGGCGGCTCTACAACCAGATGCCCGACCCGAAGTTCGTCATCGCCATGGGCGCCTGCACCTGCGGCGGCGGGCCGTACTACAAGTACGGCTACAACGTCGCCAAGGGCGTGGACCTCGTCGTGCCCGTGGACGTGTACGTGCCCGGCTGCCCGCCGCGGCCGGAGGCGCTGCTCGAAGGGCTGATGCGCATCCAGGACAAGGTGCGGCGCATGAAGGACTACCACAAGGGGCAGCCGGTCGAGGTGCCGATCCCGGCGCGGACCGGCTCCGTGATGCTGCCGGACGAACTGGCGACGCCGGAACTGGTGGCGGCGTTCGCGGCGGAGAACAAGGAGCGGGCCAAGCCGGCGAAGTGAATCAGGACGGCTCCCGCACCCCGACCCGGGGGCAGTGTGGTCGCAGCGCGCACCCCTCGCAGTTCGGCTTCCGCGCGTGGCACACCGCCCGGCCGTGCAGGATCAGCAGGTGACTCGCCGTCGTCCAGTTCTCCCGCGGCCACAGCTTCATCAGCACCCGCTCCACCTTCACCGGGTCGGCGTGCCGCGTCCACCCGAGCCGCCGCGACAGCCGGCCGACGTGCGTGTCCACGGTGATGCCGGGCGTGTCGAAGGCGTTGCCGAGCACCACGTTCGCCGTCTTCCGGCCGACGCCCGGGAGTTCCACCAACTCCTCCAGCGTGCCGGGCACCTCGCCGCCGTGCCGGTCCACGATCAGCCGGCAGCACGCGCGGATGTTCTTCGCCTTGTTGCGAAAGAAGCCGGTCGTCTTGACGTACTGTTCGAGTTCGGCCGGGTCGGCGTCGGCGTAGTCGGCGGCGATGCGGTAGCGCGCGAACAGCGCCGGCGTGACCAGGTTCACGCGCTTGTCGGTACACTGCGCCGAGAGAATGGTGGCGACGAGGAGTTGTAGCGCGTTGTGGTGGTCGAGCGCGGTTTCGGGCGCCGGGTAGAGTACGGCGAGGAGTTCGAGCACGGCCGCGGCGCGGGCCTTCGGCGGCGGCAACTTCGGAGACGGGTCGGTCATGCCAGTATGGTAGTCGGCCGGCGGGTGCGGGCGGCGACCGGCCGCGGCGCGGGGACAATCTCCGGGGCGCGGCCGATCGCGGCCAGCCACGCGGCGAGGGCGGCGGCGGCGGCGGGGTCGGTGTCGGCGTGCGGGAGCAACTCGGCACCCGGCCCGAATGGGGACGGCCACGGGTCGGCGTCGTGCGTGGTTCGCCCCCTCACCCCGCGTGCTTCGCCGCGGCCCTCTCCCCCGAGGGGAGCGGGCGACCAGCCGGCGACTACCTCGGGACGCATCCCGTGGGGGGTGCTTCGGAGGGGGCCGGTGATTTCCCACCCTCTCCCCTCGGGGGAGAGGGCCGCGGCGGAGCACGCGGGGTGAGGGGGCGAGCCACCTGCCGCGAAGTCCGATTGCCACCTCAGCCCGACAACGCCTCAGCCCGACAACGCGGGCAAGCCCACCAGCCGGCCGCTCGCCCACCCGAGCCACCACGCACCGCCGACCGACCGCCGGAATTGGCCCGTCGGTGAACACCAACCCGGCGCGATCGAAGCCGTCGGCGATCACCCGCGCCCGCGCCTGTTCCGCTTCCAGCGGCGTCACGAATCCGCGGGTCAGCGCCAGCGCGATTCCCGCATCGACCGCGGCCCGGACCGGCGCCACCACGCGGCCGCCACGCAGCACCACCTCGGCCGCGAGCCGCCCCGCTTCCACGTCGTCGCTCAACAGCCCGATCACCTCCGGCAGCTGCGGCAGCGGGTTGAGCGTCGGCCGCGTCACGGGCGTCGTCACAACTGCGGGCTGCGCCGCAGCGAAGGCCTGCCGCTCCGCCGCAAGACCGGTCCACTCCACCCGGCGTCGCGGCCGCCAGCCACGGCGTTCGAGGGCGTCGAGGAACGTCCGCAGTTCGATCTTCCCGCGGCGCTCGCAGAAGGCGTGATCGACCAGCCCGAGCTTCACCGCCTCGCGGCCCGACACGGTTCGGCCCGTCGTCAGCAACGACGCCGCGCCGCGGCGCCCGACGATCCGCCGCAGTCGGGCCGCGCCGCCGAGGCACGTCGGACCGGCGAAGCCGAGGTGCGTGGTGATCCGCGACAGAACCAGCCGGTGGTCGCACGCCAGCGCGAGTTCCAGGCCGGCGCCCAACACGGGGCCGTCGAGGTAGGCGACGGTCGTTTGCGGGAGGTCCGCGAGTCGGTCGGCGACGCGCTGGCCGTAGGCGGCGAACGCGGCCCGGTCGGCGGGCTGGGTGAGGCTGGCGTCGGCGGCGGGGGCGAGGCCGGCGCAGAATCCGGCGGGCCGGGCCGAGCGCAGAACCACGATGTTGACGCTGGGATTCGTGGCGACCGCGGTGAAGGCGCGGTCGAGTTCGGCGAGGCGGGCGCGGTCGAGGGCGTTGACCGGCTCGCCGGGGAAGTCCAGCCAGACGGTCGCGGTGCCGTACGCGGTGTGAACCCGGACGTGCCCCATGCCCCCTCCGTGGTGCGCGTCGGGGAATGGTCCCGCATCCGGGCCGACGGGTCAAGGCGAACGTGGGGCCGGTTTCCAACCGGCCTTTGGCAGCCAGGCCGGTTGGAAACCGGCCCCACGACCAGCCTACTTCTTCTTCCCCATCGCCTCGACGACGGCGGCGCCGAGATCGGCCGGGGTCGCGGCCACGGCCAGGCCGGCCGCCTTCAGCGCCGCGATCTTGTCCGCCGCGCTGCCGCTCCCGCCGCTGATGATCGCCCCCGCGTGACCCATCCGCCGGCCCGGCGGCGCCGTCTGCCCCGCGATGAACGCCGCCACCGGCTTCGTCACGTGCTTGGCGATGTACGCCGCCGCCTCCTCCTCCGCCGTCCCGCCGATCTCGCCGATCATCAGGATCGCCCGCGTCCCCGGGTCCTTCTCGAACATCTCCAGCAGGTCGATCTGGTTCGTGCCGATCACCGGGTCGCCGCCGATCCCCACGCACGTGGACTGCGGGTAGCCCAGGTTCGTCAGCTGGAACACCGCCTCGTAGGTCAGCGTGCCGCTGCGGCTGATGACGCCGATGCCGGCCTCGCCCGGGGCGCACGGCTTGTGGATGTAGCCCGGCATGATGCCGATCTTGCACTGGCCCGGCGTGATGATGCCGGGGCAGTTCGGCCCGATGAGGCGCACGTTCGGCTTCGTCTTCAGGTAGCGCTTCGCCCGCGCCATGTCGAGGACCGGCACCCCCTCCGTGATGGCCACGATGAGGCGGATGCCGGCGTCGGCCGCTTCCATGATGGAGTCGGCGCACCCGCCGGGCGGCACGAACACCATGCTGGCATCGGCGCCGGTCGCCTTCACCGCCTCGGCCACGGTATTGAACACGGGGAGCTTTTTGCCCGACTTGTCGCCGGTCCACGTCTGCCCGCCCTTGCCCGGCGTCACCCCGCCGACGAACTGCGACCCGTAGCTGATGGACTGGTCGGTGTGCAGGCTGCCGGCCTTGCCGGTGATCCCCTGGCAGATGACCTTCGTGTTCTTGTCGACGAGGATGCTCATGGGCAGGTTCCGGGAGCGGTGCGGCGGTTGGGGGTGTGATACGGCCGGCGGCCGGGTCAGGCACCCCCCGCCGGCGGTGCTTGGCGTTGCGGCGGCGGCGGGCGGCGTGGTACGGAAACGGCCGTCCCGCGCCGCCAACCCCGGACCCGACCCGTGCCCGCCGACGGCCTCCGTTCCAAATACGTGGTTCGCACCGCGATCGTGCTGTGGGCCGTGCTCCTCGGCGTGGTGTGCGTCCGCACCGTGCTGAAGCCGCTGTCGGCGAACATTTACCCGACCTACGCCTGGGCCGGGGAGCGGTTCGCGGCCGGCGAGCCGGTCTACAACGTGTACGCCCCCTACGTGGACAACTACCGCTACAGCCCGACCGTGGCGGCGGGCTTCGTGCCGTTCGGGATGATGCCGTGGGGCCCGGGCGGGGCAATCTTTCGGCTGCTCGGCGCGGCGCTGTTCCTCGGCGGCGCCGCGGCGTGGTTCCGCCGCAGCTGGCCGACCGCCCCGCTCGCCGCGGCGCTGGCGGTGATGCTGCCGCTGTCGATCGGGAGCGTCAGCAACGGGCAGGCGAACCCGCACGTCGTGGGGCTGATGGTGGCAGCCGGGGCGCTGGCGCTCGGGAACCGGTGGGCCGTGGCGGGGGCGTGCGTTGCGGCGGCGGCGCTGTTCAAGGGCTACCCGCTGGCGCTCGGGATGTTGCTGGTGTTCGCCGCCCCGCTGCGGTTCGGCGTCGCGCTCGGCGCCACGCTCGCGGCCGGGCTGGCGCTGCCGTACCTGCTGCAAACCCCCGACTACGTGACCGGCCTGTACCGCGAGTGGTGGACGAATCTGTCCGGCGACGACCGCACCGGCTGGGAGAACTGGCGCGGCTACCAGGACTTCCACCTCGTGCTGAAGACCCTGGGGCTGACGGTGCCGCGGTCGCAGTACCTGTTCGTGCAGGCCGGCACCGGCGCGCTGTGCGCCGCGGTACTGGCGTGGCAGCGGTGGCGCGGCGTGGACCGACTCGCCCTGACGACGAACGCCGTGACGCTCGGGCTGTGCTGGATGACGGTGTTCGGCCCGGCGGTGGAGTCGAGCACGCTGATCCTCATCGCCCCGGTGCTGGCCCGCGAACTGCTCGACCGCACGAACCAGCCGCGCTGGGCGTGGGCGGCGGCGCTCGCGGGTGCGGTCCTGTTCCTGGCGGCAATCGTGGTGTTCGCCTTCCCGCACGCGGTCCACCGGCCGGTGATCGGCCTCGGGATTCAACCGCTAGCCGCGGCGCTGGTCGCCCTCGCCGGCGTGGCGCGGGTGCTGCGGACACGGAGGCCGGTGGTCGTGTCAGGAAATGATGTAATCGTGCGACGCGCGGCGTAGCGGGTGGTGTGGGGGGAGTGTCCGCTTGCGGCTTCGCGTCGCGCAACGCTAAGCCGCAAGCGGACACCCCCCACGAGCCGCCTCACACCGCGTCTTTTCCACGGAGGACTCGCCCATGCCCGCCGTCGTCCCCGCCTGGCTCCGCTACCACCGCTGGAACCGCCGCGACGAGCGGATGGCCGAGCTGTGGGTGCGCGACATCGTCGCCCACGTCCGCGGCCTGCCGTGGCTCGGGCCGGACAGCGCCGTCCTCGACTTCGGCTGCGGCTACCTCGACGCCGGCCTCGCCGTCGCCGACCGCGTCGGCCGCGTGGACGGGTTCGACACCGACCCGCACGCCGTGGCCGTGGCCCGCGACCGCGTCCGCGCCGCCGGGTCGAACTCGACCGTCTACGGCAGTGCGGCCGAGTTGCCGGAGGCGACCTACGACCTGATCTTCGCCAACAGCGTGTTCCAGTACCTCGGCGACGACGCCGGCGTGGCCGAGACGCTGGCGCGGTTCCGCCGCCTACTGAAGCCCGGCGGCCGCGGCGTGGTGGTGCTCGCCGACCTGATCCCGACGCGCTACTCGAAGCCGCTGGACGCCTGCCGGTCGCTGTGGGTGGCGACGTGCCACGGCGTGCTGCCGGCGATGCTCGTTCACCTGTGGAAGGCGGCCCGCAGCACGGACGGGGTGGCGCTCCACCGCATCGACCCGGAGCGCACCGCGGAGTTGGCCGCGGCCGCGGGCTTCGACTGCGAGCGGCTGCCGCGCAACCTCACGCCGTCGCGGCGGCGGGACTCGTGCGTCCTGACGGCACGCCCCGTCTCTTGAGGCGGTCGTGCCGGCGTGATAGCCTCAATCGGTCCGCCGCCCCCACGGTGACCGATGGCCGACCCCACCCTCCCCGCCAAGCCCACCGCCGACCGCCTCGACGCCACCACCGGCGGCGACGTGGCGGTCGCCGCGGCCGTTCCCGCGGCCCCGCTGCGCGCCGACCGGTACGCCCTCGGCGACGAAATCGCCCGCGGCGGCATGGGCGTCGTCTACCACGCTACCGACACCGTGTTCGACCGCGAGGTGGCGGTAAAGGTGCTGCAGGACCGGTTCGCCGCGGCCCCCGCGGCGGCGCGGCGGTTCGCCACCGAGGCCCGCATCGCCGGGCAACTCCAGCACCCCGGCATTCCGCCCGTCCACGACCTCGGCACCCTCGCCGACGGCCGGCCGTTCCTGGCCATGAAGCTCATCAAGGGGGACACCCTCGACGACCTGTTGAAGCTGCGCCGCGACGCGGCCGACGACCGCGGCCGGTTCGTCGCCGTGTTCGAGCAGGTGTGCCAGGCCGTCGCCTACGCGCACTCCAACGGCGTCATCCACCGCGACCTGAAGCCGGCGAACGTGATGGTCGGGAAGTTCGGCGAGGTCCAGGTGATGGACTGGGGGCTCGCCAAGGTGCTCAGCGCGGGTGGGGCCGGCGCGGACGCCGACCCCGACACCACGTCGGGCGGCACGGTCATCCGCACCGAGCCGGGGTCGGACGCCGACGCGACGCA
>JBGAQM010000244.1:0-9949 GCA_044220735.1 Urbifossiella sp. | reverse complement strand
CGTCGCCCAGAAGTCCACGACCACGACCTTGTCCTTGTACCCCTTCACCGCGGCGACGAGCTCGTCGGCCGTGACCTCCTTGAGCTCCACGACGGGGGCCGGGGCGGGGGCGCGGTCGGCCTTGTCGGTGGGCGCCGCGGCCGGGGTGGTGGGGGACCCGGACCCGCCGCACCCGACCGCCAGCCCGGCCAGCACCGCTAACGCGCTCGCGCTCCGCATCGCCGCTCCTCCGCGTGGTCGGGGCATTGTACGGGCTCGGGGCTCCGCCGCTTGCGGCGTAGCGCCGGGCGACGCGAAGCCGCAAGCGGCAACGGAACTGTCAGTACCCCCGCGCCGCGCCCTCGATGCGGCGGTCGGCGGCGCCCTGGAACCGGCCCGTCCGCGGGTCTACCCGGATGCTGTGCGCGTCGCCCTGCCGCCCCGGGCTGACCCGGTGCCCCAGGTTCGTCAGCTCCTGCACCAGCGCCGGGTGCGTCGAGAAGCCCTCGAACCGCGCCACGTCCGGGAACCACTGGTGGTGCCACCGCGGGGCGTCCACCGCCTCCTGCACCGGCATGTCGAACTCCAGCACGTTCAGCACCACGCACAGCGACGTGTTGATGATCGTCCGCCCCCCGGGGCTCCCGGTCAGCAGCACCGGCTTGCCGTCCTTGAGGACGATCACCGGCGTCTGCGAGCTCAGCATCCGCTTGCCCGGCGCCACGAGGTTCGCCTTCGTGCCGATCTGCCCGCTCTTGGTCGTCACCCCCGGGACCGGGTTGAAGTCCGTCATCTCGTTGTTGAGGAGGTAGCCGCTCCCCTTCACGACGACGCGGCTGCCGAACGAGTGCTCCAGCGTGTACGTGTTGCTCACGGCCAACCCGTCCTTGTCGATCACGCTGAAGTGCGTCGTGCTGTCCCCCTCGCCGGCCAGCGGGATTTCCGGCGCCACCTTCTCGCTCGGCGTCGCGGCCTTCATGTCGATCGATGCGGCGAGCTTCTTCGCGTACTCCTTCGTCGTCAGGTGCGGCGGGATGGGCGTGAAGTCGGGGTCGCCGAGGTGCCGGGCGCGGTCGGCGTAGGAGCGCTTCATCGTCTCGACGATCTGGTGGTTCGTCGCCGCCGACCACCGGCCCTGCTTCTTCAGGTCGAAGTTCTCCAGCACGTTGAGCATCAGGCAGATGCCGACCCCGCCCGACGACGGCGGCGGCGGGCCGTACACGTCGTAGCCGCGGAACTTGGTCGTGACCGGCGTGCGCTCCTTCGCCTGATACCCGACGATGTCGTCCTTCGTCATGATGCCGTTGCCGGCCGTCATCTCGGCGGCGAGTTTGTCGGCGGGGTCGCCGGTGTAGAACTCGTCGGCGCCCTTCTCGGCGATCAGCCGCAGGGTGCGGCCGAGGTCGGGGAGCGTCATCGTGTCGCCGGCGCGCCAGGAGCCGCCGCCGGGCTTGTCGTAGACGCGGTGGAACTCGGCGTTGGTCGTGGTCGGGCTGGCGAGCACCCAGCCGAGGCTCCACGACAGCCCGTCGGTGACGGTGAACCCCTTCTCGGCCAGCTCCACGGCCGGCATCACCACGTCCTTCCACGGCAGCTTGCCGTACTTCTTGTGGGCGAGGCCGAGCCCGCGGACGGTGCCGGGAACGCCGGACGCCTTGTGGCTGTAGGGGCTCACGGTGCCGTCGGCGAAGAGGGTGGGGCCGGCGGCGGCGGGGGCCGTCTCGCGGTACTCGACGCACGTCGGCGCCGTCCCCGGCGGGGCGATCATCATGAACCCGCCGCCGCCGAGGTTGCCCGCCTCCGGCCACGTCACGGCCATCGCCAGCGCCACCGCGACCGCGGCGTCCACCGCGTTGCCGCCCTTCTTCAGAATGGCGACGCCGACGTCCGCGGCGGCCGGCGAGACGCACACGACCATGCCGTTTTCGGCTTCGGCGGCGACGCGCGGCGCCGGCGGCTGGGCGGCGCCGGGGATGGCGACGAGGAGCAGGAGCAGGGCGGGGGCGAGGCGCATGGGTGGGTTCCGTAGGGGACGGATCACGGCCGGCGAGCCGACCGCCGTCAGGCGGCGGGTGCGTACGCGCGTCGATTCACATCAGGCGTGGTACGAGGCGCCACCCGCCGCCTGACGGCGGTCGGCTCGCCGGCCGTTTCGCGCCTCACCCCGCCCGCAGCGCCGCCGAGTCGGTCACGCCGAGGTTGTGGTAGATCTGCCGCGTCGCGTCCGACTTGTTGAGCGTGTAGAAGTGGATGCCGCGGACGCCGTTGTCCAGCAGGTCGCGGCACTGCTCGGTCGCCCAGTGGACGCCCACCCGCGCCACCGCGTCGTCGTCGGCGCAGCGGCCGACCACCTTCAGCAGCTTCGCCGGAATCTTCGCGCCGAGGGCCAGCTCGGCCATCCGCACCATCCCCGCCTTCGACCCGATCGGCATGAGCCCGACCACGATCGGCACGGTGATGCCGGCCAGCTCGCACCGCTCGCGGAAGTCGTAGAAGTCGCGGTTGTCGAAGAACAGCTGCGTGCAGATGTAGTCGGCGCCGGCGTCCACCTTCGCCTTCAGGTAGTCCATCTCCTTCAGCCGGTTCGGGCAGCCGGGGTGCCCCTCCGGGAAGCCCGCGACGCCGACGCCGAACCCGCGCCGGTCCGGCGCGTTCGGCCGGCTGCGGATGAACTTCACCAGCTGCTCGGCGTACTGGAAGGCGTCGTCCTCGCGCTTGTAGCCGACCACGCTCTTGGGCGGGTCGCCGCCGAGGGCGAGCACGTTCTTGATGCCGCTCGCCGCGTACCGGTCGAGGATGGCCGTCATCTCGTCGAGCGAGTGGCACACGCACGTCAGGTGCGACACGGCCGTGAGGCTGGTTTCCTTCTGGATGCGGACGACGAGGTCGTGGGTGCGGTCGCGGGTCGAGCCGCCGGCCCCGTAGGTGACCGACACGAACGACGGCTGTAGCGCCTGTAGCGTGGCGATGTTGCGGAACAGTTCGTCGCTGGCCTCGTCGGTCTTCGGCGGGAAGAATTCGAAGCTGAAGGTGGTCCGGTGCTGGGCGAAGATGTCCCGGATGTGCATGGCGGCGGTCCTTCGCAGGGTCGTTTGTCGTGTTATACCAGAACGGCAACGTCGCGGGGGAGATGGAAGTTCCGTTGTCGCTTGCGGCTTCGCGTCGGGCACTTCGAGGCCCGCAGTGCGAAGCCGCGAGTGGCGACCGGACTTACCGCACCTCCGGCAGCAGCGCCGGCGCCCGCGGCACCGCCGACCCCGCCGCCGGCGCCAGCCGCACGCCCGTCGCCGGCTCCGCGGCGCCGTCGCGCAGCAGCCGCGGCTCGCGCGCCAGCCGGTCGAACTGGAACGTCCGCGTGCCGCCCGCGTCCCACGCCAGCGTGAACGCCTGCGCCCCCGACCGCACCGGCAACTCGGCCCGCAGCGCGTCGCCGGGGCGGTAGGTGAACGGCGCCGCCGCCCCGAACGTGTACACCGTCGTCAGGTCGCGCGGCTGCGGCTCCCCCGCCGTCGGGTACGTCCGCACCACCGGGTCGCCGCCGGCCCGCGGCGTCACCGTCAGGGTCAGCGGGCCGGCCGGCACCAGCGGCGGCGTCCGCAGCACCAGCGGGACGGTCAGCTCCGCGCCGCGCAGGTCCACCGCGAACTCGGGCGTGCGGAGGAACGCCGCCAGCCCGGCGACGGGGTCGGCGGCGTCGCGGTTGTCGAGCCGCGCCAGCACGTGCAGCAGCCGGCCCCACTCCGCGAACGGCGCCGCCGACAACCCCTCCGCGACGCGGCCCCAGCCGTCGGGCGTGTCGTTCCCGTTCAGCCGCGCGGCGACCAGCCCGCGCACCGCGGCGGCGCCGTTGGCGAACGACTCGCGTGCCCGCCCCGCCAGCACCGACCGGCCCGGGTCCGGGAAGCCGCTCAGCTCCCACTCGGGGTAGCCGGACACGTCCGACGGGTACAGCTCCGACCCGCGCGGGACGCGGCGGCGCAGGTCGGCGAGCTGTTCCGCCGGGAACGTGTTCGCGTCCAGCCCACTGCCGGACGGCGGGACCAGCAGCGGCCGGCGCTCGGTCGTCGGCGTCAGCGCCAGCACGTCGGCCAGGTCGCGCAGGTGGAGCAGCCGGGCGCGGGCGTACTCCCAGTCGCGGCGGGCCTGGTACACGCGGTCGTACTCGAACGGCACCCGGTACGTCACCGCCTCGCCGCGCGGCTGCGGCACGGCTTCGCTCCCGGCGATCGGCGCCGCGAGCGCGAACGGCAGCTTCGCCGCGTCGTCCACGAGCGCGTTCGCGCGGTCGCGCCAGTCGCCGGCGAACGAGCCGGTCAGCGTCAGCGCCGTGGCCTGGTTCAGCAGGCCGCGGTACCAGTCGTGCCACGCCGCCTCGGCGGCGCGGATCAGCGCCGCGTCGGCGAGCCACTTGTCGCGCAGCTTCGCGGCGTCGGTGTCGCCCCAGGTGTACTCGGCCGGCAGCGCCAGCTCGCCGGCCAGCTTCGCGCGGACGCGGTCGAGTTCCTCCAGCGTCCGCGCCTCGGCCGGGGCCGGCAGCGCGGCCAACTTTTCCCGGTACGCCCGGTAGTCGTCCGCCTCGCGCAGCCGTCCCTCGACGAACGCCTGGAGGTCGGCCGGCAGCGCGAAGAAGCCCGGGTCGGCGCGGAACGACGCGAGCAGCCGCTTGTTCCGCGTCGCGGTCGGCTCGGCGAGCCGCACGGCGGCCGCCGGCTCGCCGCGGGCGTACATCCGCACCCGCTCCGGCAGCTGCGGGTCGGCCGTCGCCGGCTGGAACACCGTCACCGCGACCGCCCCCGCGAGCATCGCCAGCACCCCGGCCGCGACCGCCCACAGGGTCCGCTTCAGCCGCCGGTCGGACGAGCGGGCGCGGGCGCGGTGCGCGGCGGCGGCCCGGAAGGCGTCGTGGAACAGCTCGGCGACGCCGTACGGCTCGGCCGGCGGCTTCGGGGCGTCGGCCAGCGCCGGCCGGCGGACCGCCGTCGCGTAGTCCTCGACGTCCACGCTGCCGAACGGCAGGTACGACGTGCCGAACCCTTCGAGCGGCAGCTGGTCGTCCACGAACTCCTCAAACTGCCGCCGCACCCGCGCCAGGTGCCGGCGCACCTCGGCCTCCCACGTCAGGGTGGTGTCGCCGGGGGCCGCCAGCAGGTCGCACCGGGCCAGCACGATGAACACCGGCAGCCCGCCGACCTCGCGGTCGCGCAGCCGCCGGCCGTGGACCTGTTCCAGGAAGAACAGGAAGTCCTCGAACCGCTCGGTGAGGTCGTCGTCGGTGAGGGTGGCGTCCACGACGAGGGCCAGCAGGTCGGCGCTGAGCACGGCCTGGGCGACGACGCCGGTGACGCGGCGGGCTTCGAGCGAGTCGGGGTTCTTGAGCAGGGCGGTGGCGGCGCGGCCGTCGCAGTCGACGAGGAGGAAGTCGGCGGGGGCGGGGTCGCGGTACTGGACGCGGAAGGTGTTGATCTCGGCGTGCGTGCTCTTGAGGTTGCCGGCGTCGTAGACGGCGGCGCGGATCGCGTCGAGGTGGCCGGTGAGGTCGGCGACGGTGCCGCCGAGGAGCGCCGGCTGCGCCTCCGAGGCGCGGAGGAGGGCGCCGAGGAGGTTGGTCTTCCCCGAGCCGGGGTGGCCGAACAGGAGGATTTGCGGCGGGGTGAGCATGAGGGTCGGCTCGGGGCTCCGGCGTGGGGCCGGTTTCCAACCGGCCGGCCCGGGTCTTAACCCCGGAGGGGTGTCGGCGTGTAGCCCCGGGTGGAACCCGGGGCGGCGACGGCGGTGGTTCGAGGTGCGGAACCGATCGGATTCCGCGGCAGGCCGCCCCGGGTTCCACCCGGGGCTACACGCCGACACCCCACCGGGGTTAGCACCCGAGCCGAAGCCCGCTCACGCCGGCTGCTCACTGGGCTACTTCGCCCCCGTGCCGAGCACCACGCGGACGCCGGCCCGGTCGGCCCACTCGGTCACCTGCGACACGGTCCGGCCGCGCTCGTCGGCGGCGCGGGCGGGGTCGGCCGGGTACACGACCACCAGCAGCACCTGCCGCCCGGCCGCGTCCCGCTTCTTCGCCTCGACCGCCGCCTTCACCTCGTCGAACGTCTTCAGCGCCGGCTCGTCGCCGAGCTGGTAGAACCGGCCGCCCGCCGGCTGCGCCGCGTCGCCGCCGAGGAACGTCACCCGCACCTGCGGGATGCTGGCGTCCACCTCGGCCGCCTTCGGCGGCGGCACGACCACCGGCGGCCGCTTGTCGTCGGCCTTCGGCGGGTCGCCCTTGCCGGTGCCGTCGGTCGGCGAGCCCGAGCCCTTCCCCTGGCCGTCGCCGGTGCCGCCGCCGGTGCCGCGGTTGTGGAACACGAGCCAGAACACCAGCAGCGCCACGCCGATCCCGCAGACGATCCGCACCAGCTTCCGCGCCGTCTCGGGCGACGGCTTCTTGAACACCCAGCGGTCGAGCGCCCACGCCCCGAGCCCGCCGCCGACGTACCCCGCCAGGTAGCCGCCGGCGACGGCCAGGCACCCCAGGGCGAACTCCTCGACCCAGTTGGTCCCGCCGGCGAAGAACAGCGGCACGGCCATGAGTTGCTCCCGGCGGCTCGCCTACGGAATGTCGAACCCGAACGGCACGTCCTTGAACCACGCCCGGTACGTCTCGACGTTCGCCCGGGTGGGGTAGCCCGACGCCCGCCGCGGGTACATGATCAGGAAGTACGTGTCCTTCTCGCCGGCGAGCCGCTTCTGGTAGGCGATCAGCTGCTCGGCCTGCGCCTGCCCCGCCACCTCCTGCCGGCCGGGGGCGTAGTAGTACAGCTTACCCGTGTCCGGGTCGATCTCCAGCACCCGCACCACCAGCCGCTCGCCGCGCTCCTTCTGGAACCGGTCCAGCCGCTTCTGCGCCTCGTCGCGCTCCTTCTGCGTCGCGGCGAGCTGCTTCTGCAACTGCGCCACGTCGGTGGGCAACTCCGGTGCCTTCGCCGCGGGTTTCGTCCCGTCGTCGGCCGCGGGGGTGCTCACGAACGGCATGAGCAGGAAGATGCAGAACAGCAGGATGAGGACGTCGATGAGCGGGATGAAGAACCGGGTGACGGACCGGCGCGGCGGGGTGATCACGCCCGGCCCCCCTGCCCCGGTTCCGCCACTTCCTCCGCCGCCGGCGGCTGCGGCGTCGGGTACCCGGCCAGCGCGCGGATCAGGTCGCGCCCCACGGCCACGACCCACGTCGGCAGGATGTTCGCCAGCGCCATGAACAGCCCGCTGCCGGTCGCGGTGATGGCCGGGGCGTACTTGCGGATGATGTCCTGCGGCGTCGGGTTCGAGCCGGGCGTGAACGAGCTGAAGGTTTGCAGGATGGCCGCGACGGTGCCGATGAGGCCGAGCAGCGGGAACCACTCGGCGGCCTGGGCGAGGTGCGAGAGCCAGCGGTCGGCGGCGGGGTCGAAGTCGCCGGCCGTCGGCTGCCAGCGGAGGGCGCGCCAGGCGAAGACCAGCTGCACCGTCAGGAGGGTGAACCCGAGGGCGAGGATGATCCAGTCGATGCCGGATTCCTGGACGCGGGCGAGGTAGTCGCGGCGGGCGTCGGCGGGGATGGCGGCGAAGACGAGGGCGCCGGCGAGCGGCGGCACGGCGCAGAACGCGGCCGGCAGGACGGTGTGGATCCAGAACCGGCGCACGTCGTTCCCCTTCTAGGACCCGCTCAGCCAGTCGGGCAACGCCTGCAACTTGCCGTCGCGGCCGACGCACGCCAGCGTGCTCGTCGCCTCGCAGACCACCGCCCCGTCGCGGAACACCTCGTACCTGTGCTCCAGGCGGACCGGGCTGGCCTTCGTCACGGTCGTGCGGATGGTCAGCACGTCGTCGTAGTGGGCGGGGAGGCGGTACCGCACCTCCATCTTCGCCACCACCAGGAAGAACCCGGCGTCCTCCAGGTCCTTGTACGTCTTGCCGGCGTCGCGCAGCAGTTCGGTGCGGGCCTGCTCGAAGTACACGAGGTAGTTCGCGTGGTGGAGCAGGCCCATGCGGTCCGTCTCGGCGTACCGCACGCGAATCTTCACCTCGCCGGTCGTCATGCGGCCTCGCTCAGCGGATGAACCCGACGCGGTTGTGCGGCCACGCCGGCCAGAACACGAACACCGCCTTGCCCAGCATCAGCCGCTCCGGCACCACGCCCCACGACCGGCTGTCCGAGCTGTGGGCGCTGTTGTCCCCCAAACAGAGGTAGTGACCCGGCTGGACGTAGTACAGGTCGGCCGAGCTGTTGCTCCCGTGCGACCGCGTGTAGTAGATGTCGCGCTTCAGCTTCAGCCCGCGCACCGTCACGCCGCCCTTGGCGCCGATGCTCGCCGGCGCCGCCACGTCGTTCTCCTCCGTCCACCCCTCGTCGTTCTCCTTCCCGGCCGGCACCGTGCTCGCCGGCGGGTAGTCGGCGTCCGTCCCGAAGTCGATCCGCCGGCCGTCCACCCACACCCACAGCCGGGCGTCCACGTTGGCGAACCGCAGCTGGTACTTCCCCGGCCCCGTGATCTTCGTCGGCCGCTTGCCGAACGACTTCGCGCCCTGGCCGGTCGAGACGAGTTCCACCTCGCCGCCGGCGAACCGGGCCTGGAACCGCGTCGCGCCGCGGCTCAGCTCCAGCACCACCTCGGCGCCGGCCTGCACGTCGGCCTCGCACTCCAGGATCAGGTCGCCGACCCAGTTCGTGTCCTGCGCCATCACCCGGTTGCCGCGGCGCTCGGTCTCGAACCCCGTCACCGGGTCGCGGTCCACGCCGTCGTTGTACCCGAGGTAGTTGTCCACCGGCCCGGCCACCGGCTGCGCCGGCAGGTCGGCCCACTGCCAGTAGGCGCCGGTCCGCTCCGGCACCTCCTTCTTCTGCCCGTTCACCTCCCGCTCCACCTTCTCCTGCTTCCACACGAGGTGCTGGTAGCGGATGAAGTCGAGGGTGTCGGCGGTGTGGCCGAACGCCTTCGGCTGGCTCGGGCTGTCACCGTTCCACTTGCCGGTCGCCTCGGGCCGGGTGAACCACCGCGGCGGCACCTTCCCGGCCAGCTCCGGCGGCTGGTGGTCGTTGTCCCACACGACGCGGGCGCGGGCCAGCAGCTGGTCCTCGGTCGGGCGGAGGATCTCGAACCCGCCGAGGCCGGGGGCGAACCCGGTCTGCCGGCTCTGCTCGAACCGCTCGACCGCCTGCGCGTTGTTCGGGTAGCGGAAGTCGTGCGTGGTCGTCGACTCGCCGCCGCGCCACAGGTCGTTGGGGTCGTCCGGCCGCGGGTAGAGGGGGGCGCCGCTCGCGTCCCGCGCGTCGGCCGGGTACTCCAGCGACGTGGTGGCGTACAGGTCGCCGCGGTGGATGCCGACGGTCTCGCCGCCGAACGCCATGCACCGCTTGATGTAGTTCGCCGCCACCCACTTCTCCTGCGGGGCGCGGGGGAACTTGAACACGACCACATCGCCGCGGTCCGGCCGGCCGGTGCGGTTGAAGTGGTAGACGGGCTTGAGCACGAGCACCCGGTCGCCGGTGCGGGCCTCGGGGACGGGGGTCAGGTCCGTCACCCGGCCGTGGTAGCGGCAGTTCGGGCAGCAGTAGCCGGCGGTGGCGAGCTTGCGGCCGCTCCCCTGCTGGCCCTCGACCTCGTCGTGGGCGTTGACCGGGAACTCGTGGCCGCACTTCTGGCAGGCGATGATCTTCTGGATGCCGTAGAGCGTCTCGGCCATCGACCCGGTGGGGATGACGAACGCCTCGGTGACGAACAGCTTCAGCAGCAGCACCAGGACGACGACGAAGACGACCGTTTCGAGCCCCTCGCGGGCGTGGTCGCGCGGCGGGGCCGGCTTCTTCTTGGGGTCGGCGGGCGGTGCGGCGGTGGCCATCACGGTCTCGCGGGGGGCGGTCGGGGCGACCGTGGGTATTCGTCGGCGCGGGCGGGAGCTTGGCCGGCGCCGCGGCGCGGAGTCGCAGGCGGCAACGGATCCACCCGAGCGA
>JBGAQM010000243.1:0-10001 GCA_044220735.1 Urbifossiella sp. | reverse complement strand
CCGCGGAGCCCGGCGACCGAGCGGGGCAGCTCGGGCGCCCGCCCGCGGAGCCCCTCGAGTTCCCGCCGCTCGCGCGCCAGTCGTGCCTCCTCGGCCTTCAGCTCCGCCAGCTGCCCCGCGAACACCGGCTCGGGGCCGTACTCGGTGACGGCTCGGGCCAGGTTCGCAAGCCGCGTCGCGACCGCCGCCTCTGCCCGTACCAGGTCCGCACGCCGCCGCTCGGTGTGGGCGTCGCCCCGGCGCCCGGCGGCATCGACCAGGGCGCGGTACTGCTCGTCGAACCCGTCTAACAGCTCCAGCTCGGCGCGGAGCACCCGCGCGACGGCCGCCGCGGCACGGGTGCCGCAGAAGCCGACCGAGTTCCAGCACAACCACTCGCGGCTCCCGGAGCACATCAGGTTCTCGGCCACCCCGTTGCCGCCCCAGACGAACTCCCGCCCACAGTACCAGCAGCGCGCGTGCTGGCCCGGGAACCGGGTCCGCTTCCGGGGCCGGCCGAGGAGCGGGTCGGTCCCGCCGACTGGCTTTCGGCCGCAATCCCGGTTCGCCTCCGTCAGCAGGCGGTTGACCTCGTCCCAGAGGTCGGTCTCGACGTGAGCCAGGTGCGGGTAGTCGCGATAGGTCGGCCCCTTGGGGTTGCGGACGGAGACGCGCCGCCCGGTCTCGTGGTGCTTGACGGTGTGCTTGAACCCGCGGCCGGGCATCCCCTTGAGCACGGCGTTGCCGGTGATGCGCCGGACCATCTGTCCGGTCCACGTCTTGCGGCGGGCGTACGGCCCGGTCTCGACCCCGGAGGCGTTGAGCCAGTCGGCGACCGCGGAGCAGTTGGGGTCCTCCCGCAGGCGGCGGAACCACTCCCGGTACGTGTCGGTGGCGGCGGGGTCCTTCCGCCAGTCGTCGTACGTTTTGGCGCCGGCGGGTACGTGGTAGCCGTGGATCGGGCGGTTCGTCGCCCCGCGGCCCTGCTTGAAGCGGTTCATGAGCTTGTGCTTGAGCCGCTTGGACGTGTGGGCGTTGTGCCCGACGTGGTCGCGGCAGGCGCTGATGACGTCCTCCTCCCACGACTCCTCGGCGGTATCGACGCAGTCGTTGGGGGCGATCACCCGGACGCCGTGGTCGACGGCGAGGCCGCACAGGCGGTGGGCCTCGGTCCCGCGGACCATGCGGCCGATGTCCTCGCAGAAGAGCCAGTCGAGCTCGCGGCTTCGGATCATCGCCTCGACCTGGACCAGCTCGGGCCGGTCGAGCCGCTCGCCCTTGCCGGTGGTGGCGACGACGCGGAACTCAGCAGGTCCGCCGTACTCGTCGGCGACGAACTGGCGGGCGTGGTCCTCCTGGTCCTCGAGGCTGAGTTCCTTCTGGTTGGGGCCGCCGCTGATGCGGGCGACGACGCCGACGACGAGGGTGTGGCCGTTGCGGGGTCGGAGCGGGTGATTCGACCGGGACATGGGGTCGCCTCCCTGGCATGGTGAGCGGGTCCGCCTGATCGGCCGGACTCGCTGTGGGCAAGCCGGGGAACGGATCCCGGCCGGGCGGGGTTCGGTGCTCCCGCCGGCGGGGATGATGGCGGGTCAGTGGTCGCGTTCGGGTCCGACCGTGCGACCACGGCGGAATGGGAAACGAGAAGACCCCACGCGGTCGGTAGACCGCGGGGGGTCGAGGAGGGCGGGTTTCGCTGCCGGCCGAGGTCTAATCCTCCTTCATTATATTATGACGCATATCGATCAAATATTTAGCAAGTCAGATTCATCAGATTTGTCGCCACCCAGAACGACAGGGTGCACGGGCGAAGTCCCCTGCGCGGCAGTAATAACACATATCTCCACAATTCATTATCATCATCAATATATTATGACACAAATATGTTTATTATTTAGCGTCACCGATACTGGCCGACCCTGGTGGGGCTCACGGCGTCCACTCCCGGAGCGAGTCGCTGGTCCCTCGCTCGAACACCCTGATTCGAGCCGGTGGCAGGTTCAACCGGTAGGTACCTCGGCCGGCCGGCACCACCAGGTCTGCCAGCGTCACGGGGAATCCGTCCGCATTCACCAGCGCGCACTTCCGCTTCTTCATGAAGCCCGTGTCCCGCCCGCCGAGTTCGCGCAGCGCCATCGCGTCCAGCGACGCGCCGGCTTTGGCGGCGCGGGCCAACTCGTCCAGGAACTCCCAGGGCTTGCCGTGTCGCTCCCAATCGATCGCGACCTCTTCGCCCTCCCAGAACGCCTGCCGCGGTGACGCGACCAGCACCAGCACGCCGGCGGCGATGGCCATCTCGAACGCCTCCTGCGGGTCGTTCGGCTCTTCGCCGATCACCCGTAGCAACAGCCGCCCGCCGTCGGTGTCGAGGAAGCCGGTCCGGACGCCCACGTCTACCACAGCTTGGTAGACCGATACGCCACGCAGGTGCGTCCACATCCCGACCGCTCCGCCGTGCTGGGCATAGGCCCTTTCCATGTCGCCGCCGAGCCTTCGGCGATCCGCCTCGGTGAGTACACGCTCCCACAGCCGAATCGCGGCTAGTGGTCCCTTCACGCGCAGGATGGCCGTCTGCCACTCCTCCCGTGCCCACGCGGGCATCCCGCTCGCTGCACCCGCAACCGACTTCACCATCGCCATTACCGACCTCCGTGTAAAAAGTGTTGGACGGGGCCGTAACTGAATCCCAGTCCTCCTACTGTGTAAAGATCAGCATCGCCTCCGCACGCGGCAGCGCGGATGCAAGTCCCTGCCGCTACACTGGTTGGGTAGCGGCATTTTTTGGATTTTCTTCCCGCGGCGGTGCTGTGGGCCTCCCAGAATCGTGCTTTGGACCGTACTGGGGCGGCGGGGTCGGTCAGAACCCGTAGATGCGCTGCCGCCGCTGAAAGGCTCGCTCGCTTCCTTCCAGAATGGCGCAAGCGCTGGCCTTGGTGGCCGGCGTATCGATCGAACCGCGGTTCATGATGACCCCGCGTTCGTGCGTACTCCTCAGTGGTACGATCAGCTCCGCGTCGCCCAGCACAGCGATGTTGGCGTTGTGGGTGACGACGATCACCTGGCGGCGCTCCTTGACCGCGCAGCGTCTTGACGAAGGTCTTGTAGATGAACTCGCTGTCGAGGTTGTCCTCCAGGAAAGTGCTTTCAATCCAGGTGAGCAATGCCGTCGGTGATCGAGTCCGTCTGATCTCGACCTCAGTCGAGGTTACCAATCGTCTGGCCGTGCGGACTGACTCCGCCGGCGGCGCGGCATCCGAACGGGGCCGCCGCCGACTACCAGCCGGAGGTCGGTACTGCGGGCGACGCCGACGGCCTCGGACACGCCGAGGTCCAGCAACGCCTCGAACAGGTTCATGCCGCGCCGGCGGAAGTCCCCTCTGCTCCGCTGGAGGCGCAGCGAGATGTCGATCAGCACCGACCCCGCCATGTAGAACCCTTGTGCGAGGGACTGCAGGTCCGCCCCCCGCCGCGTCACGGCCGCCTCGGCGAGCCGGCAGACCAGGTCGGCGTCGACGAGCAAGGCGTCGAGGAGGTGGTCGAAGAACGCCTCGTCCAAACTCGGCTGGCGCAGGATCTCGGGATTATCCGCGATCATGCGGAACAGCACGAGGGTGGCGTCATCGAGCGGCAAGTCGTCCCGCGTCAGGTAGACCGACATCACCGCGTGACCGACCGCCTCGGTCGGATGGGGTACAAGCCGGCAGAGAACCTCCGTCGCCCGCGCCCGGCACTCCGGCTCGCACCAAAGGTTCGCGGCCGCGAACGCGACGCCGACGGCGACCCATTCGGCGCCAGCCGGCCCCGCCAGCGCGGCCTCGACCTGCTCTCGCGCCCAGCCGTCGTCGGGGTGGAGCAGGTGTCGCAGTCCCACGAGCTCGCCGAACGCCTGCGGGCCGTGACGCGCTCCCCACGCGCGAACGACCTCGTAGGCGCACCGGCGCTGGTCGTCCGGGAAGAGGGCCGCCACCCGGGCCAGGAAGTACACCCCGCGGTCGTCGGCGAACAGGGCGGGGTGCCGGGACAGGAGTCGGACGAGGAACTCGCTCGCCCGCGTGCGGTCCTGGCAACCCCACAGGTTGTCCAGGTCCAGCGCCATCGCCCGCCAACTGGTGAGGCTCACCGCGACGCCGACGGTCGAGGTGTAGCGCTTACACTGGACGAGTCGCACGCGGACCCCGTCCGGCGTGGTCATTCGGTGGACGAGGTCGCGCCCGCCGTCGCCAGTCCCGGCGTAGTAGCGGATGTCGTCGCCAGGGTGTTCGCGTCGGAGCAGGAGGAAGCAGAATACCTCGAACTCGATGTCCGACAGTTCGTGGAATGGAAGGTTGTGTCGACCTTCGCGCCGGTCTGGGCGCGTGCGTCTTGGCGGGAGTTCGCCCCACGCTTCGGACTCGGTTGTGATGACGCGACGAGCCATACGGAGGATTTGAATGTGGCAGGAGCGCAACCATGCATTACACCAGAGTAGCCACTCGATGCCTGATTCCGAAGCTCGGTAGGAGGAGATCTTGAGTCGCCTACACGATGTCGTCGTCGGCAATCCCCAGGGTCGCCTGAAGGGACCGGGACGCGACCGGTGGGTGGGCACAATCCGCATGCCACCAACCGGACGGGCGGTCCGGCGTGGCGCGCGGGTGACGCGGCGATGGCTGACGTGTGGGCTGGCGACTGCTTCGTCGTCGCCGCGTCCGACGGGCGGTGCTGGAGCGGCGAGCGGTGGGTCCGGCTGTGGTCGACCGCGCGCCAGTTCAGACGTCCGGATCGGGCGTACGAGTTGTGCGAACGGGAAGTCCGGGAGGCGGAGCGGCGGTCGGGGATCGCCGCGATGGTCTGCTACATCCCGCCCGACACGCCCACGTCCTTCGTTCTCGCCCCGATCCCGAACCTCTCTCAGGTGGACTTGCGGGACTTGGCCCGCAGGCCCGAGGCGTGCTGAATCGCGATCCGCTTGACCGTTCCGCTGCGCAGGTGGATCTGGACCTGGGCGACCCGCTGCATGTGGCTGACCCGGGTGATGTGGACCCAGATCTCGCACACCACGGCCCGGATCCTTGACTTCAGTTTCCGCCGTACGTCCTTCAGCTCGTCCCCGCTGCACTCCAACAGGCCGAGTAGCGACTGCACCTCGCCGAGGTTCGCCGCCTTGCAACTCGCCGCGTCGGCCTTCAGCTCTTCTAACCGGAGGACGGCCTCCTTCTTCGACCGGTGCAGCGTCTTCAGCAACCCGACGTAGGTCTCGGGCGACTCCTCCTCCGGGTCCGCAGCCTTCGCCTCGGCGTCCTGAATGCGGTGGTCCATCACCACCAACTTCCCGGTCAGATCCGCGATCTCCGTCTCCCGCTCGTCGCCCTGCGCCTCCCCCAGCACGTCGGCGGGCTTCAACTCGGACAGCGCGTGCAGCACCCCCTGCTCAAACGGCGGGTAGGGGAACGACAACCCCTTGCCCCTGCGGGTCGCGCCGGCCGCGGTCGCCCCCGACGTCAGATACCGGTACGGCCGGGTCTCACCTCCCGGCGTGGTGGCCTGGCGGAAGGTATGCACTGACATCCGGGTCCGGTCCTCGGCGTGGAAGACGATCCCGGTGAACAGGTTGGTCTCGAACTCGCCCGGCCGGCCGACGACGCGGAACCGCGCTTTCATCCCGGCCTGAACCTGGAAGAACAGGTCCTCGCTGATGACCGGCGGGAAGTAGTTCGTAATCGGCCCCCCGCAGTCGACACGCTTGTTCCCTTCCTCCCGCATCTGGGGTTGGAACTCGCCGAACGTCGCCCGGTTGCTCAGGATCTGGAGGACGTAGGAATCCCGCCACCGCCCGGAGTCGCCGAACGGCGGGTGCTTCTTCGGGTTGGCGACCAGGTACTTGAGGATACGCTGCACGCCCAGGCCCTCGGCGCTCAGCCGGAAAATCTCGCGGACGGTCGCCGCTCGCTCGGGGATGAGCTTGTAGCCCGTGTCGGTCAACTCCAGCCAGCGGGGGGCCATCCGGGTCATCGGCAGCCCCTGCGCCGCCGCCCGCTCCTTCTTCTTGGCCCAGGCGTCCTTCAGCCGGAACGACTTCGTGGCCGACTCCTCGTGGGCGCGGCTCATGTAAATGAGCGGCTCGAGCAGGGACGCGATGTCGTTGATCGAGTCCTGGGAGTACGTCCGCCGGGGCTCGCGTGTGACGATCGAGACGCCACTGTTTAGGATGGAGATGAACAGCTGCAGTGCCTCGCCGACCTTATTCCGGGACAGGCGGTCGATGCTCTCGACGATCAGGACCGACCCCCGCAGCACCCGGCCGATCCGGATCGCCTCCAGGAACTCGGCGAGCGCCCCGACCTTGGCGTTCGCCCCGCGGAAGGCGGACACGCCGAGGTCGCTCAGGGTGAGCGTCTCGTCGAGAACCCAGCCGTTCTCGCGGCAGACCTCGACAGCGAACTCGGCCTGCCGGCGAAAGCTCTCGCCCTTCTGCTGCTTCCGTGACGAGAACCGGATGTATGAGAAGGCGCGGGACATGGGCGGGGCCTCCTTGCCCGCTGCCCTCACTCGGCTGGCGACCATTCCTGGCCCTCCCCGAACGGATCAGCGTGCCAAAGACAGTGTAGCAAGCTATCTGGGAAGTGCTACGCCGTTCGACATCGCGACGTGCATGTGGTACACGGGGATCGAGCCGTTCACGAAGAAGCCGGTGACGATCGCCCGGAACCTGCGCGACCGCAAGATGCAGCGGGCGCTGATGCAGTTCTTCAAGCCCGAGAACTACTTCCTGGTGCGCGACGCGCTGGCGCAGGCCGGCCGCGCCGACCTGATCGGCGGGTGCGACGGGTTGATCCCGGCCCACCCGCCGAAGGAGGCGATCGAGGCCCGCCGCCGCGAGGCCGACCGCGCGGTTCGCGGCGACGCGGGCGCCGACCACTATCACACGGTCGCCAACCCCGCCAAGGGGGAGAAGCCCGGCGAGCGCGGGGCGGGGCCGCCGAAGCCGACCGGATACCGGCCCGGTCGGAAGTCGCAACAGCGGCGCCCGGGCAAGAAGTGCTAAGTCCCCAGCTGATCTTCCTCCGTGCGGCTCTGGAGTACCGAATCCACAGCGTGCCTCGTCGCGGTGGCCCGGGTGTTCGCCGGCGCGGGGCCGAGCGGCGCGGACCGCTGGGGGGGTCGGCGCGGCGGTCGGGCTGCTCGCCGGGTGGGTGTCGGTCGCCATCTTCGCCAACTGGTCGGTCGCCCTCAAGGACCTCGGAGTCGAGGACGGACCTGGTGCCGCAGCCCTGGCAGTTGCGTACCGCTCCGGGGCGGGCGTCACGGCGGCGGTCGTGACCACCCTAACCCGGGGCGCGCTGCCCTACCCGGGCGCGGTTCTGTGGGCGCTCGCGGCGCTGGTGGTCGGCAACCTCCGGCGGGGCGAACCGCTGGTAGCGGGGGCAGCCGCCGCGTGGTTCCTGGCGCTCCTTGGCGGTCGGCTGGTGGGTCCGTCGGCCCGCCCCGGCGCGGGACGCACGGACGGCCGAACCGGCCGTCCCGTGAACCACCCCGGCCGCCACGAACCGTTGGGAGGCGCCTGTGACACCCGGCGGCCGGCTCGACAACGCCCGACAGGCGCGCAACGTGACCCTGGCGGTCGGTCAGATCGCCGCCGCGTTCATCCCGGCGCTGACCGGGTTCGGCCGCCCGATCGGGCAGGGCGCGGCCGGGGTGGCGGAGAACCCGGTCGCCCCGCCAGGTCCGGCGTTCGCCAACGGCCGACTGGATCACGGTGGCGCTCGGGGTGAACCTCGGGGCGGCCCTGACCGTCGGCGGGAGTTATGTCCTCCCGCCGGCGACGGTCGCGGTCGTGATTGTGGTCCTCGCCGGGGCGGCCGGGCTGCTGGTCCCGCTCACCCTCGGCGGCGGGGGTGGTACGCCGGCCCGGTCGCGTGGGGGCTCCGGTTGGTGGCGGCCGAGAGCCTCGGGGCCGGCGGGAGCGCGGTCGTGGCGGCCGTGGCCGTGGCGGTCGCTCTCGTTGTCATTCTGGTCGGCCTCCCTGCTGGAATGCCGTTCGAGTTGCTTTTCACGACCCTCGCGTGGGCGTCGTGGGTGCCGAACCTGCTCGCCGCCGAGTGGGTCGTCCGGGCAACCGGGTTCCCGGCCCAGGAAAATGCCGGACGGCGGGCGGCATGAATCTCGTGTGAAACTCGTCCGGGTGCGTCGAAACCCCGCGGCCGACCCGTATTCGGAGGCTACAGGCGGCCACGGGGGAAGCGATGGTGGAGCACGTCCGGCGAGACGACGCGGCCGGCCGCGCCCTGGCCGCGTGGGCCGCCGCCGCCGCGTTCGGCACGTACTTCTGCGTCTACGCCTTCCGCAAGCCGTTCACCGCCGCCGCGTTTGCCGACGACTCGTTCTGGGGCGCGGGGTACAAAACGGCCCTCGTCGTCGCCCAGGTGCTCGGGTACACGGCGTCCAAGTTCCTCGGCATCAAGGTCGTGTCCGAAGTGTCGCCCGCGCGGCGGGCCGGGCTGATCCTCGCGCTCGTCGGCTCGGCCGAGCTGGCGCTGCTGTTGTTCGCCGTCACGCCGGCGCCGTGGAACGTCGTCTGGCTGTTCGCCAACGGTCTGCCGCTGGGGATGATCTTCGGGCTGGTCCTCGGCGTGCTCGAAGGCCGCCGGCAGTCGGAGGCACTGGCGGCCGGGCTGTGCGCCAGTTTCGTCGTCGCCGACGGGGTGGCGAAGTCGGCCGGGGCGTACCTGCTGGTGGAGGGCGTGCCCGAGGCGTGGATGCCGGCCGCGGCGGGGGCGTTGTTCGCGCCGCCGCTGCTCCTGTTCGTGGTGATGCTCGCCCGGGTCCCGCCGCCCGCCGCCCCCGACGTGGCCGCGCGCAGCGAGCGGGCGCCGATGACCGCCGCCGACCGCCGGGCGTTCTTCCGCCGCTACGCCGCCGGGCTCCTCCTCCTCGGTGCGGCGTACCTGCTGGTGACGGTACTGCGGAGCGTGCGGGCCGACTTCGCCCCCGAGGTGTGGGCCGGGCTCGGCGTGACCGGCCAGCCGGGCGTGTTCACCTACTCCGAGATGGCGGTCGCGGCGTGCGTGCTGGTGCTGAGCGGGGCGGCGGTGCTGATCCGCGACAACCGCCGGGCGTTCGCCTACGCGATGGCGACGGCCGCGGCCGGGGCGGTGCTGCTCGCGGCGGCGCTGGCCGGGCGGCGGGCCGGGGTGCTGTCGCCACTCGCGTTCATGGTCCTCCACGGCGTCGGGCTGTACCTTCCCTACATCGCCGTCCACACGACGGTGTTCGAGCGGCTGATCGCCATGACCCGCGACCGCGGCACGGTCGGCTACCTGATGTACCTCGTGGACGCGTTCGGCTACCTCGGCTACGTTGTCGTCCTGCTCGCCCGCACGGCCGGCGGCGGGGGGCCGGACTTCCTGGCGTTCTTCGTGCCGCTGTCGTGGGCGATCGCCGCCGCGACGCTGGCGCTGCTGGTGCCGGCGTGGTACTACTTCCTGTCGCACCCGGCCGCCCGACCCGCCGCGGGGGAGGCGTGATGGCGAGCGTCGTCCTGTTCCACGGCCCCGACCGGCCGCTCGAACTCGTCACCGAGCCGACACCGGAACCGCGCGCCGGCGAGCTGCTGGTCCGCGTGTCGTGCTGCACCCTGTGCCGCAGCGACCTGCACACCCACGCCGGGCGGCGGACCGAGCCGACGCCGGCGGTGCTCGGGCACGAGGTCGTCGGGCGTATCGAGGCGTTCGGGCCGGGGGCGGTGCCGGCCGACTTCGGCGGCACGCCGGCGGCGATCGGCACGCGGGTGACGTGGGCCGTGGCCGTCGGCTGCGGGGCGTGCTTCTTCTGCGCCGACGGGCTGCCGCAGAAGTGCGAGACGCCGTTCAAGTACGGCCACCGCCGCGCCGAACCCGGGCGCCCGGCCGGCGGGCTCGCCGAGTACGTCGTCCTCGTCCCGGGCACGGCGTGGTTCGTCGTGCCGGACGTCATTCCCGACGCCGTGGCGACGCCGGCGAACTGCGCGACCGCCACCGCCGCCGCCGCGTTGCGGGCGGCGGGGC
>JBGAQM010000242.1:0-9982 GCA_044220735.1 Urbifossiella sp. | reverse complement strand
CGCGGGTGACGTGGTGCCGTCACCCGCGGCCGGCAGGCGGGTCAGAAGTCCAGCTTCAGCCGGATGCCGCCGATGTACGACATCTCGGCGATGGCCCCCGCCTCGGGCTTCACGACCTGGAAGTCCGGGGTGACGCTCATCCAGGGCGTGACCTTCACGTTGTAAAAGACCTCGAGCCCGTACCCGTCGCGCGGGCCGAAGACGGCCTGCGGCAGCGGGCCGAACTGGGTGCTGAGGCCGGTGTAGTAGAAGCCGACGCCGAACTGGTCGCCCTGGCGGTGGCGGAACGGGCTGTACCCGCCGACCCCGGCGCTCACGAAGTAGCGGATCGGCGTCGGGTTCCCGTCGCTGATCGACGCCCGCCCGAACAGCCCCCAGCCGCGCTTCGTGTCCTCCGAGTACACCTGCACGTACTGGTCGAAGCCGTAGTAGACCGTGTACGAGTCGTTGAGGACGGGCGAGCCGCCGACCGCCTGGTACGGGTAGACGCCCGGCGGCGGCTCGTTGAACGCCAGGTTCGTCAGCGCCAGGTGCTTCCACAGCCCGCCGAGGTGCTGCTCGCCGGGGAGGTCGAAGAAGTTCGTCTTCAGCTTCACCTCGCTGCCGACGATGACCCCGGTCGAGAACAGGTCGTCGAACCGGAAGAAGTCCTTGGTCCGGTTCTGCGGGTCGTACACGAACGCGGACACGGCCCCCCACTCCTGCGGGCTCACGACGCCGGCGGTGAACCCGGTGTACGGCATGGCGAGCAGGAACGCCGGGTTGGCGATGAACGCCTGGTTCATGAACTGCACGGTGCCGTTGCCGCCGGCGAAGTCGTCCTGGTCGGCCGCCCCGATCACGTTCTTCTTGCCCACGAAGACCACGAAGTGCTCCGAGAACGGCTGCGTCAGCAGGAAGTCCGTGAGCATCAGCGCGCCCGGGTCGTTGGGCACGGGCGGGAGAGCGGCCGGGAAGATCGGCGGCGAGAAGGCGCCGGTGTTGAAGCTGACGTTCCCGTACTGCCCCCACCAGTGCTGGGCCGCGACGTACAACCGTCCCTTCGGGAGCCCGCCGAACTTTTCCAGGTCGATCGTCACGCTGTACTCGCCGCGGCCGGTGTACGCGGAGGTGTCGCCCTGCCCGAGCGCCGGCGGGATTCGCGGCGTGTTGATGCCGCCGCCGAGGCCGAACCAGAACTGCGTGACGTTGCCGCCGAACGTGACGCCCTGCTCCTGCAACCGCGACCGGTGGCCCCACCAGTCGCCGGTCATCGTCGGGCGGGTCCAGAGGTCGTGCGTCGGGCGGTCACAGGCGAGACAGCCGCCCGTCGCGGCGTCGGCCGGGCGGAGGGACGGGTAGAGCCCGGTCAGTCCGGGCGGGGTGTCCCCGGGGACGGGCTGCGCCGGTACGGCCGGCAGGACGGTGGGAGGGGCCGGCACGTCCGCCGGCGCCTGGGCTCGGGCCGCTGGGACGACCCCCAGTAATGCGGCGCACGCCGCCAAAAATGCTCGCCGCGACATCACGCACTCCTTGCGGATTGCCCAGAGGACCGCCCTCCTGGCGGCTACCCAAATCTCCATCGCCCGTGCGGGTTCTGATCCGCGACCAGAATGGATGCGGACGGCGATGCCAATTCTGGATGCCCCACCCCCATCGTGATAATCGCGGTTCAAGTCACACAATTTGCCTAACCGATCATACCGGCACGATCGACACATTCCGGAGGCGGGTATGACTCGGACGTGCCGGCAAAGGCTCTACGCGGCGGCGCTCCTCGCGGCCGTCCCCGCGACGGCGAGCGCCCAGCCGGGCATCACCCTCCCCGGCGCGGGCGCCGTCCACGGGGGGATGGCCGGGGTCTCGACGGCCACCCCGATCGACGCCCTCGGGGCGCTGTACTGGAACCCGGCGGCCATCGGCCGGCTCGGGCGGAACGAGGCCTCGATCGGGGGCGCCTTCGTGTACCCCGAGATCTACGTCTCGTCGAGCCGCCCCGCCCCGCTCCAGGGCGGGCCGCTGTCCGGCCGGACCCGGAGCGACAGCGGGTTCCCCCTCGTCCCGAGCCTCGGGCTCGTGTCCAAGTTGGACGAGGAGAGCCCCCTGACCTTCGGTATGGGGCTGATCGCGCTGGGCGGCGGCGGGGTGAACTTCCTGGCGACGTGACCAACCCGATCCTGTCGCCGACCGGGGCCGTTCGGGCAGGGTCGTTCGGCCCGACGTTCGCGAACATGCAGCTGTTGCAACTGACGCCCACCGTGTCGTACCAGGCCACTCGTTGCCTCGTCGTCGGCGTCGGCCCGACGGTGGACATCGCGATGGTGTCGTTCGACCCGGCGTACTTCGCCCCGCCCAACCAGATCCCCGGGATGCCCAACACGTTCCTGTCGGCGACGAACTCTGCCCCTTCTGGGGCGGCGGCGTCCGGGCGGGTCTGGTCTACTCGGTCACCGACACGCTCGACGTCGGCTTCGGCTACACCAGCCCGCAGTGGCTGGAGGCGTGGACGTTCAACAGCCGCGACAACCTCGGCAACGCGCGGACGCTGACCCTGAACGCGAGCCTCCCCGCGATCTACTCGGGCGTCGCGTGGCGGGGGATCGACCGGCTGACCCTGGGGTGGACATGCGGTACTTCGACTACGCGAACGCGGAGCTGTTCGGCACCCCGACGAGCGAGGGGGGCCTCGGCTGGGACAGGCCCTTCGCCGTGGCCGTCGGCGGGAACTACCAGCTCACCGACCGCGTCGCGGTGCGGGCGGGGTACCAGTACAACACGAACCCTCTCGAGAACACCCGCGCCCTGTTCAACATCCAGTCGCCGGCGGTCATCCAGCACACGATCAGCGTCGGGACGACGCTCAAGCTGACCGACGCCCTCGACGTCTCCTCGGCTACGCCTACGGGTTCCAGAACTCGATCAACGGTGTGGTCGATCGGATCCCGAACACGGACGTCGGGCTGGAAGCGTCGAGCCATTCGCTGCTGTTCAACGTGCAGATCACGTTCGGGGGCGCGTGGGGGAGGAAGCCCGACTCCGTGCCGGTCGGCGAGGTCTACGAACCCACCGCCCGGCTGGCCGGCCCGGCGACCCCGGCCCCCGCAACCCGGGTCGAGTTGCCGGGCGGGGCGGCGCCACAGGTGGCACGCTGAGGCAAGGCCGTGGGGTCGTTCCGAACCGGAAGGACGGCAGGGTCCGCGAGCTTGATGCGACACCGATGGCGTGGCAGCGAGCTCCGCTGGGAGGGTGCCGATCGGAGTCGCGGTATCCAAAATCGACAACGGGTCCGGATGCAGGCAGTGTCCGTCTGGTCGGCGTCCCGCCGGTCGTCTTCGGAAGACCGGCGGGACGCCGGTCCCACCAAACTGAGACAGTACCTGTGCCACGGCCGCACAGTCCTCGCCGGCCCTGCGAGATGTGAGGATGGAATGCCGCCCGAGCCACCAACGCCGGTCTTCGGCCGGCCTGCCGCGCGGGTCATTCCCATTCGGGATTTCTCCGAGGCCAGCGCGTTGTTCCCCAGCTGGGACGGTCAGTTCGAGCAACTCTACCGGGGCCGTTTCGAGGGCGCCCTCCAGGTCGTGCGCGGCGCGCGGGTTCGACTCATCGGAATCCAGGCCAACCAGCGAGTCCGGCTCCACGGCCATGACGTCGCGGGTTTGTTTTCCGTCTACCCCGTGACGGAGGGGAACGGCGGGAGCCTGTGGCAATACCGCCGACTCGCCCCCGGTCAACTCGTCGTCCACGGGCCGGCGGCCGAGACGGACCATTTCTCGGCACGTCGGACTGATAACCTGGGGGTGTCGCTCCGTCCGGAAACGATGGAGGAGGCTGCCAGGACGCTGTTGAACACGGACGACGTGGCCTTGCCCCAGACCTGGGCCGCCCTCGCGCCGCCCCCCGACGCGGTCGCCGGCCTGAACCGCCACCTGGTGCGCCTGTTGAGCATGGGGTTGGCCGATCCGACCCTCCTGGGGACCGCGGAGGGCCTCCGGCTCGAGCAGGAATGCATCCGCGGGCTGGTCGCCTCGCTCTTCTCATCCGTCCCCCGGCAACAGGTGCTCCCCCTGCCCGCGCGGTCATTACTGCTCCGCCGCGCGGAGGAGCTGATGCGTGCCCGCCTCGGCGACCCGGTCGGGGCGATCGACCTGTGCCGGGAGCTCGGCGTCAGCGACCGGACGCTCCGTCTCGCGTTCTGCGAGCAGTACGGCCTCGGGCCGTTGGCCTTCTACAAGAAGTTGCGTCTCAACGCCGTCAGGTACCGGCTGCGGGAGAACCCGGCCGTCGCGATCGCGGCCGCGGCTCAGGAGTTCGGCTTCCAGCACCTCGGCAATTTCGCCGCCCACTACCGCCGCCTGTTCGGCGAGTTGCCCTCCGAGACGGCGAGGAAAATCTCGGACGGCCTGCGCCCGACTTCCGACCCCGGAGCACCTTTGGGTTAGTCCTTGCGCACCTTCGAACGGACGCCGACGGAGTGGTGGCAGCGGTTTCGCATCGACCCAACGGTTGAGTCCAGAACATGCGGGCGCGAGTATTCGGGTGTGGTATCGGAATCCGTTCGGGGAGCCGATCGCTACTCCTTTGCCTCGTCGCCTGTGTGTCCACGACGGGATCGATCGTCGCGCAGCCGCTGCCGCCGCCCCCTCTCCCGGCGCGTGCGTCCGCGGTCCCGCCGGCCGTGCCGACGGCGGGAACCCAACCCGGTGACACCGTCGTGCAATCACAGGCAGAACGCGCCACGGCGGGGGGCAGCGGTACCGGGGTGGTGCCGCCCGAGAAGCGGGACCCGCCCGCCGTTTCGGTCACCAACCCCCTCGAAGAGCGACTCAACCTCACGCCGACGATCCAGGTGCGGGGGCGGGTCGAGGCCGACGCGGTGATGGCCGCACAGTCGGCGCAGAGCCAGGCGGCAATCGGCGACCTGCAGAACGGGTACGGCTTCCGCCGGGTCCGCCTGGGGGCGCAGGGCACCGTCGGCGACTCCGCGAGCTGGGTGTCCGAGGTCGAACTGGCGGGCGGCAACGTCCGCTTGCGGGACGTGTTCGTCGGGCTGGACGCGATCCCCGGCGTCCGCCAAATCCGCGTCGGGCACTTCCGCGAGCCGTACAGCCTGGAGGGGATGACGAGTAGCAACTTCATCACCTTCCTGGAGCGGTCGCCGCAGAACGTTCTCGCCCCGGCCCGGAACTGGGGCGTCTGCGGCTTCTGGTGGCCCGACGACGAGCGGGTGTTGTTCTCGCTCGGCGTCTTCCGCGACGCCACCCCGAGCAACGGGCAGAGTTTCGGGGACGGCGACAACTGGGCGTACACCACCCGGCTGACCGGCCTGCCGGTGTACGAGTCGGACGGGGACGACTTCCGCCTGGTCCACCTGGGCGGGGCGTTCTCGCAGCGGGTGCCGCCGAACGGGGTCCTCAACTTCACGCCCCGCACCGGGTCGAGCCTCCTCACCGTGGAGGACAACCCCGGGTCGCCGTTCGTCCCCCCGCTGGACATCCCGGCGAACAGCTACCAGCTCTACAACCTTCAGGCCGCCGGCGTGTTCGGCCCGTGGTCGCTCCAGGGGGAGTGGTCCGCCGCGGCCGTCCAGCAAACGGCCGCCGGCCTGGTGTTCGTCCACGGCGTCTACGTCTACGGGAGCTACTTCCTGACGGGCGAGCACCGCGGGTACAACCGCACCCGCGGGTCGTTCGACCGGGTGGACGTGCGGCGGCCGCTGATCCGGTCCCGGACCGACCCCCGCGGCGGGTGGGGGGCGGTCGAGCTCGCCGCCCGGTTCTCGTACCTCGACTTCGACTCGCCGAACCTCCCGCCCGATGCGACCGGCGCCTCGGCGCGGACGAAGCTCTACGAGCTCACCGTCGGGGCGAACTGGTACCTCAACAGCAACACCCGAATCATGATCGACTACACGGCGGGGATGCCCGACAAGGCGGGGGCGGGCCAGACCGTCGCCCACCTGTTCGGCGTCCGGACCGCCCTCTACTGGTGAGCGGGTGAGCGGCGCCGCCGCGCGGGGAGCTCCCACCGGACGAAGGAGACGTGAGCCAGCCGCCCGGGTACTCAGCCGTGTGCGGGCCACTCGGCGGCTTGAGGAGCGCGAGTAAGACCTCGCCGACGCTCACCCCCCGCGTCTGCCGCCGCTGTCGGTAGCGGCGAGACGGCGAGTTCGAGGCGAGCGTTCGCGGCGAGGGACTCGGCGGGGCCGAACAGCCCGGGGAGGAGTTTCTCCTGGCGGACTCCGAGCGGGTCGGTCCAGATCAGTCGGCCGCGGCCGGACTGCTTGTGAGAAGGTAGGACGGTGCCGGACTACGGTGGCGAGCCACGGGGTGGAACCTCCGAGCGGATTCTGTGGAACGATTCCACAGAATCCGTCGTTCGGAAGCCGCACCCGAGGCCACCTCGGGGGGAAGTGTAAAACGCTTCGGCTGACAGGGATTACGACCGAGGGTGACTGACGGGATTTGAACCCGCGACATCCAGATCCACAACCACAACGACGAGACGTTTGGAATCGCTGTTTTCGCAAGTATTTCTAGGGTTTTCGCCGCACCAGGTCGGCTTCGTCAAGATCGGTGAAGGTCGCGTTTTTCTAGGCCTTTTTGCGGACGGCGACGAGTTTACGGACGGGTCTTCTGACCCTTCGGACCGGCACCGCGTACCACGTTCACCTGCTGCTGCGCCACGTTCAGCTGTCCGCCACTCTGGACGATGACCGGGTTGCTGTGACGCCGCATGTCGCACAGGACGCGGAGCGTTCGCAGGAAGATGCGGTTGTACCGGTCCATCATGGCAGCGGCCTGGTCGAGGGCGTCGGCGTCGCTCTGCCGCGGCGGCCCCCACCGCCCCTCCTCCTGGTGGCGCCGGTCGTTGGTCACGCTCTCCAGCGTCGTGCGGATCGTCAGCACGTGCATCCAGTGCAGGAACCCCTGCTGCGCCTGCGCCATGGTGTCGAGGAGCTGCCGCTCGACGCCGTTGCGGGGCTGCCACTCGGCCGACAGGTCCTCCCGCAGCGCCAGGAACTGCGCCCGCTGCCAGGCCCCGTCGTTGGCCGTCTCGACGGCCTGCGCGGCCCGGTGGCCGGTCCGGAGCTCGTCCAGCGCGGCCCGCTTGATCTCCTCCCAGCGGGCGGTCGCGCGGTCGGGGTCGGTGCGGGCGATGTCATGCAGGTCGAGCCAGCTGACCTGGTCGGGCGGCGTGGACAGCACCCGCTCGACATTGCCCGCCGGCGAGTCGGCGGCACGGCGGAGGGCCTCCTCCCGCGTCAGGGAGTAGTGCTTCTCGTACAGCTGCACCAGCTGGCCGAACGACCGGGCCAGCTCGCCGGCGATGACGCCGGCCTCGCTGGGTGCCGCCGGGGTGGTTGCGATTGCGCTCATTTCGACACCTCACGCACGACGGACACCAACTGCCGCCACTTCTGCCACGCTTCGGCGAGCTCGCGGCGTTCGCGCTGACGGGCCGCACAGGCGACCCGGACCGACTCCAGGTCGGCGCGTCGGACGTAGCGCTTTCGCAGCCGGCCCCCCTCACGCCAGAAGCGGTAAAAGGCGAGGTGGCCTGGCCCCTGTGCGCAGCGGCAGCCCGGCTTCCCGCAGCGGACCCGCTGGGCGCAGACCACGCCCGGCAGCGTCTTGGGTAACGGATCCGGGGTTTTGCTCGTGACCTGGCTCATGACAATTCCCACTCTGGGGTGGCCGAAGGTTTGGGACCGCGAGGCGTGTCACACCCCGGCGGCCGCACCAGCGACGTTGACCTGCTTCCGGGCGATGTTCAGCTGCACCGTCACGTTCAGCTTGCGGACCTCGGCCAGCGCCTTCAGGCTCGACAGGTAGCGGCGGTGGGCGCGGTCGATGCACTTCTGGTAGTGCTGGGCCAGCGTCAGCGTCATCCCGTCCTTCCCGGCGTAGATCAGCTCGAACTGGTGGACCTGGAACCAACACAGCACCGCCCGATCCGCCAGCAGCCGCTCGACGGCCGTGGGGCTCGCGCCGCACAGCTCGGCCCGGAGCTGGGCCATCTTCGCGGCCATCGCCTCGCGCGACGCCAGGTTCTTCCCGCAGCACGAGTCGAGGAACCGGTCCGCCGCCCGCCGCGCGATGTCGCCGCCGAGGGCGTCCGCGATCCCCGGCGTGGCCAGCTTCTCCCGCAGTGCCGGGACGGCCGTCGCGTCCCCGCGCTCGGCCCGCCGGACGAGCGCCACGACCGCGTCCGCCTCGGCGAGGGCGTCCCGCTTCTTCACGACCTTCGCGTCAGCCACGGCGCTTCCTCCACTGGCCCTTGTAGTTGTGGTAGCCGGCCGCGAGCATCGCCGCGCGGAGGACCACGTCGGCGGCCTCGTCCAGCGGGGCGACGACCGCGTCCAGGGCGTCGAGCTCGGCGCGGGCACGCTCGACCGCGGCCCGCTCGGCGGCGCGTCCCGCCCGCTGCTCGACCTCCAGCTGGGCGGCGAACGGTGCGACCGCGTCGGGGACGTACTCCTTGACGACCCGGCGCGCGGTGTAGAAGTGCTGCCGGCTGCCACGTCGTTCCCAGCCCATGCTGAATCATACCCGGTACGTGTGCAACACCGCGGCGCGATCCCCGCTTCCGTCCGGGCGCCGGGACGGCCGCAAGCCGCGAGTCGCCCGGAACCCGGGTATCTGGTCAGATTCGTTCAGAATTGTGCAGCTCGACCGGATGCGGCGACGAGTAGGCTGGCTACCGTGGCGCGGCGTCGCGGTGACGAGAACGAGGGCGAGGAGGTCAGAGGGCGGCGATGTAGTCACCGCCCGAGCAGACGTGATCCCAGAGGCATGGAGAAGGAGACAGATAATAGGACTGGGTGGGAGTAGCACCGGCGCCAGGGGTTCGGCGACCGCGCCGCGGTCGATCAATCACCCCGCCGGCGGCGTCAAATGCCGCCGTGCTGAAGCTGTGTAACGCTGGGGCCGGGTCGGCTCCGTCGAGAAAGGGACAGTGTCAGCCGGCCTCGGCCTCGCCATCGGGAACCGTGCGGCACTCACCCGAATCGTGCCCTCATGCCTGTAGATCGCCGGAAAACACGGCCACCACCTGCCGCGTCTCGGGGCTGAAGCTCGCGAACTCATCCTCGGTGACCAGCCCCAGCGACCGCATACGCGCCAGTTGCAGGAACGCGGTGGACCGCCGCAGGTCGTCGAACGCACCGGACATCGCCCGGTCGTGCTTCTCGATCAGGCAGTACACCGCCAGGTATCGGTCGTGGCTCCCCACCGTGGCATCCGTCGCACGGCCGACGACTTCGGTCAGGACGCGGTCGCAGAAGCGATCCCGGGCGATCGGCTCCAACCGGCGGAGGATTCGCTAATCGGCTTCGCTAATCTGGCGCACCACCGTCACGCCCTCCCCGATTACCACCGCCACCCCGGAGGCAATAACCCCGCCGGCCACCCGGCGACGCTTACTCATCACGTGGCCTCGGGCCGAAAGAACTGATGCAAGCCGCGGTCGGTGTACCGTGGGGGTAACGCCCCCCTCAACCCGGAGCTTGCTCATGACCGGCACCACGATTCTCGCCATCGACCTCGGCAAGTACAAGTGCGTCGCCTGCACCTACGACCGGGTGACGGCCGCCGCCGACTTCCGCACCCTCACCACCTCCCGGGCCGAGGTCGAGCGGCTCATCGGCACGGCGCGCCCGGCGGTCGTCGTGGTCGAGGCGTGTACCCTCGCCGGGTGGGTGGCCGACCTGTGCGGCGAGCTCGGCGTGGCGGTGAAGGTCGCCAACACCGCGTCGGAGGCGTGGAAGTACAAGCACACGAAGCGTAAGACCGACCGCGACGACGCCCTCCGGCTGGCCCAGCTGGAGGCCCTCGGCCAGCTCCCGGCCGTGGTCGTCCCCGAGAAGAAGGTCCGGGAGTGGCGGGCCTCGATCGCCCACCGGCAGGCGCTGGTGGCCCAGCGGGTGGCGGCCCAGAACCGCATCCGCGCCGTCCTCGTCGGGCAGGGGCTGCCGGCCCCGCGGGGGGCGAAGGCGTGGACC
>JBGAQM010000241.1:0-10005 GCA_044220735.1 Urbifossiella sp. | reverse complement strand
ACGAGGAGCAGAAGCGGGCCCGCCTCGGCGACGCCGCCGACCACCCGACGCGGATCAAGTACCGGAAGCTGCACGGGTAGCGATCGAGTTCGGTTGCCGCTCGCGGCTTCGCGTTGGGCGGTGCGTACCGCGAAACGCGAAGCCGCAAGCGGCAACTCAACTACCCCGTTCCCGGCGGACCGCCGAAGATCGGCCGGCGTGGAACGAATACCGACGGTCCGCCTCCCGGAGCCACGGATGCTCGAACTCATCGACGCCACCAAAACTTACACCCAGGGCCGCCGCACGGTGAACGCCGTGCGCGGCGTGAGCCTGCAAATCACCGGCGGCGAGTACGTCACCATCATGGGGCCGTCGGGGTCGGGCAAGTCCACCCTGATGCACCTCATGGGCGCCCTCGACACCCCGTCCACCGGCCGCGCCGTCTTCCAGGGGCAGGACCTGCAAGCCATGTCCGACCGGCAGCGGTCCCTGCTGCGGCGCGACCGCATCGGCTTCGTCTTCCAGGCGTTCAACCTCCTCCCCACGCTCACCGCCGCGGAGAACGTCGCGCTGCCGCTCCTGCTCGGCGGCACCGCCCGCCGCACCGCCCTGGAGCGCGGCCGCGAGTGCCTCACGAAGGTGAACATGGGCCACCGCGCCGACCACTTCCCCGACGAGATGAGCGGCGGCGAGATGCAGCGCGTCGCCGTGGCGCGGGCGCTCGTCGCCGACCCCGAGGCGGTGCTCTGCGACGAGCCGACCGGCAACCTCGACACCGCCACCAGCCGGGAAATCCTGTCCCTGCTCGCAGCACTGCCGGAACCGGGCCGGCGGGCCGTCGTCATGGTCACGCACGACCCGTCGGCCGCGGCCTACGGTACCCGCCTGGTGCAGATCCGCGACGGCCTCGTGGAAGCGGACGGGCCCGTGGGGGGGACTTTGGGACCGTGGGACAGGGGGACTCTGGGACGAAGCCCCGAGCCGCATTGATCCCGGCTCTGTCCCACAGTCCCAAAGTCCCCCTGTCCCACAGTCCGCCCCAATGACCGTCTACCGCCTCCTCGCCGTGCGGTACGCCCTCCACCGGTGGGACCGCGCCGCGCTCGTCGTCGCCAGCATCGCCCTCGGCGTCGCCGCGCTCGTGTCCGCCCGCGTCCTGAACCAGTGCGTCGAGACGGCCGCCCGCGAGACCAAGAGCCCGCTCGCCGTCGCCGAACTGTCCGTGAGCAACGGCGAGGCGCTCGTCCCCCAGAAGCTCGCCGACACCATCCGCCGCGCCGGCGTGCCCGGCGTGAAGGCCGTCTCCCCCGTCGTCTACGACCGCATCTCCCTGCCGCAGCTCGACGACCGCGTCGCGGTGCTGATCGGCGTCGAGATTTCCGCCCAGCTGCTGCAACCCGACAACGCCCTGAAGGTGACGGTGAAGCCGACCGGCGAGGGGCCGCTGTTGCACCTCTTCCCCGTGTGGACCGCCGTGCAGGAAGGGAACTTCGCGGCCGTGCCGGCGCTGTGGGACCGCGTCCCCGGCAAGCTCGTGATGGTGACCCGGCCGGTGTACGACGCCTGGCGCGCGACCGCCGGGCCGGGCCGGCCGCTGGTGCTGAAGTTCGCCGGCCGCGAGACCGAGTGCCTGCCGATCGGCGTGCTCGAGTTCGCGTCCGACTCGCCGCTCGCCGCCCTCGGGGCGAACTTCGTCGGCATGGAGGTCGGCCAGGCCGCCGGCGTGCTGCGGCCGCCGCCGCCGTTCGCCGCCGTGCTGGGGCCGGCCGGCGTCGCCGCCGTCGCCGACTGGGAGCGCCTCGTCCCCACGCGCGTGAACCGCCTCGACCTGTTCCTCGAACCCGGCGCCGACCGCGACCAGGTCGCTGCGGAGGTCGGCCGCGTCGTCGGCAACCCGGGCTCGGTGCGCACCCCGGACGCGCAGCAGCGGGCGACGCAGGAGATCATCTCGGGCCTGCAAATCGGCTTCCTCGTGTGCAGCGCCGGGGCGATGATCGTCGGCCTGTTCCTCGTCTACAACGCGATGGCCGTGACGGTCGCCGAGCGGCGCACGGACATCGGCATCCTCCGCGCCGTGGGCGCGACGCGGGTGCAGGTGGTGGCGCTGTTCGCCGCCGCGGGCGCCATCCTCGGCTTCGCCGGCGCCGCGCTCGGCATCCCGCTCGGGGCGCTGATGGCCGACTTCGCCATCAGCCGCCTGTCGGGTGAGATGTCGGCGATGTTCCTGAACCCCGACGTGGACGTGACCCGCGTCACGCCCGCCACGGTGGCGCTGGCACTGCTGGCCGGCGTCGGCACGGCGGTGTTCGCGGCGCTCGTGCCGGCGGTGCAGGCCGCGGCCGACGACCCCGCCGACGCCGCCCGGCGCACGGTGTCCGGCGCGAAGGGCGGCTGGCGCCTCCTCCACCGCGCGACGTGCGCCGTCCTCGTCGTCGGCGGGCTGACCGCGGTCGTGTTCCGCCACGACCTGCCGGCGCGCGTCGGCTCCGTCGGCGGGATGCTCGTCGCGCTCGTGGGATTGCTTCTGGCAGCGCCGATCGTCGTTACGATTCTCGCGGCGGTGGTGCGGCCGGTGGTCCGCGCCACCTGCGGCGTGAGCGTGCGGCTGGCATTCGACAACCTGACGCGCGCCCCGGGCCGCACCGGCGTCGTGGTCGGCGCGCTCGGCGCCGGCGTCGCCCTGATGGTGCAGACGGCCGGCGTCGGCCGCAGCAACGAGGAGCCGGTCGTCGAGTGGATCACGTCGGTGGTGCAGGCCGAGCACTTCGTGTTCAGCGGCAACATGACGACGGCCAGCAGCTCGAACTCGCCGATGGCCGCCGGCGTGGCCCGCGACCTGAAGGCGCTGCCGGGGGTGGACCGCGTCATGACCATCCGCTACGCCCGGCCCGAGTACAACGGCACGGTCGTGTACCTGATCGCGGTGGACTGCGCCGAGTACGCCCGCGGCACCCGCGACCGCGTGCCCGACGGGCTGCCCGAGCTGGAGAAGGTGCTGGCGCTGCCGGGCACCGACGACGCGCTGGTGTCGGACAACTTCGCGCTGCGCCACGGGGTGAAGGCCGGCGACGTGATCGAGCTGCCCGGCCCCCGCGGCCCGGTGCGCATCCGCGTCGTCGGCACGATCCGCGACTACTCGTGGAGCCGCGGGTCGCTCATCATGGACCGCGCCAGCTACGCCCGCCTGTTCGGCGACGACCTCATCGACATCTGCCACGTCTTCCTGAAGCCCGGCGCGAGCGCGCGGCCGGTCGAGCAGTACGCGGCGCGGTACGGCCTGTTCGCCACTGACCGCGAGGCGCTACGGCAGTTCCTGAGCGAGCTCATCAACCGCGTCTACCTGCTGGCGTACATCCAGCAGGTGGTGGTGGGCCTGGTCGCGGCGCTCGGCGTGGTGACGGCGCTGCTCATCTCCGTGCTGCAGCGGAAGCGCGAACTCGGGCTGCTGCTGGCGGTCGGCGCGACGCCGGCGCAGGTGCTGCGCACGGTGCTGGCGGAGGCGGTGCTGATGGGCGTGTTCGGCACGGCGCTGGGGCTCTTAATTGGCCTGCCGATGGAGTGGTACGTGGTGCGGGTGGTGCTGACGGAGGAGACGGGGTTCGTGCTGGACGTGGTGGTGCCGTGGCGGGAGGCGTTCCTGATCGCCGGCGGGGCGCTGCTGACGGCGACGCTCGCGGGCCTGCTGCCGGCGTGGCACGCGGTCCGCACCCGCATCCCGGACGCGATCCAGTGGGAGTGAAAGGCTCGTTGCCGCTTGCGGCTTCGCGTTTCCCCGCGCGATGCCGCAGGCGGCAAACTGGTGGTCTGGCCTTTCCGGGCTGGCGAGGCCGCGAAGCCGCAAGCGGCAACGGAACCACGAGGTTACTTCACGAACTTGCCGACGGTGTGTAGGAACTCGTCGTTCGTCTTCGACTTGGTCAGCTGCTTCACCAGCCCCTCCATCGCGTCCTGCGGCTTCAGCGACATCAGCCCCCGCCGCAGCAGCGTGATCCGCTCCAGCATCTCGGCCGGCAGCAGCCGCTCCTCCTTCCGCGTGCCCGACGCGCCCAGGTCGATCGCCGGGTAGATGCGGCGCTCGGCGAGCTGGCGGTTCAGCACCAGCTCCATGTTGCCGGTGCCCTTGAACTCCTGGAAGATCACGTCGTCCATCCGGCTGCCCGTCTCGATCAGCGCCGTGCCGAGGATCGTCAGGCTGCCGCCCTCGTCGAAGGCGCGCGCCGAGCCGAAGAGGCGCTTCGGCACGTCGAGCGCCTTCGCGTCCACGCCGCCGCTCATCGTCCGCCCGCTGCCGGTCTGCTTGTTGTACGCGCGGGCCAATCGCGTCAGGCTGTCCATCAGCACGAACACGTCGCGGCCGCGCTCGACCAGCCGCTTCGCCCGCTCGATCACCAGCTGGGCCAGCCGGATGTGCACCGCCGTGTCGTTGTCCGAGCTCGACGCCACCACCTCGCCCTTGATGGCCCGCCGCATCTCGGTCACTTCCTCGGGCCGCTCGTCCACCAGCAGCACGATCAGGTGCATGTCCGGGTGGTTGGCGACGACCGCCTGCGCGATGTGCGACAGGAGCACCGTCTTGCCCGTCCGCGGGGGCGCCACGATGAGCCCGCGCTGGCCCATGCCGATCGGCGTGAACAGGTCCATCACCCGCGTCGTGAGCGGCTCCGGGCCGGTCTCCAGGCGGATCCACCTGGTGGGATCGACGGGGGTGAGTTCGTCCCAGGCGCGGCGGCGGTAGGCGGCGGGGTCGCCGCCCTCGATCTGCTCGACGGTGGCCAGGCGCGGGCCGGTCGCGCCCTTGCGGGCGGGCTCGATCGGGCCGCCGAGCGCGACGCCCTCGGCGAGCCGGAACTTGGAAATGAGTTGCCCGGCGACGTAGGCGTCGTTGGGGGTGGGGGCGTAGCTGCGGGCCGGGTTCCGGAGGAACCCGTACCCCTTCGGGTGGAGCTCAAGGACGCCTTGAGCCATCGGCCGCGGTTCGGACATTCGAGACCCTATCGGGCGGCCGGTGTGCGGCCGCGGAGCACGCGGGAAAAGCCGGCGGGAGCGACGGGAAGGGGCCGGGCGGGCGTGTTGGGAGATATCGTAACCCGGGCACGGGGCAAAGGCGAGAGGGAATGCGGCCGGGGCGATTCGGTTGTCGACGGACAGCCCGATCGGCTCGCGGAGCGTGACCGACAGCCCCCGCCGGACCCGCGTGGTCCCGTCGATCGTCACCCGCGGGTCGGCGCTCGTCGGCGCGAGCCCGAGTTGGTCCTGGCGGGCGCAGTTGTCCGCGTGGTGCGGTGAGCTGGTGAGGCCGGCGCTGCCGCGGGCGAGGCCGACGGCCGCGTTCCGCGTGTTCGCCAGCGAGTCCACGGTGAGGTGGGCCATGCCGCGCGTCGTGTTCCTGGCGTTGTTCTTGTCGTAGCCCGAGGGGGCGTCGAATCGGTGCGTCGTCATCGCGGAGCCCTCCGGCTACGAGTTGCCGCGCCCGACTGTGTCTACCGGCGTTCCTGCTGCCCGGGAGGCCAACCCGGGAGCGGCGGCGAAGGGGCGCCCGGCCGGCCGTCTCGTTCTGGCACGACGGGGCCGGGTCTGGTACCGTTCGGGCATCCCACCGAGGCCGCAGGCGTGACCCCGCCACCCGCCGAACTCGTCGTGGCGGTCGTCTTCGGGACCGCCGACCGCGTCCTCGCCGAGTTGCTCCGCGCGGCTCTGGAGCGGGACGGGGTCGCCTGCCGGCTCGACCAACGTGACCCGACCACGCTCGTCGCGGGGGATCACGACCCGCCGGCCGGGTGCCGCCTGCTCGTCGTCCTCGCCGACGCCCCTCGCGGCTCCGCCGCCCGTGCGGCGTTGAGCGCCTGGGCCGCGGCGCACGCGGTCGGGGTCGTCGTCGTCCGCCCGGCGGACGCCCCGGCCCGGCCGCTGTCCCCGGCGTCGCTCTCGTTCCTCCGGCACGCCGTCGACCGCGTGCGGGTGTGGCTCGCCGCGCCGTCGGCGGGGGCGGACGCGCGGACGAGTCGGAAGCTGTTCCGGCCGTCCGGGCCGGAGTTCGAGGCCCGGGTGAAGGCGGTCTGGGCGCGCGTGCGGGGCGGCGGCACGGTCCGGGAGGAGGTCAAGCGCGTGCTCGCGCGGGTCGTCACGCTCGGCCGCGAGGCGTGGGCGGCCGGCGACGCGGAGGCGTGGGCCGAGGCCGACTACCTGCTCGACACGGCCCCCGGCGACGGCGGGTCGCTGGTCGGCGCGGCGTTCCACTCGACCGACTTCGTCGCCGAGACCGAATCCGGGTGGGCGGCGCGGGTCGCCCGGGACGAGGTGCGGCGGGCGCGGTCGTCCCTCGACGAGGCCCGGGACCTGGCGCGGCGGGCCGGGTGGGCGGGCGTGGACGACCGGCTCGGCCGCGCCGCCCGCAGGGTCGATCACCTTCTCGCGTCGCCGGGCGGGGGCGCGGTCGAGCCCGCCCTCGACTCCGGGGGCGAGACGCTGTTGGTCTGCCGTCACGCCCTCGCGGAAGCGGAGGAGTTGGCCCCCGACGGGTCGCTCGCCGATCACGAGCACGTCCGCGGCCTGAGCGAGCTTGCGGCCCTCCGCGCCGGCATCGGGGCCGACCCGCAGCAGACCCTCGACCGCCTCGAAGCACTGCCGGCAAGCGTTCGCGGGACGCCCGACGGGGCGCGGCTCGCGGCCGAGTGTCTGCGGCAGGTCGGGATGCGGGGCGTGGTCGCCCTCGCGAACCAGGGCCGGTTCGAAGACGCGCTGACCGCCCTCCGATTGATCCGGCCGCCGGACCCGACGGACGCGGACGCCGGGCCGTTCGCCGAATGGCTCCTGCGGACCGAAGCGCAGTGTCTCATGTCCCTTGGCGTCCGGGAGTTCCAGGAGAACCGGCCGACCGCGATCGACCGGCCGCGGCGGGCACTCGAACTCCTCGCAAGCAGCGTCGTGAATCGTCACCACGACCTGCGGCGGACGGCCGAGGACCTCTACCACCAGATGCAGGCGGCCGAGCGGGCCGCGGATCGGGTCCGCGTCCCGGGCGGGCGGGTCGATCACGTCCACTTCTCGGTCACCGCGCCGCCGGCGGCCCCGCCGGGGGCCGTGTTCGTCGTGGACGTGTGGGCCCACCTGGAGGAGCAGCGGGAGCAGGTCGTCGCCCGCGCCCGGGAGCAGGCCGGCGGGGAGCCGATCCAGGTCCGCACGCAGGGGCCGGTCGCGGTCGCGCGCGGGGTCACCCTGACTGTCACCCTCCGGGTCAGCGGGCTGACGGTCGCCGACCCGGAGGGTACGGTCCTCTGGACCGGCGGGGTCGGGAACGTGAGCTTCGTGGTCGAGGTGCCCGCCGACGCCGCGCCGGGCGGACGGGCGGGCGTCGCGTCGGTCCGGATCGACGGGCTCGAGGTCGCGCGCGTCTCGTTCGTGTTGCGGGTCGGGCCGGCGGCCGGCACGCCGGCTCCGGTGGCGACCGAGGAGCGGCGCTACCGGCGGGCGTTCGTGTCGTACGCCAGCCCGGACCGGGACACGGTCCTGGCCACCGTGCAGGGCATCCAGACGGCGGCCCCCGGGCTGGACGTGTTCCTGGACGTGCTGTCCCTGCGGGCCGGCCGCGACTGGGCGACGGCCCTCCGGGAGGAGATCCCCCGGAACGACGTGTTCTACCTGTTCTGGTCGGCGCACGCCCGGGCGTCGGAGTGGGTCGAGCGGGAGTGGCGGTGCGCCCTGGCCGCCCGCGGGCGGGACTTCATCGACCCGGTCCCGCTCGCCCCGCCGGACGAGGTGCCGCCGCCGCCCGAGTTGGCGGGCCAGCACTTCAACGACTGGACGCTGGCGTTCCGCCGCCGGCCCGCCCGGTGAACCCGGACTCCCGGCGGGTGAGTTTCGTGGAGGAGGTCGTGATGCCGCAGGTCTTCATCTCGTACCGGCGGAACGACACCCCGTACGTCCCCCACCTGCTCCGCGACCGGCTGGTGGAGCACTTCGGCCCCGGGACGGTGTTCATGGACATCGACACCATCCCCCCCGGCGCCGACTTCGTCGAGCACCTCGACTTCCACATCCGGTCCTGCGGCGTCCTCCTGGCCGTCATCGGGGACGGCTGGCTGGGGGCGACGTTCGAGGACGGGCCCCGCGCCGGGGCCCGGCGCCTCGACGACCCGACCGACTTCGTCCGCCTCGAGGTCGGCGTCGCCCTGAGGCGGGGCATCCCGGTCGTCCCGGTCCTGACCGGCCGCGCCACGATGCCGGCCGCGGCCGACCTGCCGGCCGACCTTCAGCCCCTCGCCCGGCGGAACGCGATCGAGGTGCGGGCCGGCCGCGACTTCCCCGCCCACGTGGACCGGGTCGTGCAGGGGGTGGAGGCGGCGCTCGCGCTCGTCCCCGGCGCCCCCGCCGGCCGCGGGCCCGAGGCGCCCCTGCCGGGCGCCGCCGCCCCGGCGGAGGCGCGGGAGCGCCAGCTCCGGTGGGCGAGCTTTCACCAGCTCCCGACCGAGGTGGTCAACGCGACCGGGATGCGCTTCGTGTGGATTCCGCCCGGCCACTACCGGATGGGGAGCCCGCCGGACGAGCCCGGGCGGCGGGACACCGAGGGCCCGCACCCGGTCACGATCGCGGCCGGCTTCTACGTGGCGACGACGCCCGTGACGCAGGCCCAGTGGCGTGCCGTCATGGGGGCCGACGGGAGCCGATTCCGCGGCGACCTGCACCCGGCCGAGTCGGTCTCCTGGGACGCCGCGGCCGAGTTCTGCGCCCGGCTGCGGCGATCCGACGGCCGAGGCCGAATGGGAGTACGCGTGTCGGGCCGGGGCGGCGACCGCGTACCACACCGGGGAGGGGGAATCGGCGCTGGCGGCCGCGGGCTGGTACGCGGGGAACAGCCAGGGCCACACCCACCCGGTAGGCCGGCTCGCGCCGAACGCCTGGGGGCTGTTCGACACGCACGGCAACGTGTGGGAGTGGTGCCAGGACTGGTACGCCGGGCCGCTCAAGGGCGGGGTGAACCCCACCGGGCCGGCCCACGGGTCGTCCCGGACCCTCCGCGGCGGGAGCTGGAAGGACGCGGTGCGGCACTGCCGCGCGGCCCGCCGGCTGAGTTACGCCCCGGGCTACCAGGACGAGACGATCGGCTGCCGGGTGTGCTTCGGCGCGGCCGACGCGACGGCCGACACCGGCGGCGGCCCCGCGGCGGGCTAGCGGTCGCGGGCCGCCCGGTACGCGACCCAGAGTGCGCCCGCCCCCCACGCGGCCAGGGCGACGGCCCCGGGGCGGACCCCGTCGGCCGGCTCCCAGAGTCGCACGACCGCGTCCGCGCGGACGTGCCAGGCGATCAGGAGCGCCGCCGGCGGGAGGCACGACACGAGCAGGGCGTCGAACCACATCGCGGACTTGACCGCCGCGGCGTACCCGAGGGTCGCCCGCCGGGCCCGGACGACCGACGCGAGCCGGTCGAGGATCTGGTCGAGTTGACCCCCGGAGTTCCGCTGCAACTGGACGGCGACGGTGAACAGGCGCAGCTCGGGCGAGCCGACCCGCCGCAGCATCGCGGTCAGGGCCTCGTCCAGCGGGACGCCCAGGAGCTGCTCCTCGTAGACCCGGCCGAACTCGGCCGCGGTGGGGGGCGCCATCTCCTCCGCGACGACGGTCAAGCCCGCGGCGAGGCTGTGTCCGGCTTGCAGCGCGCTCGCGACGAGCGCCAGCGCGTCGGGGAGTTGGGCCTCGAACCGCCGCCGCCACGCCCGGTACCGGAGTTCGAGCCAGACCCAGGGAAGGGGGAACGCGACCGCGGCGTCGAGGAGGGCCAACCCGACCCGGTCGGTCAGGAGCCAGATCGCCGCGCCACACAGCGCCCCCGCGAGCAGGCCCGCGACGCACATCCCGGCCGGCGACAGGGGGCTATTCCGCCGCTCGCACCAGTCCGCCAGGGCACGAAGCCACGCCCAGCGGGGCGGCGGCCGGGTGAGTCGGTCGTCGGTCACGGACGTCCCCCCGCGGCAGCGTGCCGGCCAAACGTGGGGCCGGCTTCCAGCCGGCCAGGCTCAGGCCGGCTGG
>JBGAQM010000240.1:0-10067 GCA_044220735.1 Urbifossiella sp. | reverse complement strand
TTGCCGCTTGCGGCTTCGCGCTTCCCGGCGCGAAACCCCCGAGCGACTCACGGCATCCGCTTCTGCTGCATCCACCGCACGGCCCGCACCACGGCCCCCCGCGGCAGGAAGCGCTCGGCCGCGATCAGCAGCTTGTTCCCCATCCCCGGCACCACCACCGGCGTGCCGCGCTTCATCGCCGCCACGCCGACCTCGGCCACGTCCCGCGCCGTCAGCCGCTGAGCCACGCTGAACGACTTCCCCTCCCGCCGCCCCGCCGCCGCCGCGAACTCCGTCCGCGTCGGCCCCGGGCACAGGCACGTCACCGTCACGCCGGTCCCGGCCAGCTCGTTCGACAGCGCCTGCGACAGCGAGTTCACATACGCCTTCGTCGCGTAGTAGACGGCCATCAGCGGCCCCGGCTGGAAGCCCGCCACCGAGCCGACGTTCAACACCCGGCCGCCCTTCTTCCCGATCATGCCCGGCAGGAAGCGGTGGGTGAGTTCCGTCAGCGCGGTGCAGTTCACCTGCACCATGCGGAGCTGCTTCGACAGGTCGGCGGCGGCGAAGAACCCGAAGTCGCCGAAGCCGGCGTTGTTGACCAGTACGTCGAGTGGTCGCCCGCCGGCGGTGATCGCGTCGAAGATCAGCTGCGGCGCCGCGGGGTCGGCGAGGTCGGCGGGGACGACCTGGCACGCGGCGGGCGCGAGCTCGGCGGCGAGGGCGGCGAGCTCGTCGGCCCGGCGGGCGGACAGGACGAGGTCGTGGTCGGCGGCGAGGACGCGGGCGATCTCCTTGCCGATCCCGGCGCTCGCGCCGGTCACCAGGGCCAGGGGGCGGGTCATGAGTGGTCGCACGGCGGTGAGGATGGCGAGCCGACCGCCGTGAGGCGGCGGGTGACGCGCTTCAGGAACGTCACCGGGGCCTGACGGCCCTCGACCGCCGGGCTGTCTAACCGCCCCTACCGCGTGAACAGCACCGCCCCCGGGCCGAGCAGCATCTCCAGCTCCTCGGCCCGCAGCGTGTTCGGGTTCACCGCGAACTCGGCGCTCGCCTTCAGCTGCACCTGCTTCCCGTTCCCGTCGCGGACGCTCAGGAACACCGGCGTCTGCCCGCGGTTCCGCTTCAGCACCAGGCTCACCGCGTCCAGCTTCCGCAGCGCCTCCTCGTCGTCCGTGTACCGCAGCTTCAGCAGCAGGCTCTTCGTCATCTCCTTGCGGGCGTCGTCCACGGTCAGCACCTTCTTGACGATCAGGTCGCCGCTGCTGCCGCCCTCGCGCCACTCGATCGCGCCCTCGAACAGGAACACCGCGTCGTTCACCACCACGTCCTTGAACCGCGCGTACTCGTCGCTCCACAGGATGCACTTGCACTGGCCGGTGAAGTCCTCCAGGTAGAACATCGCCCACCGCTTGCCGCTCTTCTGCGCCGTCCGCATCTGGAACTGCGTCACCATCCCGGCCGCGAGGACTTGCGTGCCGGCCGGCAGCTTGACGATCTGCGCCGCGTCGTGGGTGCGGAACCGCTTCAGTTGCTCGTCGTGCTGCGCCAGCGGGTGGCTGCTGACGTAGAAGTCGAGCGCCTCCTTCTCGAACTTCAGCTTCTCCGCGTCCGGCCACTCGGGCACGTCGAGCAGCCCGTGGTCGCTGCCGGCCTTCGCCGCGGGGCCGGTATCACCTTCGTCGCCGTCGCCGAACATGTCGAAGAAGCTCTTCTGCCCGCGGCGGCGGTCGGCGGCGCGCTCGTCGGCCGACTGGTACGCCTTGGGGATGGCCTGGAACAGCGCCGCCCGCTTGCCGAAGGCGTCGAACGCCCCGGCCTGCACCATCTTCTCGATCGCCGCCTTCTGGACGGTGCGCCGGTCCACCCGCTCGGCGAAGTCGAACAAGTCCTTGAACTTGCCGTCCTGTTCGCGGGCGCGGACGATCTCCTCGGCGGCGTTGCGGCCGAGCCCCTTGATGGCGGTGAGGCCGAAGACGATGCGGTTGTTGTGGACGGTGAAGTCGGCGAGGCCGCGGTTGACGTCCGGCGGCAGCACGTCCACCCCGAGCCGCTTGGCGTCGGCGATGTGATCGACCATGACGTCGCGCTTGTTCCCGTCGTCGATCTCGGACGACAGCAGCGCCGCCATGTACTCGGCGGTGAAGTGCGTCTTCAGGTACGCCGTCTGGTACCCGATCTGCCCGTACGCGGCGGTGTGCGACTTGTTGAACCCGTACCCGCCGAACTTCACGATCAGGTCGAAGATCTCGGCGGCCTTCTCCTCGGCCAGCCCGTTCGCCGCGCACCCCTTGACGAAGTCCGCCTTCCGCTCGTCGATGATGTCGTACTTCTTCTTCGAGATCGCCTTGATGCACGCGTACGCCTTCGCCAGCTCGATGCCGCCGAGCCGGTTCAGGATGCGCATCACCTGTTCCTGGTACACCATCACGCCGAACGTCTCGGCGAGGATCGGCTCGGTGATCGGGTGCGGGTACGCCGGCTTGCGGCGGCCGTGCTTGCACTCGATGTACTCGTCCACCATCCCGCCCTCGAGCGGGCCGGGGCGGTACAGCGCCAGCACCGCGATCAGGTCGCGGATGTTGTCCGGCTTCATCCGCTTCAGCAGCTCGCGGATGCCCTCGCTTTCGAGCTGGAACACGCCCTTCGCGTCGCCGCGCTGGAGCAGCGCGTACGTCGCCTTGTCGTCCAGCGGGAACGCCATCGGGTCGACGTCGAGGCCGCGCGTCCGCTTGATGAGTTTGACGCAGTTGTCGAGCACCGTCAGGTTGCGGAGCCCGAGGAAGTCCATCTTGAGCATCCCGACCTTCTCGAGGATGCCCATCTCCCACTGCGTCGTCATCGTGACGTCCGACTTCTCGCTCCCGTCGGCGCCCTTCTTCGGCGGCCGCTGCACCGGCACGTAGTCGGTGATCGGCCCGTTGGCGATCACCACCCCGGCGGCGTGCGTGCCGACGTTGCGGTTGGTGCCTTCGAGCTTCAGCGCGATGTCTACGAGCGTGCGTACCTGTGGGTCGTTGTCGTACTCGCGCTTGAAGTCCAGCGACGCCATCGCCTCGTCGAGGTCGGCGGCGATGGCCCCCTTCATCGGCACCAGTTTGCACAGCGCGTTGACCCGCTCCAGGGGTACGTCGAGGACGCGGCCGACGTCCTTCAGCGCCGCCTTCGCCGCCAGCGTGCCGAACGTGCCGATCTGCGCCACGCTCTCGGCCCCGTACTTCCGCTTCACGTACTCGATGACGAGGCCGCGGCGGTCCTGGCAGAAGTCGATGTCGATGTCGGGCGCCTCGCTCCGGTTCGGGTCGAGGAACCGCTCGAACAGCAGGTCGTACTCCAGCGGGCAGACGTGGCTGAGGTACAGCACGTAGGACACGATCGCGCCGCAGCCGGAGCCGCGGGCCGTGCTCGGGATGCCCTCCGACCGCGCGTACCGGACGAAGTCCCACACGATGAGGAAGTAGCTGGCGAAGCCCATCTTGTTGATGGTGGCGAGCTCGTGGTCCAGGCGCGCCGTCACCGCGTCCGACGGGTTGTCGCCGTAGCGTTCCTTCACGCCCGCCACGCACAGCTCGCGCAGGTACTCCTCGGGCGTCAGGTTCGGCGGCGGCTGGAACACCGGGAAGTGGCGCTTCTTGAAGTCGAGGCGGATGTCCACCCCGTCGGCGATTTCCTGGCTGCGGGCGACGGCGTCCTCGAACCCGGGGAACAGCTTGTACATGTCGTCCGGCGAGCGGACGTAGTACGGGTTCGGCATCCGCTCTTCGGGGTACTTGCGCTTCCGCGGGTCGCGCTTCTGACCCGTGTTGATGCAGAACAGCACGTCGTGCGCCTCGGCGTCGGTCGCGCACAGGTAGTGCGCGTCGGCGGTGGCCACGAGCGGCACGCCGAGCTTGTTGGCGATGTCGGCCGCGACCGGCGTGCACTGGTCCTGGAGGCCGATGCCGTTGTTCTGGATCTCGACGTAAAAGTCCTTGCCGAACAGCTTGGCGAAGTACGCCGCCAGCGCCTTCGCCTCCTTCGGCTTGTCGGCGAGGATGTACTGGTTGAACTCGCCGGCCAGGCAGCCGCTCAGGCAGATGAGCCCGTCCTTGTGTGCCTCCAGCACCTCGCGGTCGATGCGCGGGTGGTAGTAGAAGCCTTCGAGGAAGGCGATGCTGGACAGCTTGATGAGGTTGCGGAACCCTTGCTCGTTCTTCGCCAGCAGGGTGAGGTGCGAGTAGGCGTCGCCCTGGCGGGCGGCCTTCTTCTCCGTGCGCGAGCCGGGGGCGAGGTAGGCCTCGTAGCCGACGACGGGGTTGATGTTCTTGGCGCGGCAGGCGGTGTAGAACTCGACGGCGCCGTACAGGTTGCCGTGGTCGGTGACGGCGAGGGCGGTCATGCCGAGCTTGGCGGTCTGCTCGACGAGGGCGGGGATGCGGTTGAACCCGTCGAGGAGGCTGTAGTGCGTGTGGAGGTGGAGGTGCGCGAACTTGCGGTCGGCCATCGTGGCGTTACTCGGCGGTGAACGGGCGTGCGCGAAGGGGTTATCATACCCGCCGGGGGCGCGGCGCGGAAGGCGAAGTGCGGTCGCGGTTCGTGGGGCCGGCCGGTTGGAAACCGGCCCCACGACGCGGGGGCTACGGCTTCGGCGGCAGCGGCAGGATGTCGCTGTAGATGTGGCTCAGGCCGTCCCGGGCGAACGAGTCGCCCTGGTGGCAGGCGAAGCAGTTGGCGGTCTGGTGGTACGTTTCCATCGTCGCGTTGGCGAGCGTCTTCGACCCGAAGACCGGCGGGTCGGGGCTGGCCACGCCCGGGATCTTCCCGTCCGTCCACGTCGCCCCGATCATCACGTAGTGCCGCCGCACGTCGCCGGGGAGCAGCTGGCTCTGCACGCTGGCGTTCGCCGACAGGATCATCGTGTTGTTCGCCACCGCCCCGCCGTCCGTTGTGGCGTCGCCCCACGGGCTCGCCCGCCGGGTGTTGCTCGGGCCGATCGGCTGGGTCGTGGCGGCGACGATGTTCCCGGTGGTCGGGTCGAACTTCGCCTTCTCCACGTTGAACGGGTCGGCCGCGCCGGACTGGCAGAACGTCCACGTCCCGGCCGTCTTCGGCTGGTGGACGACGGGCTGGTTGTTGGCGCCGGTGTACGTGTACGTGCCGTTCGGGGCGTTGGCCTTGTGCTCGAACGTGGCCCACACCATCTCCGGGTGGCCGTTCACCGTCCCCACCACGTGGACCCCGACCAGCGCCAGCGGCGTGTTCTTCGTCCCGGTCGGCTTCCACGTGGTCGGGTCGGTCTTGTCGTACGTCGGGACGACGGCCGACATGGTCACGAACGTCCCCTGGTCGGCCGGCGGGATCGACGCCAGCTCGACCCACGACGTCTTGAACTCCAGCACGAGCGTCTTGGCGTCGTGCAGCTTCTTGCCGCGGGTGGCGGCGAACGCCGTCACCTTGTCCAGGTCGGCCTGCGACGCCGGGAACGTCGTCGCCGCGATCTTGTTCGTCTTCTGCCCGGTCAGGAACTCGGCGTACACGTCGTTGGCGTGGATGCCGTAGTACACCAGCGACCCGCTCTGGGCGACCAGCACCCCGTTCCCGCCCGCCTGCCCCTCCTCGACCACCGTCAGGTTCCCGTTCTTGTCCGCCTTCACCAGCTGCCCCTTGTTGTTCCGCTGGGCCACCCGCACCGAGAAGGCGTGCGGCAGCTCGGGCCGGTTGTGGACGAACGAGCGCTGCGGTTGGCCGTTCACGGTGGTGGCCGCCGACACGTCGTAGAAGGTCGGGGAGTCGATCACGCGGGCGCCGCTGCCGTACTTGTGGTCGGGCGACAGGGCCCACAGGAACATCTGCCACGACCACTTGTAGAAGTCGCAGGCGTTCGGGCTGGCGGGGAACCCGACGCTGTCCGGCACGGCCACGAAGCCGTTCTTCGTCACCTTGCCGCCGAACCACGCCTTGAACTCGTCCGGCGGGACCACGCACGTCGGGGCCGGGGGGACGGGCGGGGGCGGCGCCTGTGGCGTGGCGCTTGTGCCCAGCAGGAGCACGGCGAGACCGCCGGCGGTCAGACAGGAGAGCGGGCGAAGCATGTGGGCGGACCTCGTGTTGAGACGAACAGGCCGTCGTTGGCCTCCCACACGGTAATCGATCGCTTGAGTGAATTCATCGTGCATCGGAAATCTTTTAGCCGATCCGCGACCGCCGCGGATCGCGCCTCACCCCCCGTACCGGCGGCGGATGGTCGGGATCAGGTACTCGCCGAACGCCGCCGCGAAGTCGTACCGCGGGGCGTGGCCCCAGTCGCGGCGCGCCGCGCCGTCGTCCACGTCCGCCGGCCAGCTGTCCACGATCCCCTGTCGCTTCTCGTCCACCGCCGTCGTGATCGTGGCGCCCGGGAACGACGCCCGCACGACCGCCTCCACCTCGCCCGCCGACGGGGCGAACGCGCCGATGTTGTACACCGACCGCGTCAGCTTCTCCCGCGGCGCCGCCACCAGCCGCAGGATCGCGTCCACCGCGTCCGGCATGGCCATGAACGGGATGCGCGTGTCCGGCCGCACGAAGCAGGCGTAGGGCGTCCCCGCCGCCGCGGCGTGGATCATCTCCGGGGCGTAGTCGCTGGTGCCGCCACTCGGCACCGTCACCGCCGAGATCAGGCCGGGGAAGCGGATGCAGCGGAAGTCCACCTTCGCCGCCGACGGCCCGGCCGACAGTTGCTTGTAGTGCCGGGCGTAGTACCGGCCGAGGTGCTCGCAGTACAGCTTGTTCGCCCCGTACATCGTGGTCGGCACGTTGAACAGGTCTTCGGCGACGCGGCCGGCCTGCGCCTTGGTGGCGAGGTCCGGCAGGCCGTAGGCGGCGATGCTCGACGGGTAGAAGAACACGACCGGCCGGCCGTGGCTCTCGCCCTCCTTCTGCGCGAACTCCAGCAGGTTGAGGGTGCCTTCGACGTTCACCTTGTGGGCCAGCGCCGGGCTGAACTCGCTGCGGGTGCTCAGCAGCGCCGCCAGGTGGAAGACGCGATCGACCTCGTACTCGGCGTTGACGCGGTCGAGCACCTCGCGGTCGAGGATGGAGCCGAGAATCTGGGCGCGCACCTTCGGGGCGACCTCGGGCGGGAGCGGGTTCACGTCCAGGGTGACAACCGGCCGGTCGGGCTCGGCGGCGGCGAGGCGTTCGATGAGGCCGTGGCCCATCTCGCCGGACGCGCCCGTGATGAGGACCGACGACTTGCGCGACATGCCCCGCCCCCGCCGTGTGTGGTTGGGGGTGAGGATACGGACGCGGCGGTCGGGCTGGTGCATTCCCGGCGCCGGCGGTATAGAATCGAACAGACCGGGGGGCGAACGATGACCGTGGACGCGATCCTGCAACGGGTGGAGGAGTTGACCCCGGCCGAGCGCGACGAGGTGATCAGCCGCCTCCTCGACCGGTACGCGCCAGCCGTGACGATGAGCGACGAACTGGCCGCCCTTCTCGACGCCCGCGCGGCGGAAGCGGACGCCAACCCGGGCGGGGGGTTCACCATCGACCAGGTCATCGCCAACGCCCGGCGGCCGCGATGAGTCTGGCCCACGAGTTCCGGCCGGCGGCGAATGCCGATGTCGTCGACGCGTACCACTGGTACGAGGCGCAACAGGCGGGCCGGGGTGACGAGTTTTTGGTCGAACTCCAGGAGCGTGTCGCGACAGTTTGCGCCTCGCCGGAGTTGTACGGGCGGGTCCGCGGTCGGATGCGGGCGGCACCGCTACCGCACTCCCGATACATCCCGTACTACCGGGTTGATGGCTTGCTGCTCGTCATCCTTGCGGTTCAACACGAGCGGGCCGACCCCCGGCGGTGGCAGGGCCGACGCTGACGGGTTCCGAACATCGCCCACACGGCGGAGCCGACCGATGACCATCGACGCCATCCTCGACCGCATCGCCGAGCTCACGCCGGCCGAACGCGTCGACCTCGTCGCCCGCCTCCGCGCCGCCTACGACGACCGGGGGAACGCCCTCCCCGCCGACCGCGTCGACAAGACCGGCGTCTACAGCATCGACCAGCTCGTCGCCCGCGCCCGCCGCTCCCAGTAACCCCGTTAGCCGCTACCGGGCCGTCCACCCGAGCGACGCGGTGAACACCAGGTCGGCGCCGTCCTCGGCCACCCGCGGGGCGCGGACCGTCACCCGGGCCAGCGCCGCCGCCTCGCGCGAGCCCGCGGCGAACAGCGGCACCACGTCCTCGCGCGTCAGCCGCGACTTCACGAACTCGGCCGGCGACTTCCCGTCCACGCGGATGCGGTCGCGGAACCGCGCCGCCAGCTGCACCAGCGGCTGCACCGGCGCCGGCAGCCCGTCCACCGTCGGCTCGCCCACCTCGGCCGCGTCGCACACCGTCCGCACCCGCAGCGCCGCGCCCGCCAGCGTCGGGCCGGGTTCCAGCTCCACGCTCGCGGTGCCGCTCACCGTCAGCGGCACGGTGAACGGCGCGCTCACCTGCGGCACCCAGCGCACCGACGGCACCTGAACCGTCGTCCGCACCTCGCGGCCGAAGATCACCACCACCCGCTCCTGCGGCTCCAGCACCACCTGCCGGCCCTCGGCCGTCACCCGCCCGCGCACCACCGGCCGCGCCGAGAACACCACCCGCCCGCCCTCGTAGCCGAGCGTCGGGGCGCCCAGGTCGGCGGCGATGCCGGCCAGCTTCACGTCGCGGAACAGCTCGGCCACGTTGTCGGCGACCGGCTGGTCGGGCAGCGGGACCGACTTCGGCAGTGCCGCCCGCGCCGCGTCCAGCACCGCCGCCTTCGGCACCCGCACCGTCACGTCGTCGAGCTGAAGGGTGTTGCCGTCGCCGGCGACCGCCCCGGTCACCGACTCGACCCGCAGCCCGGCGACCGCCGTCGGCACCGACACGCCGGCGGCGCGCACCCGCGTGCGCACCTCCGCGACCGGCTCGGCGCCGTGCGGCTGCGCCCAGTCGGCCTGCTCCACGGTTACGTCGAGGCGCTCGGCCGACACCTCGGGAACGCCGGGGGCGGGCGAGACACGAGCGGCGCGGAGCGCGACCGCCGCCGGGGCGCCGGCCGCCAGTGACACCCGGGTGTCGGTCGCCGTGCGGCGGACGGTGAGGGCGGCGGTCAGTTCGCCGCCGGCGGCGCGGACTTCGGCGCCGGCGGCGCGGACGAGGCTGTCCGCGCCGAGGGCGAGGCGGACGGTGAGGCGGCCGGCCGTGATGTCGCCCGCGCCGCCGACCGCCAGGTCGCGCACCTCGACGGTCGAACCAGGGCCGACGGCCAGCAGCGAGGCGTCGTCGCGGCGGGTGCCGCGCCAGCTTACAAGGGCGCCCTCGCGGAGCGCCAGCCGGGCGGTCGAAACCGTCACCTCGCGGACGGGGTTCCCCGGTTGCCCGGCAGGGGCGTCGGGCGCCGACCACACCCGCGACGCGACCCAGTTCGCCACCGACCGGCCGACGACCGGCGCGGCGGTCGCCGCGACGCCGGTCGCGTCGGCGGTGAGTTCGTGCAGTTCGGCCACCCACCCGGCGGCGCCGCTGACGCGGACGGGGTTCGTGAACGCGAGGCGGCTCGGCTCGGCGCGGACCTCGACCCAGCGGCGGCCGTCGCCCTCGCCGCGGTCGGTCACGCGCAGGTCGATGGTGCCGGCGGCGGCGGTGGCGGGGGGCACGTCGAGGACGACGTCGGCGACGGCGTAGCGGCCGGGGGCGAGGGCGGCGCGGACGTCGGCGGTGAGCCGGTCGGCGTGGTACGCGGCCTCGCCGAACGGCGTCTGGTCGAGGTCGAGGCGGCCGCCGAGGGGGACGGGGACGGCCACGGCCCGCGGCTGTTCGGCGACGCGCAACGCCCACCAGGCGCCGCCCGCGACGGCGACGACGAGCAGAACGACGACGCCGGCCCCGACGCGCTTCCGCATGGCGTGCCCCCCCGCGTGCTGGCGGCATTCTACGCGGGCGTCCGGACTGGTAGAGCGTCCGGGTTGGGTGCGGGGGTTATTGGTCGGCATCGTGGGTGGTTAACCCCCTCACCCCGCGTGCTTCGCCGCGACCCTCTCCCCCGAGGGGAGAGGGTGGGAGGCAACCGGCGTGCATCACGGGCGCGCCAC
>JBGAQM010000239.1:0-10116 GCA_044220735.1 Urbifossiella sp. | reverse complement strand
GGAATCACGTTCAATGTCGATCGGATCGCGTGACTCACCCGGCCCCTGACGGGGCTCGGCTCGCCGGACTTCCCGACTCAGCGCCCCGCGACGCAGTACACGTGCTTCTCGCCGCGGACGAACACCTCGCGGTCGCTGAACGCCGGCGACGCGTACACCTTCTCGCCGAGCGCATTGCGGCTCAACACCTCGAACTCGGCCGCCGCCCGCACCACGGTCGTCACGCCGTCGTCGGCGGTGAAGTACACCCGCCCGTCGGCGGCGACCGCCGAGGCGTGGTGGCCGGTCGTGCCGAGCCGCTCCTTCCAGCGCTGCCGGCCGGTCTTCACGTCCCAGCAGCTCGCCACGCCGCGGTCGTCCACCAGGTACAGGTGCCCGCCGTGCGCCACCGGGCTCGGCACGTACCCGCCCTCGTTCTGCTTCGACCACAACACGTGCGACTTCGTCACGTTCCCGCTGCCGGCCGGGTCGATCGCCATCACCCAGTGCTGCGGGAAGCCGGCCGTCAGCAGCAACACGCCGTCGTGCATCACCATGCTGGAGACGAACTGCTCCGTCGGGCCGTCCACGAGCCACAGCTGCTTGCCGGTGTCGGGGTCGTAGCCGGCGACGCACTTGCTGCCGGTGAGGACCATTTGCTTGCGCCCGGCCGCGTCCACGATCGTCGGCGGGCAGTACGAGCGCAGCTTGTTCGGCCGGTCGGCCCGCCACCGCTCCTCGCCCGTGGCGCGGTCCAGCGCCACGAGGTACGCGGTCTGCCCCTTCGGCGCGTCCTGGTCGCCGTTCACGATGACCATGTCCTTGTACAGCACCGGCGGGCTGCTGAAGCCGTGCTGCGAGTGGAACTCGCCGGGCGTCTTCTCCCACAGCAGCGTGCCGGCGTAGTCGTAGCAGAAGACGCGCAGCTTCGGCCGGTCGAGGAACGTGACGTAGACGCGCTCGCCGTCGGCGGCGGGGGTGGAGCTGGCCCAGCTGTTCTCGCCGTGCTTCCGCTCCAGCTCGGCGGTCACGGCCACGCGGCGCCACAACTCCTTGCCGGTGGCGCGGTCGAGGCAGTGCAGCACGCGCTGCTTCTCGGCTTCCACACAGGACGCGAAGAACACCTTCCCCTTGCTGACGACCGGCGACGAGTGGCCGGTGCCGCCGATCGGGAACTTCCACTTGATGTTCTGTGTGGCGCTCCAGGTGAGGGGGTAGCCGGTGTCGGCGACGGTGCCGTCGCCGCGGGGGCCGCGCCAGGCGGGCCAGTCCTCGGCCGCGGCGATGCCGGCGAGAAGCAGGAGCAGGGGGGCGAGCGCGAGGCGGGACATGCGGGCTCCAAAAACGGGCGAAGCCCGGGGACACCGTCCCCGGGCTTCGAGGCGAGCGGTTCCTCTATCAGTTACCGGCTGACGACGCGGTAGTCCACCGTCTCGCGGTCGCCGACGGTCACCTGCTTGTGGAACGTGGCCCGGCCGTCGGCGCCGCCGAGGTACACGTACCAGTTGCCGGCCGGCAGGCGCAGGTCGAACTCGCCGAAGCTGTTCGCCGTGGCGTACTCGCGGCGCTCGGGGTTGGCGGCGCTCACGAACACCACCCGGGCCGCCGACCGCGGCGTCGTCTGGTCGCGCTCCACCACCTCGCCGCGGACCGTCACCGTGCGGCTGAACGACGTGGTGCGGTCGGGCCGCAGCGCCGGGGCCGTCGTCGGGCCGGTGCGCGGGAACGACGTGTTCGGGCCGGTCGGCAGCTGCTGCGCGGGCAGGTTCTCGCCGGCGCCCGGCACGACGCTCGGCGGGCTCCGCAGCTCGTTCACCGACGGCCCCTGCGGGGCGGCGATGCCGGCGCCCGGCGGGCAGGCGTCGCACTGCGGCGTCGGCGGGTAGTAGTACGACACCACCGGCTGCTGCACCGTCACCGGCCGCAGGGTCGTCACCGGGACCATCGCGCACCGCTCGACGTAGCTCGTCACCGCGTTGCACTTCGACCGCATCCGGTACGACGTCGTCGGCTGGCAGACGCGCTGCGGGCAGCCGGTGCAGGGGTCGTAGTAGGTCGTGTACTTGTACTCCGTGACCGGCTCGTAGTAGTAGCTGGTCACGTTCTTCGTCACCGGCTCGTAGTAGCTGCGGCGGACGTACTCGGTCACCGGCTGGTAGTAGCACCGCTGGACGTAGCTGACGCGCACCTCCGGCTGCGGGCACGGGGCCGGGCAGGCGGCGGGGGGCGAGTACGAGGTGCGGGGGCGGTTGCAGTCGTTGCAGCAGACCTGGAACACGTTGTTCCAGGCGGCGGACGCCGGCGCCGCGGAGCCGAGTAGACCGGCCGCGGCGAGGACCAGGGCGGGCAGGCGTGTTGTCATGGGGTGGTTCTCCCGTGCGGGTCGGAACGTCTCCGAGTTAAGCCTAATCCGTGCCAAGGGGGCGCCAACCGGTTTCGGGCGGCGCCACAACCCGGAAAACCCGACCCGGCGCGTCACAGCCGTCAAGGTCGGCGCATCCCGCTATGCTTCCCCAGTGTCCGCACGATTTGGGGGTTCTGGGTGGGGCTGGCGCTTGCTTTGTAAAAAGGAAAGCCCGGCAACCTGTGCGGCCGGCCACGCTCAAAGCTCGGGCCGGGTTCATTGTGTGTACGCCTCCCCCCCGGGGGGTCGAGGCACGAATTGAGTCGATGCCACAAAAGACTGTTGGAGCGACGCCCGGGGTTCGGGTGGCGACCGCGGCCGCACCGCCGGTAGAATCGCTACCCGCGGCGCGTAGGTGGAACGACCTCCGCGGCAGGCCGCCCTGGGTTTCGCCCGGGGCTACACGCCTACGCCCTCCGGGCTAAGAACCGCGCACCGTGGCTCGGGGATTGGAGTGCGGAGCACGACGGCGAGTAGCCCCGGGTGGAACCCGGGGCGGGCGTCGGCGGTGTCACGAGGAGTCGAACCCGATGCTGGAGGTGGCCGACGCCCTCGCCGAAGTCCTCGCCCGCGCCCGGCCGCTCCCGCCGCGGGTGATGCCGCTCGAACCGGCAAACGTCGGCGGCGTGTTGGCGGAAGACGTGACCGCCGACCGCGACGCGCCGCCGTTCGACAAGTCCCTCCGCGACGGGTACGCCGTTCGTTCGACCGACCGGTTCGACGCCGAGCTGCGCGTCGTGGAGGAGATTCCCGCCGGCGTCGTGCCGCGGAAGGAAATTGGCCCCGGGGAATGCGCCCGCATCTACACCGGCGCCCCGATCCCGGCCGGCGCCGACGCCGTGGTGATGCAGGAGGACACGACCGCGGCCGGCGACCGCGTGCGGATCAACACCGCGCCGCGCCCCGGGGCGTGGGTGTTCCGCCGCGGCGCCGAGATGCGCGCGGGCGAGGTCGTCGCCGCCGCGGGAACCGTCCTCACGCCGGCGACGATCGGCGTCCTCGCCGGGGTGGGACGAGCCCGCATCGAGACGTGCCGCTTTCTCGACGTCGGAGTCGTGGCGACGGGTGACGAGCTCGTGGGCGTGTCCGAACCGCCCGGCCCGGGGCAGATTCGCAACACGAACGGCCCGATGCTCACCGCCCTGGCGTGTCAGGCCGGAACGCACGGGTGCGACCACGGCATCGCCCGGGACAGTGGGGACGGACTCAAAGCCGTGATCGGCCCCGCGCTCGACAACAGCAACGTCGTCCTGATCGCCGGCGGCGTCTCGGCGGGGAAGTTCGACCTCGTGCCCGGGGTGCTCGCGGAACTGGGCGTCGCGGCGCACTTCCACAAGGTGCGGATGAAGCCGGGGAAGCCGCTCCTGTTCGGCACCCGCGGCGACACCCTCGTCTTCGGCCTGCCGGGGAACCCCGTCAGCGCGCTGGTGTGCTTCGAGCTGTTCGTGCGGCCGGCGCTGCGGAAGATGGCCGGCCACGCCGACCCCGGGCCGCGCGTGGTGAACCTGCCGCTCGCGGCGGCGGTGGCGGAGTCGAACGACCGGCCGACGTACCGGCCGGCGAAGCTCGAACCCGCGGCGGTCGGCTGGGCGGTGCGGCCGCTGGACGGCGGCAGCGCCCCCGACCTGCGCGGCATGGCCCCCGCCGACGCGCTGCTGGCGCTGCCGGCGGGGGACGCGCGGTACGACACGGGTACGCCGGTGCCGGTGGTGCTGATGGGCGCGTTGGGCTGAACGCGACACCGCGTGGGCCGCCCCGGGTTCCACCCGGGGCTACACGCCGACGCCCTGCCGGGCTAAGACCCGCGCTCCATCGGCTCGGGGCTTGAGCCCCGGAGGGGCGTCGGCGTGTAGCCCGGGTGGAACCCGGGGCGGCCTACGCGGAACCCCAGGAACGACCCCTTCCGACCGCCAGGAGAGCGACCGCGTGAAGCCCCGTGTGTTCCTCCCCGCGGTCGCGTCCGGCCTGCTGCTGTGGACGGCGTTCTTCCCCCTGAACCTCGGCCCCGTCGCGTTCGTCGCCCTCGCCCCGTGGCTCACCCTCGTTCGCGCCCCCGTGTCGCGCCGCCGGCGCTACCTCGCCGCGTACGCCGGCGCGATCGCGTTCTTCCTCCCGGCCGTGCAGTGGATGCGCGTCGCCCACCCGGCGATGTACGTCTCGTGGCTCGGCATCGCGCTGGTCTGGTGCCCGGCGTTTTGGGTGGTCGGGCTCGCGCTGCTGCGCCGCCTCGACCGCGTGCCCGGGGTGCCCCTCGCGCTGTCGTTCCCCGTCGTGTGGGTGGCGCTCGAGTACGCGCGGGCGCACTTCCCAACCGGGTTCGACTTCCTCCCGGCCGCGCTGCACCTGAAGGCCGGCTTCGGGTGGTACTTCCTCGGCTACGCGCAGCACGACTTCCTGCCGCTCGTGCAGCTCGCCGACCTCGGCGGCGTGTACGCGGTGTCGGCCGTCGTCGCCGCGGTGAACGGCCTGGCGGCCGACTGGCTCATGCGGCGCGGGGGGCCGAAGCCGGTGCGGGCGACGGCGGTGACCGCGGCGGTGCTTGTGGCGGCGGTCGGGTACGGGTTCGTGCGGCTGAACCACGCCCCGTTCGAGGCCGGGCCGGTAGTCGCGGCGGTGCAGGGGACCGTGCCGCAGTTCGAGAAGAACGCCGACGGCCGCCCGATGGGCCAGGTGTACGCGGCGCTCCACCTCCGCGCCGCGCTCGCCGACCCGCGGCCGGACCTGGTGCTGTGGCCGGAGACGTGCTTCCCCGCCGAGTGGCTCGCCGCGACCGGCCCGGCGCCGCCCGAGTTCGCGGCGCAGGTGGCGAGCTGCCGGGCGTACTTCGCCGCGCAGGGGTGGCGGGTGCCGGTGCTGCTCGGCCTCGGATGCACCGAGTGGGACGCCGGCGAATTGTGGAAGTACAACTCGGCGCTGCTCCTCACCGCGACCGGGCAGGAGGTGGGGCGGTACGACAAGATTCACCTCGTGCCGTTCGGCGAGTACGTGCCGTTCCGCGGCACGTTCCCGTGGCTGCAAGCGTTCACGCCGTACGAGGGCGACTACTCGTGCCGCCCCGGCCGGAACTGGACGCGCTTCCCGGTGGCGGCCGCCGGCGGGCGGCACTTCACGTTCGGCTGCCTGATCTGCTACGAGGACTCGGACCCGTCGCTGGCGCGCCGCTACGTCGGGCCGGCGGGCGACGGGCAGGCCGTGGACTTTCTGGTGAACCTGTCGAACGACGGCTGGTTCGACGGCACCGAGGAGCACGAGCAGCACCTGGCGGTCTGCCGGTTCCGCGCCGTGGAGTGCCGCCGCAGCGTGGTGCGGGCGGTGAACATGGGCATCTCCGCGGTGATCGACCCGGACGGCCGCGTGGTGGCGGCGGCGCCGAAGCAGGTGGAAGCGGTGGTGACCGCGGCGGTGCCGATCGACGACCGCGGGTCGCCGTACGCGCGGCTCGGCGACTGGCTGCCGGGGGCGTGCTGGGCGCTGATTGTGGCGGGCGTGCTGGTCGGGCGCCGCCGTTAATCGCGGGCAAAGCCCGGGGACGGCCGCCCCCGGGCTTTCGGGCGCGTTTGGCGTTCCCCCGTCCCCCGCGCCTCGCTATAGCCCCGCCTCCACCGGAGGGGCGGCGATGACACGACTCAAGTTCGCACTCGTTCTCGGCGCCCTGGCCGCGGCCGGCGTCGTGTGCGCCCAGCCCGGCGCCGCCCCGCGGTTCAAGTGGCAGGCCGGGCAGACGTACACCTACAAGGTCGCCCAGCAGACCGCCGTGCAGGAAACCACCCTCGACGACAAGGCCGAGAAGGCCGTCACCGCCGACACCCGCACCAGCCTGGCGCTCACCCGCCGGTGGGCCGTCAAGGACGTGTCCGCCGCCGGCGTCGCCACCCTCGAAATGACCATCACCGAGCTCAAGCGCGAGATCCGCCAGGCCGACGGCACCACCGTCACCCTCGACTCGGCCAACCCCGACGACGCCAAGGGGATGGCCGACTACCTGAACCGGCCGGTGGTGGTCGTCGTGGTCGATCCGCAGGGCCGGCTGGTGGAGGTGAAGGAGGCGAAGGGGGGCAACGCGGCCCGGCTGCACGCCGAACTGCCGTTCCGCGTCGTGCTGCCGGACGCCGCACCGGCCGAGGGGCAGACCTGGGGCCGGGCGTTCAGCCTGAAGCTCGACCCGCCGCTCGGCGCCGGCGAGACGCACGAGTTCGCCCAGACGTACACGTCGAAGGGCGTGCGCGACGGGCTCATGGTGGTGGGCGTGGGCACGGCGCTGAAGGCGCCGCCGAAGACGGCCGGCGAGCAGGTGCCGCTGGTGCCGATGCTGTGGGCCGGCGAGGTGTACTTCGACCCGGCGGCGGGCCGCTACCACGCGGCGCGGCTGAGTGCGAAGGCGGAGCTGCCGAACCACCTCGGCGAGGGGACGCGGTACGCGTACCAGAGCACGTACGCCGAGGACGTGGTGTCGAAGTGACGATCGGCCCGCGGCTCGCCGGGGCGAACTCACTTCCCCTTGTGCACCGAGTGGCACGCCTTGCACGAGCTCGTGATCGCGCCGACGGCCGTCTTCACCCCGGGGCCGTCCTTCTTCTCGGCGGCGGCGAGCAGGGCCGTCATGTTCTTGTGGTAGCTGCCGGTCTGCTTCTCCCACGAGTCCGCCCCGCCCTTGCCCGGCGTCGCCTTCGCGAGCATCGCGGCGTTCGACTCGAGCGACTTGGCGGCGGTGACGGCCGCGTCCCACTTGCCGCCCGCGGCGGCGACGCCGACCTGCTTCAGGAGCGGGTCGGTGCCGCCGTGCCCGGCCTTCATGATGTCCTTGATCGTGAGCCCCTTCTCCTGGGCGGCGGTCGGCGCCGCGCCGAGGGCCACGAACACCGCGGCCGCGGCCGCGGCCGTGAACGCCACCCGAACGAACGTCTTCGTCATCGCGCGATCCCTTCAGTGTGGTGAGCTGCGCGGGGGAACCGCCCCCGACGGTTGACGCGAGTCCGGGGCAGCGTATTCACCGCGGGCGCGGGGGCAACGAAAAACCTCCGGGGGCCGGCGGTTGGCGGCCCCCGCCTACCACCTGTCCCGCCCGTCCTGTATCCTCACCGGTGAACCGGCCCCGACCGCGCCCCGACCTTCCGGCGGCCCGGCCCGGGGGGACCGACCGATCCCCGGCCCCGCCCCGACCTTCCGGCGGCCCGGCGGCCCGCCCGCACCTCCCCGGAAGCGCAATGACCGCCTGGCACCGCAACGAGTACATCCTCAAGGGCGTGTTCCTCGGCCTGTGGGTCTTCGTCGCCCTCCAGGTCGCCGTGGACCCGTCCGCCGTCCGCGTCGACCTGCCGTGGGTGCTCGGCTGGACGACCGCCGGGCTGCTGCTGGGCCTGATCGGCGGCACCGCCCTGCAACTGAAGCGCGGCGTCCGCCCGTGGCAGAACTGGACGGCCTTCCCGCTCCTGGTGCTGCTCGAAAGCCCGACGTTCGTGTACGGCGGCGTCGTGTTCGGCCTCGCCGCCGGCGTGCTGAGCGGCCGCGACTTCGCCGAGCCGTGGGCGGCGCCGGTCGCGCACCTGTTCGGCCTCACGTTCGACGACATCCGGCACGCCACGTCCGCCGCCTTCGCCGACGACGACCCGCGGAAGGGGAAGCTCCCGGGCGACTGGCTCGGGTACTGCGCCGCGGCGGGGGCGCTGCTCGGGTTCGGGTTCTACCGGCTGCGGCAGGTCGCCGACCCGTGGTGGCGGTTCGGCACCGGCATCGCCGTCGGCGGGGCGCTGATCTACCTCGGCGGCGAGTACGCCAACCGCCTCCCCGGCCTGGCCGGCCCCGAGGGCGCCGCCGCCCGGTTCAACCTCGGCCTGTACGTCCTCATCGGCCTGCCGTTCTTCTACCTGCTCACGTTCTCCGCCGAGGCCGAGGAGAGCGAGGTCGAGATCATGGCGCTGTGCGCCGCGCTCGGCGTGGCGCTGCACCTGATGGACCTGAGCGGCAAGATGGTGAACATCGGCCCGGCGGTGGCGTTCCTGCTGCCGGTGACGATCTACTTCGTCTACGCCACGAAGGTGCTGCCGGGGCTGCGGGTGTTCAAGCACGTGTTGCGCGGGTACAGCTACCAGAACCTCGGCCGGCTCCGCGAGGCGCTGTACTTCTTCCGCCGGGCGTCCGAGCTCGACCCCAAGAGCCCGCTCGCCGTCGCCGGCATGCGCGGGCTGCACGAGAACCTCACGCTCGCCAAGCTCGACCGCGAGCCGGAGCTCATCGACATCCTCGACTTTGGCCTGTGCCTCGACCGCGCCGAGCGGTTCCTCCTCGCCGGCCGCGCCCCCACCCCCGGCGAGCGCGAGGAGGCCGACCGCTTCCTCGACCTGGTGACGCGGAAGAAGCCGGCGTACCAGGCGCGCGTCGATTACCTGCGCGCCATCAGCCTGGCGCACGCGAAGGACTATCCCGCGGCCGCCGGCACGCTGGCGAAGCTGCTCGACCCCGAGACGCCCGGGTACCACGCCGGGGTGCGGCGGGCGGTGCTGTTCCCGGCGTGGGAGCTGGCGCTGAAGCACGGCCCGGGGGCGGTCCGCGAGCGCGTCGGGTGGGCCGAGCTCGACAAGCCCGGCCGGCGCATCGAGGCCATCGCCGCCGCCGAGCGCCGCCTCGCCGCCGACCGCACCGACGCCGGCGCGCAGGAACTCAAGGCGGTGCTGTACAGCCAGCTCACGGAGGCCGAGTTCGTCGCGGCCGCGGCCGGCGGGGCGCCGACCGAGTTCAACTACGAGTACGTCGAGCAGTTGGGGCTGGCGCTGATCGACGACGCCGACCCCGAGCGCCGCGAGCGCGGGGCGGGCTACCTCCGCATCGCCGGCCGCGGGCTGCGCGAGCGCGCCCCGGGCATCTTCCGCAAGCTCGCCGACGTGTGTACCGCCGCCGGCGACGCCGAGGGCGCCCGCGGCTACCTCGAACAGGTGAAGCGCGCCGGCCTCGACGTGAAGCCGGCGCGGCTGCCGAAGGACCAGCGCGACATCTACCTCGCGGCGCTGAAGCAGCTCGCCGACCTGGACGACGCCCGCGGCGACCCCGAAGCGGCGATCGGCAGCCTGGGCCTGTACCTCGAAGCCGGCGGCCGCAACGAGCTCGACATCTTCCGCCGCCGCGCCGAGCTGTACGCGAAGGCGTCGGACCCGATGAACGCGCTGGTGCAGGTCGAGACGGGCCTGACGTACAGCAGCACCGACGCCGACCTGCTGAAGAAGAAGGACAGCTACTACTTCTCGGTCACGGAGGAGCAGCTGCGGGCGAAGCGCGAGCGCGTGTCGGGCTTCTTCGACGTGGCGTACTGCGTCAAGAAGGCGATGGGGATTCTGAACGGCAAGTCGGACGACCCGGAGCTGCTGGAGTGGGCGGCGCACCTGTCGGCGCTGGCGACGGTGATGCAGCCGCAGGCGAACGGCGTGCGGCTGATCCGGGCACGGTGCCTGCTGCGGCAGGGGAACCGCGACGCGGGGATCGCGCTGCTCGAAGACATCCGCGAGAGCCCGAAGGGGAGCCGCGACGACGAGGACGCGTGGTACGCGGCGACGAAGATTTTGGGCGAGCTGTACATCGACGAGCTGCAGCGGCCGGACCTGGCGATTCAGGCGTTCAAGGACTACAAGGGCTACCTGAAGGCCGGCGCCGACACGCACTACCAGCTCGGCCGCGCCTACGAGGCGGCGGGGGACAGCGCCAACGCCATCCGCGAGTACGACGCGGTGACGGCGTTCGAGGGA
>JBGAQM010000238.1:0-9851 GCA_044220735.1 Urbifossiella sp. | reverse complement strand
CCCGACGGGGCCGGCTCCGTGTCACTTCCTAGAATTCGCCACATCCGTCCGCCCCACCCGCGAGTCTCGCACATGGTCCGCGCCCGTCAGGCCGTTATCACCGAGCCGTTCAAGACCACCGTCCGCGAGGTGGACATCCCCGACCCCGGGCCGAACCAGATCCTCATCGCCGCCGAATACTCCGCGATCAGCGCCGGCACCGAACTGGCCGTGTACACCGGCACCCACCAGTGGCTCAAGGACCCGAACCTGCCGGACTGGAAGTTCCCGTTCCGCTCCGGGTACTCGGCCGCCGGCCGCGTCCTGAAGGTCGGCAAGGACTTCCCCGGCGGCTTCCGGGAGGGCGACCGCGTCAGCTACCCCGGCAACCACGCCTCGGCCGAGTTGCTGACCGTCGGCCACGAGCGCTGCCGGGTGTGGAAGATGCCCGACAACCTGACGTTCGAGAAGGCCGCGGCCGCGGTCATCGCCCGGTACGGCCTCGGCGCGTCGGTGCGGGCCGGGCTGACCCTCGGGCGCAGCGCCGCGGTGCTCGGCCTCGGCATCATCGGGCAGTTCGCGCTCCGCTGCCTCCTCGCCGCGGGCGCCTCGCCGGTGGTCGGCATCGACGCCGTGAAGATGCGCCGCGACGCCGCGACGGCCGCGGGCGCGGACCACGTCATCGACCCGTCGGCCGGCGACGCGAAGGAACAACTGAACGCCTTCCTCGGCACGCGCGGCGCGGAGCTGATCGCCGACGCGACGGGCGTGCCGGACGCCATCCCGGTGGCGATGTCGCTGGCGTGCGACGCCGGACAGGTGGTGGTGGTCGGCAGCCCGCGCGGGAAGGCGAAGGAGGTGAACTTCTACGACGACCTGCACCGCCGCTACATCGAAGTGACCGCGCCCACGGGAACATGCTGTTCGAGCCGGCGCACACCCCGGCTCGCCGGGGCGTGGACATCAACAAGGCGCAGGCGTGGTTGTTGCGCCCAGCTCGCCGCCGGGCGGTTGAGCCTGGCGGGGCTGGTCACGCACACGATCACCCCGGAGCAACTCGGCGACGCCTACGAGGGGGCTGCTCAAGGACAAGGACAACTACCTCGGCGTGCTGATGAAGTGGTGCAACGCGCGTACTGATCGTGGGCTCCGGGATCGGCGGGCTGGCCGCGGCGGTCGCGCTGCGAAAGGTCGGCTGCGAGGTCGTCGTCTACGAGCCGCGCCCTGGAGCTGCGCGAGGTCGGGGCCGGCATCAGCCTGTGGGCCAACGCCCTGCGAGCCGCTCGACTACCTCGGGGCCGGCGACGCCGTCGGCAATGTGTCGCTCCCGATGAAGCAGTCGGAGATGCGCACGCGCCGGGTACAAGGTTCAACGATCACGTCATCGACCCGACCGCGGGCGACGCGAAGGCGCAGCTGAGCGCCTTCCTCGGAGCCCGCGGCGCGGAGCTGGTCGCCGACGCGACGGGCGTGCCGGACGCGATCCCGGTGGCGATGTCGCTGGCGTGCGACGCCGGGCAGGTGGTCGTGGTCGGCAGCCCGCGCGGGAAGGCGAAGGAGGTGAACTTCTACGACGACCTGCACCGCCGCTACATCGAAGTGACCGGCGCCCACGGGAACATGCTGTTCGAACCGGCGCACACCCGGCTCGCCGGGGCGTGGGACATCAACAAGGCGCAGGCGTGGTTGTTGCGCCAGCTCGCCGCCGGGCGGTTGAGCCTGGCGGGGCTGGTCACGCACACGATCACCCCGGAGCAACTCGGCGACGCCTACGAGGGGCTGCTCAAGGACAAGGACAACTACCTCGGCGTGCTGATGAAGTGGGTGTAACGTGCGCGTACTGATCGTGGGCTCCGGGATCGGCGGGCTGGCCGCGGCGGTCGCGCTGCGGAAGGTCGGCTGCGAGGTCGTCGTCTACGAGCGCGCCCCGGAGCTGCGCGAGGTCGGGGCCGGCATCAGCCTGTGGGCCAACGCCCTGCGAGCGCTCGACTACCTCGGGGCCGGCGACGCCGTCCGGGCAGTGTCGCTCCCGATGAAGCAGTCGGAGATGCGCGCCCGCGCCGGGTACAAGGTTCAACTCACCCTTTCGGCCGACTACTTCGAGCAGCGCTTCGGCGTCCGCCCGTTCGTCGCCATGACCCACCGGGCCGAACTCGTCGCCGCCCTCGCCGCTCAGCTCCCGCCGGGCGTCGCCTGCTACGGGTACGAGTGTGTCGCCGTCGAGCAGGACGGCGGCGCTGCAACCGTCCGCTTCAAGAACGGCCACGCCGACACCGCCGACCTGGTGGTTGGCGCGGACGGACTGAACTCGGTGGTGCGAGCGGCGCTGTTCGGGTCGCAGCCGCCGCGGTACGCGGGGCACACCTGCTGGCGCGGCGTGTGCCCGCGGCCGAACGGGGTCGAACCTGGTTACCTCGGCGAGTGGTGGGGGCGCGGCCGCCGCTTCGGCATCACCACGCTCCCGGGCGATCGCGTGTACTGGTTCGCCGGGTTGAACGCCCCGCCGGGCGGACACGCCGCCGACGAGCGTGCCGCGGCGCGGGACGCCTTCCGCGGCTGGGCGGCGCCGGTCGAGCAGTTGATCGATTCCACCCCGGCCGAGCGGGTGCTCCGGAACGACATCCTCGACCGGCCGCCGGCGAAGCCCTGGCACGTCGGCCGGGTCGGGCTGGTCGGCGACGCGGCCCACCCCACGACGCCGAACTTCGGGCAGGGCGGTTGCATGGCGATCGAGGACGCGGTGGTGCTGGCGCGCCACGTCCGCGCGGCCGCGACACCGGCCGCGGCGTGGGAGGGGTTCACCGCCGAGCGCTACCGACGGACGGCGGCGATCACGACTGAGTCGTGGCGGTTCGGGATCGTGGCGCAGTGGGAGAACCGACTCGCGTGCCGACTCCGTGACGGGTTATTCGGGCTGCTGTTCCCGCTCGTCGGGAAGCGACAGTTGCCCAAGCACGCGGCGTTCGACGTGGGGCCGCTCTGACGCGACACGTCACTTCAGCTCGCCCAGCGCCGCCATCACCGCAATGACGGGAATCGGCAGGCTGCACAGCGTTCCCATCACGATCCCGAAGATGGCCCGCCCCTTCCCGTGCTGGTCCGGGTTGCGCTTGAGCTGTCGCAGCGCGAGGATGCCGAGCACGAGGGCGAACGGGGCCGGGAAGCACAGCACCGACACCAGTCCGGCGTAGCCGGCCAGAATTGCCAGCAGGTTCGTGTTCACCGGCACCACGTACTGCAGCCCGTCGCCCGACGGCGGCCGGCGACGCCGCCGGCGGGGGCGGTCGTCGAAGTCGTCGTCGTCATCGTCGTACTCGCGACGCGGCCGCCTGCGGGGGCGGTCGTCGAAGTCGTAGTCGTCGTCCGGGTGGGGCACCGGCGGGCTCCCGCGGTGGGAAAACGGACCGGCCCGCGGGCGTGCCCGCGGGCCGGCGCGACACTCGGGAGAGTGTAGGGACTCAGTCCTTCTTCGGGGTGGTCTTCCCCTTGTTGCCGAACCCGCCGGTGCCGCCGAACCCGCCGAACGCGCCGGCGCGGACCTTGGCGATGTCGGCGACGGGGGCGCCGTTCAGTTCCTTCCACGTCTTGCGCTGGCTGTCGTTGAGCACCTCGTCGATGTCGGCGAGGGCGCCCTTCTCGAGCTTCTCACGCTTCTTGGCCGCCTCGGCCGCCTTCTCCTTGTCGAACCCGCCCTTGCCGAACCCGCCGAACCCGCCGAGCTCGCGGACGTCCTTGCTGTACTCGTCCACGATCCCCTTGATCTTGGTCTTCTGGCCGTCCTCGAGCTTCAGGTCGGCGACCATCTCGTCGTTCCCGAACGCGCGGACGCCGGACAGCTGCCGCTCGATCTGCTTCAGGCGGACCTTCTGCTCGGCGGTCAGCGTCTCGTTCACCAGCTTGGCGCTGTCCTCGGCCATCTTGGTGAACAGCGCGCCGATCTTCTCCTTGTCGCCGCCGGCGTCCTTGAACGCCTCCTTGATGCTGGCGCCGGCCTTCTCTGCGGCGGCCTTCAGCTTCGACTTCTGGTCGTCGGAGAGCTTCAGCTCCTCCTGGAGGGCGACGTTGTTCGTCACCTGCCCGGTCAGCCCGCCCTTGCCGCCGCCGCCGAACTGCCGGCCGGGCTGCTGGGCCGACACCACCATCACGGTCGAGGCCACGAACAGCCCCGCCATCAGCCACCGCGACGCCCGCATGGCATACCCCTGGGTGAAAACGAAAGTGAGGCGGCCCGCGGCCGCCGGTTCGCCTACAAGGTACGCGACGCGGGTGAAGAGGTCGTGAGAAAATGAGAAGTGCCACAGGCGAAGCCCGGAGACCGAGGTCTCCGGGCGTTTCGAGGGGTCACTTGGTGGGGGCGCCGGGCGGCGGCGGGGCCGGCGCCTGCTGCAACTGCCAGCCCTGGGGCAACTTGTTGTCGAACTGGAACAGGTTCGGCCCCACCCCCTGCTGGTTCGTCTTGTGCCCCCGCAGCTTCCACGTCTCCTCGACGCCGCCCGGCTGCTGCAGCCACACCACCGCGGGTAGGTACGCCGGCAGCTTCGCCACGTTCGTCGGCGCCAGCAGCGCCATCCGGGCGTCCACGAACTCCTGCTTGTCGCGGGCCAGCAGCGGCTGAATCCGCAGCACGACGTAGTTCGGGTCCTTCGTCGGGTCGTCGGCCACGACCGTGATGTGGAACCGCCGCTGGGCGTCGGCCGACTTCATCCCGCCGAGGAAGTCGAGCATCAGGTTGTCGCCGACGCCGCCGCCGGTGAGCTTGAACTCGGTGATGGTCTTCTTGGCGCCCTCGTAGTGGTACACCGACTTGCCGTTGCTGAGGAACGCCTCGTAGTTGGCCTTGTTCGCCGGGTCGTCGATCCGCAGGGCGGCGAAGTTCGGCTTCATGCACAGCACGCTGCCGTTGTACTGTCGGGCCTTCCCGAACACGTTGTCCTTCTTCTCCAGCTCGAACTCGGCCCCGTAGTTCACCAGCGCCCCCATCGTCTTCTCCCACCCGTCGAGGTGGAGGTTGACGCGCGGGTCGGCCGGCGCCGGCTGCGGTTGCAGCGGCTGTCCGGGGACCGGCTGGGCGCTGATGGTGGTGACGGCGGCGAGGAACGCGGCCAGGGCGGGTCCGAGGCGGCGCATGGGTGTGGCTCCTGCTCGCGGGACGGACCAGGAACGCCCGACCGACCCGGAGTTGCGCCCTTGTACCGCCCGCCGCCAAACCGGGCAACCCCGGGTGACGTTCTGGCGGGACTCATTGGTTTCGCCCGAGAGGGGGACCCCGTTAGAAAAGCATTGAGTCGCCCGCAAGAATCTATGTTGGACCGACGCCCGCCGCCGTGGCCGGCGGAACCTCTGGCGATGGCAGCGGTTGCGGCTTCCACCGGCTCGGCTGCGTCCGCCAAAGGTACGCCTCGATCCCCAACCCCGACACGAAGATGAACACGCTGACCCACTGCGATAACGTCAGGCCCATGGCGTAGGTCGGCTCGACGCGCAGCGACTCGTTCACGAACCGGTGGACGGCGTAGACCAGCATCAGCAGCACCATGAGCTGCCCGTCGTGGCGCCGGAACGGGTGGTAGGCCAGCAGGAAGAAGATCAGCAGGACCGTGGACACCGATTCGTACAACTGCGTCGGGTAGAGCCCGACGGACCGCGGCACGAACGGTGAGAGTTCCACCACCTCCGTGCCCCTACGAACAGCCAGTTCGACCTCGTGCTTGCCGCGCGGCCACTCGCGGGCGAGCTCGCCGAGCGCGTCCGATTCGACGTAGGTCACGCCCGCCGGCGGCACCGCGACGACGGCCTGAACGTAGTCCTCGTACTCGGCGAAGTACACCGTCGTCGGCCGCGTCGCGGTCGCCGGCGTCACCTCGCCGCGGTGCTTGGCCAGGGCGGCGGCGACCTCCTCGGCCCGCTCGCCGCTCACCTCGACGACGATGCCGTTCGGCTGGCCGTTGACCTTCACGACGCGGTCGCCGACCTTCAGCCCGGCCTCCGCCGCCGGCGAGCCGGGTTCGACCAGGAGCACCCGCGCGCGGGGGTCGGCGCCGGGGCCGCGCTCGCGCGCGTACAGGGCGAACCCGGTGGACGTTTGCAGGTGCTCGTCGCGGACGAGCTGGTCGCGGCAGTGGGCCGGCATCAGCGGGAAGTGCGCCCCGCCGAGCGGGACGGGGGCGACCTCCTCGACCGCGACCTGTCCCCAGCAGCAGCCGTTCAGGTAGCAGCCGAAGCGGCCGATCGCCAGCCCGAGCGCGAGAACCGGGGCGACGCCGTCGGCCAGCGCCCAGATGTTCACGCGGAGGCGGCGGAGGACGAACCAGTAGAAGAACCCGTAGGCCGCGACGCCGCCGAACGCCGAGCCGTAGAAGACGAGCCCGCCGCGCCAGATTTGGAAGAACGCGCCGACCAGCGCCAGCGGCGACTTGTCGGGGAACTGGTTGGAGAACTGGTACATGTACAGCAGCCGGGCGCCGACCAGGCCGCCGAGGACGACCCACAGGAACATGTCCTGGATCTGGGCGGCGGTCATGCCGGCGGCGCCGCCGCGGCGGACGCCCCAGTAGGTGCCGACGGTGAACGCCAGGAACAGCATGACGCCGAACCCGGCGATCGGGAGGCCGGTCGGGTCCATCCAGCCTTTGAGGACCGGGATGGTGAACAGGACTTGCTGCATGTCTTCTCGAAGGATGACGGATGAAGGATGAAGGATGAAGACGAGCGCCGGCCGTTACTCCGGTTCATCCTTCATCCTTCAACCTTCATCCTTGACTAGGGCACCGGCAATCGGTCGAGCACCTGCTTCACCAAGTGGTCGGGGCGCAGGTCTTCGGCCTCGGCCTCGAACGACACCACCAGCCGGTGCCGCAGCACGTCGGGGGCCATCGCCTTCACGTCCTCCATCCGCGGCGCGTTCCCCCATGATAGCACGGACGGGTGCCAGGCGTTGCTGCTCTGCGGCTTCGTCAACTCAACGCGAAGCCGCAAGCGGCAACGCCGGCACCCGTTAGCGCCGCAGGGTCCACTCGTCGCGCCCGTACTTCTCGGCGACCAACTCGCGCACCCGCTCCAGCGGCGGGTTCGAATACACACCCGCCGGCGCCCAGGCGGCGATCACGTCGCGTCGCAGGTCGGCGTCGTCGCACAGCACGCACGCCAGGAACGCGAGGTGGTCGCGGCCGGCCCGGTAAGCGGGCTGCCGCTCCGGGGGGCGGAGGTAGCGGGCGATGCGGTCGCGGGACTCCGCCGTCGGGCCGAGGATGCTGGCGTGGTGGAGCAGGTGCGTCCGCTTCCGCTGCTGGGCGCTGCCGGCCAGCTTCCGCCCGCCGACCGCGAGGTCGCCGCTGCCGGCGAGTTCCACCCCGGGCTCGTACGCCGCGACCGCGTGCCGCAGTTTCCCCATTACGAAGCCGGTCGCCCCCGTGATGGTGTCGAGTCCGGGGCCGATCCGGAGGACCACCGACACGCACAGGGAACCGGGGTCGAGCAGCACCGTGCCGCCGCCGCTGGACCGCCGCACGACCGGCACGCCGTCCGCGGCGCACGCCTCGCGGTCCACGTCGATCTCCACGGACCCGCCGGCCCCGACGACCACCGCCGGGGTGGGCTGGCTCCACACCCGCAGCACCTCGCCGCCGGTGCCGTCCTCCGCGGCCAGCAGCAGGGCTTCGTCGAGGGCGACGTTCTCGGCGGCGGTCGGGAGCGACAGGTCGAGCAGGGTCATGGCGCGTTGACGGGGCGGGGGCGGGGCGTATCCCAACCCCGTCACGGTACGTTCTCCCCCGAAGGCCGCCACCGATGCCCGCCACCCGCCTCGCCCACAACGTCTTCTTCAAGCTCAAGGACCCGACGCCGGCCAACGTGCAGGCGCTCGTGGACGCCTGCCACAAGTACCTGAACGTGCAGCCCGGCATCGTGTTCTTCGCCGCCGGCCCGTGCTGCCGCGAACTCGACCGGCCGGTGAACGACCGCGACTGGGACGTCGGCCTGCACCTCGTGTTCGACACGAAGGCCAGCCACGACGCGTACCAGGACGACGCCACGCACAACAAGTTCATCGACGAGAACAAGCCGACGTGGGCCGGCGTGCGGGTGTTCGACTCGTACGTGTGAGCCGGGCCGCCCACCACCCTCCTACCGCACGCCACCATGACGCCGATCCGCCCGCACGAACTGGTCGCGTTCCTCCGCCGCTACCGCCTGCCGGGCGGCCGCGTCCGCGCCGTGCGCGTCCGCCACCCGTCCCCGAACGCCACGACGATCGAGTTCCGGCTCGTCGTCCGCGAGGCGATCACCGACCTGGGGAAGGAGCCGCGCACCGTCCGGCTCCGCCTGCTGATGACGGGCGTGGACGAGTTCCGCGTGCAGATGCGGCCGGGGCAGGCGCGGGTGAAGATCGCCGACGCGCGGGTGAGCCACATCAACGGGCTGTTCTGGGTGAACCTGGACGCGTTCGGCCTCGACCCCGGGGAGCAGCCGAAGCCGCACGACTTCCGCGCCAGTGAGTGCTACGCCGCGGGCCGCGAGCTGGCGTGGGAGGAGATCGAAAAGCAATAAACCGGCGAGCCGACCGCCGTGAGGCGGCGGGTGATGTAAGAGTCACCCGCCGCCTCACGGCGGTCGGCTCGCCGCGCTCTTGCAACTACTTCGTCACCCCGAACTTGTACACCGTCGTCTGCCGGTACGTCTCGCCGGGGCGCAGCACCGGGTTGCTGCGGTCCTTCCACTCCGGCTTGTTCACCGAGTCGGGGAACTTCTGCGGTTCGAGGCAGAACCCGTTGTACTGCTTGTACACGGCCCCGCCGCGGCCGACGTTCGTGCCGTCGAGGAAGTTGCCGCTGTAGAACTGCAGCCCCGGCTCCGTGGTGTACACCTCCAGTGTGCGGCCCGTCTTCGGCTCCGTGACGCGCGCCGCCAACTCCGGGCGGTCCGTCGCCCCCTTGTCGAGGACGAAGTTCAGGTCGTACCCGACCGGGTCGCCGCCTGCGGCCTTCAGGTCCTTGCCGATCGCCTTCGGCGTGGTGAAGTCGAACGGCGTGCCCGCGACCGGGGCGATCTTCCCCGTGGGGATGAGCGTGTCGTCGGCGGGCGTGTAGTTCTTCGCCATCGCCTGGAACTGGTGGCCGAGGATGTCGCCGCTGTTGTGCCCGGCGAGGTTGAAGTAGCTGTGGTGCGCCAGGTTGCAGATCGTCGGCTGGTCGGTCGTGGCCCGGTACTCCACGACCAACTCGTTGGCGTCGGTCAGAGTGTAGCTCATCGTGACGGACAGGTTGCCGGGGTAGCCCTCCTCCTTGTCCGGACTCTTGAGCGTGAACTTCACGCCGGGGCCGGTCGGCGTCATGAACGCCTCGCCGCGCCACAGCTTCTTGTCGAACCCGACCTTGCCGCCGTGCAGGTGGTTCGGGCCGTTGTTCGTCGCCAGCGTGTACGCCTTGCCGTCGATGCTGAACTTCCCCTTGGCGATGCGGTTCGCGCTGCGGCCGGCGTTCGCCCCGAAGTACGGGTGCCCCTTCAGGTAGTCTTCCAGCTTGTCGAACCCGAGCGCCACGTCGGCGACCTTCCCGTCCTTGTCCGGCACGCGGATCGAGGTCACGATCGCGCCGTACTCGATGGCTTGGACGGTGACGTTGTTCCGGTTGGTGAGCGTGAACCCGGTGACGACCGTGCCGTCGGGCATCTTGCCGAACGGCGTCTGGTCGAAGGCGGGGCCGGCCTTGGCGGCCTTCGGCTGGGCGGGGAGCGAGTCGGGCGTCATGGCGACCATTGCGGCGACGGCCGCGAAGGGGAGAGCGAATCGCATCGGGAGCCTCCGGGGGAGCGGGTGACGACACGATATCTACCGGGCCGACGCACCGGCCACGATAATGGGGGAAAGAACCGAAACC
>JBGAQM010000237.1:0-10135 GCA_044220735.1 Urbifossiella sp. | reverse complement strand
CGACCCGTACGAGCGGGCCGTGTACATTCACCACCTGTACTCGGTCGTGTTCGCCGAGGTCCGCCGCGCCACCGACGGCCGCCAGAACCCGTTCCTCAACATGCCCTGGACCGCACCGCCACTCGCCGTCCGCGACGTGCAGCCGTGAACCGTCGGGGGAGCAGGTCGGCGAAGCAGTCGCGCGTGGTCGTCGCAGTGAGGAGACGCCGACCTCGACGTCCTCAGCGGGGGACGAGCCGACGGGCGGGTCACATCACGCCGGACCACGAACTGACTACAATCGACTCCCGACCACCGTCCCGGAGGCCCCGATGCCGCCCCCCCGGTCGCGCCGCCCCGTCGCCGGAGTGGCCCTCGCCCTCGCCGCCCTCGCCGGCTGCGCCAAGCCACCCGAACTCCAGCCGCCCGAGCCGCCGACGGTCACCGTCGTGCGCCCCGCCGAGCGCGACTCCGCCCCGTACAAGGAGTTCACCGGCCGCATTGAGGCGAAGGACCCCGTTCGCGTCGTGCCGCAAGTCACGGGCGTGATCCTCGGCCGCGACTTCGTCGAAGGGAAGCCGGTCAAGAAGGACGAGACGGTGCTGTACCGGATCGACCCGGTGCTGTTCCAGGCCGACCTCGACAGCGCCGCCGCCAGTCTGGCCAAGGCCGAGGCGGACATTGTGAAGGCGAAGGCCGACGCGGCCCTGGCGAAGGTGCAGTACGACCGCGAGCTCGACGCCTTCAACAAGGGCGGCGGCAGTGCCTCCAACAAGGACGAGAAAGAAGCCACGTTCGCGGTGACGAAGGCCCAACAGCGGGTGGCCGAATCGACCAAGCAGACCGCCCTCGCGGCCCAGGCCAAGGCCCAGAAGAACCTCGACTACTGCACCATCCGCGCCCCCACCGACGGCGTCGCCCGCCTGTCGAAGGTGCAGAAGGGCGACGCCGTCGCGGCCTACCAGACCCTCCTCGTCGAGGTCGTGCCGACGGACCCGGTGTACGCCACCTGGGAGATCGACGAGAACACGTCGCTGTGGTACCGCGAGCAGATCTTCGACAAGAAGGCGATCCCCGACCCGAAGGTGACGCCGCTGGACGTCACGATCGCCCAGAAGGACGAGACCGAGTTCCGCCGGTCGGGCCGGATGACGTTCGTTGACGCCGAGATCGTCCGCGGCACCGGCACGCGGACGCTCCGCGCCGAGTTCGCCAACGCCGACAAGCGGCTGTCGCCGGGCGACTCGGTGCGGGTGCGGATGGGGGCCGGCGCCGCCGGGAAGGCGCTGATGGTCCCCGAGCACACGGTGGTGGCGCAGGACCGGCAGCGGGTGGTGTACGTGCTCACCGACCAGGACGAGGTGGCGGTGCGGCCGGTCGATCTCGGGCAGGCCGCCGGCGGCTGGGTGGTGGTACGGTCGGGCCTGACCGCGGCCGACCGGGTGGTGACGTCGAACATCCTGCGGCTGCGCCCGGGGGTGAAGGTGAAGGTGCAGTGACCCACGAAGCCCGCCCGCCACGGCGGGCGGACTTTTCGCCTGAACCCCTCTGACACGCACCGAGGTCGTCGATGCCCGCGCCTGCCGCCGGTCACGCCCCCACGCCGCACAGCGCCTTCCACTTCTTCATCGACCGCCCCGTCTTCGGTATCGTCCTGTCCGTCCTCACCACGCTCGTCGGCGTCCTCGCGCTGTCGGCCCTGCCGGTCGCCCAGTACCCGGACGTCGTGCCGCCGCAAATCGTCGTCACCACCCAGTACCCCGGGGCCAGCGCCCGCACCGTCGCCGAGACAGTCGCCGCGCCGATCGAGCAGCAGGTGAACGGCGTCGAGGGGATGCTGTACCTGGAGTCACAGTGCACCGACGACGGGAGCATGCGCCTGACGGTCACGTTCCGCGTGGGCACCAACCCCGACATGGCGCAGGTGCTCGTGCAGAACCGCGTGGCCATCGCGCTCGCCACCCTGCCGGCCGAGGTGAAGCAGATCGGCGTGACGACGAAGAAGCAGTCCACCAGCATCCTGATGGTCGTGAACGTCTACAGCCCAAAGGGGCAGGACGGGCGACCGCTCAAGGACGGCATCGAGGTGAGCGCGTTCGTCAACACCCAGGTGCTCGACGACCTGGCGCGTGTGGAGGGCGTCGGCGACGCCAGCGTCCGCGGCTCCCGCGACTACGCCATGCGGGTGTGGCTCGACCCGAACAAGATGGCCGACCTGGAACTGGCCGCCGGCGACGTGGTGAGCGCCATCCAGGCGCAGAACGCGCAGGTGGCCGCGGGGCAGCTCGGCCGGCCGCCGGTCCCGGCCGGGCAGACGACCCAACTCGTCATCAGCACGCAGGGCCGGCTCAAGTCCGAGGAGGAGTTCCGCAACATCGTCGTGAAGGCCGGCAAGGTGTCCGACAGCGGGCTGCCCGAAGGGCTGGTCCGGCTCGGCGACATCGCCCGCGTCGAGCTGGGCGCGAAGGCGTACGACACGTCCTCGTTCCTGAACCGCGACCCGGCCGTGGCGGTCGTGCTGTACACCCTGCCCGGCGCGAACGCGCTCGACACCGCCGAGCGCGTCAAGCACCGGATGGAGGAGTTGAAGAAGGAGCGCTTCCCCGAGGGGGTCGAGTACACGATCGGGTTCGACACCACGGGGTTCGTCGAGGAGTCGATCGAGGCCGTGATCCACACGCTGTTCGAGGCGTTCGTCCTGGTGTTCGTCGTCGTCATCATCTTCCTGCAGAACTGGCGGGCGGCGCTGATCCCGATGCTCGCCGTGCCGGTGGCCCTCATCGGCACCCTGGCCGTGATGCTCGCCGTCGGGTTCTCCATCAACACCCTCACGCTGTTCGGCATGGTGCTCGCCATCGGCATCGTCGTGGACGACGCTATCGTCGTGGTCGAGGCGGTGGAGGCGAACCTGGCGAAAGGGATGGCGCCGCGGGAGGCGACGCGGGCGGCGATGTCCGAGGTGGGCACCGCGATCCTGGGCATCTCGATGGTGCTGGCGGCGGTGTTCGTGCCGAGCGCGTTCATCCCCGGCATCACGGGGCAGTTCTTCCAGCAGTTCGCCATCACGATCGCGGTCAGCACGCTCCTCAGCGCGTTCAACTCGCTGACGCTCACGCCGGCGCTCTGCCCGCTACTCCTCAAGAGCCACCACGCCCCGAAGGCACTCCCGGACCGGGCCATCGACCTCGTCCTCGGCTGGTTCTTCCGGCTGTTCAACACGGGGTTCGACTACACGACCCGCGGGTACGCCTGGGTCGTGCGGCGGTCGCTGCGGCTGGCGGCGATGGTGCTGCTGGTCTACCTCGGGCTGCTGGTCGCCACCGGAGCCGCGTTCACCGCCGTGCCGTCGGGGTTCATCCCCGACCAGGACCAGGGCTACCTGATCGTCAACATCCAGCTCCCCGACGGCGCCTCGCTGGAGCGCACCGAGGCGGTCGCGGCGCGGGTGACCGAGATCGCCCTGAACACGGACGGCGTGGCGCGGGTGGTGAACCTGCCGGGCTTCTCGGTGCTGTCGTCGGCGAACATCTCGAACAACGGGGCGATGTTCCTGCCGCTGAAGCCGTTCGCCGGCCGGCCCGGCCGGCGGGCGCCGCAGATCGCCCGCGACCTGAACCGGCAGTTCGGGGCGATCGGCGAGGGCGTGGTCGTGGCGTTCGGCCCGCCGCCGATCCTCGGCCTCGGCACCGGGAGCGGGTTCAAGCTGCAAATCCTCGACCGCGGCGGACTCGGCTACCCGGCGCTGCAGGGCATCGCGAGCAACCTCGGCGTGGCGGCGATGAAGGAGCCCGGCATCGTCGGCGCCCAAAGCACGTTCCGGTCGTCGGCGCCGCAGTTGTGGGTGCGTGTGGACCGCGACCGCGCCGCCCGCATGGGGGTGCCGGTGTCGAGCATCAACCAGGCGCTGCAGGTGTACATGGGGTCGCTGTACGTGAACGACATCACGCTGCGCGACCGCAACTGGCAGGTACAAGTGCAGGCCGACGGCCGGTTCCGCGTGACCGAGGAGGACCTGCGGAAGATCAAGGTGCGCGGCCCGACCGGCGAGATGATCCCGCTGGCCGGGCTGATCGTGATCGACAACGCCGCGGGGCCGCCGAAGGTGGCGCGGTTCCAGATGGCCCCGGCCGCGGACGTGAACGGGTTCACAAACCCGCGGGCGATCAGCTCCGGCCGGGCGATGGCGACGATGGAGGCGCTGGCCGCCCGCGAGCTGCCGCCGGGGATGAGCTTCGAGTGGACCGAGATGTCGTACCAGCAGAAGCTCGCCGCGAGCACGCCGGTCCGCATCCCCGGCCTGTTCTCGTACACCGGCGACACGACGCTGCTGGTGTTCGGGCTGAGCGTGCTCATCGCCTTCCTGGTGATGGCGGCGCTGTACGAGAGCTGGCTGCTGCCGCTGGCGATCGTGATGGTGGTGCCGATGTGCCTCCTGTGCGCCGTGGCCGGGCTCCTCATCACCGGGCTCGACCTGAACGTGTTCTGTCAGATCGGGCTGGTCGTGCTGGTGGGTCTGGCGACGAAGAACGCCATCCTGATCGTCGAGTTCGCCAAGCAGAAGCGCGAGGCCGGGGCGGCCCGGCACGACGCGGCGGTGGAAGCGGCGCGGGCCCGGCTGCGGCCGATCCTGATGACGAGCTTCGCGTTCATCCTGGGCGTGGTGCCGCTCCTGCTGCGGAGCGGCGCGGGCGCCGAGATGCAGGTGGCGCTCGGCACGGCAGTGTTTAGCGGGATGCTGGGCGTGACGGTGTTCGGGGTGTTCCTCACGCCGGTCTTCTACAGCGTGATCGAGCGCCTCCGCGGCCCCGACCGCTCGCCGCCCGCCGCGACGGAGCCTCCCCACCCGAACACGGCGGCGGGCTGACCGAGAACCCGCACCGCGCGAGCGGGAAACGAGGTGTGGACCATTCCGCGCCTTCCGTCATATCGGACGCGAACCCACATCGGTATCATCCCTCCTACTAACAACCTGACAGGGGGTGGGGCGTGGAGCACAAGTTCCAGATCAACCTGCGCGGCATCATCGACCTCCTCTCCGAGCACCTGTACAGCGGGCCGGAGGTGTACGTCCGCGAGCTGCTCCAGAACGCCGTTGACGCCACCACCGCGCGGGCGAAGCTCGACCCGGCCCACCGCGGCGAAATCCTCGTCGAGTGCCACGCCCCGAAGGGGAAGCCGCCGGCCCTGGTCGTCACCGACTCCGGTGTCGGGCTCACCACCGACGAGGTCCACACGTTCCTCTCGACCATCGGGCTCAGTTCGAAGAAGGCGGTCGGCGGCGGCCGCCCGGCCGACTTCATCGGCCAGTTCGGCATCGGCATCCTGTCGTGCTTCGTCGTCAGCGAGGAGATCGTCGTCATCTCCCGGTCGGCCCGGGAGCCGGGGGCGAAGGCGGTCGAGTGGCGGGCGCGGGCCGACGGAACGTACACCCTCAAGGAACTGGACCGCGACTTCGAGCCGGGCACCCAGGTGTGGCTGACCGCGAAGGCCGGCGCCGAGGAGCACTTCGCCCCGGACACGGTGACGCGGCTCGCCAGGCACTTCGGCGGGCTCCTGCCGTACCCGGTGAAGGTGACGGCCGGGAAGGCGTCCGAGGTCGTGAACGCCGGCGGGCCGCCGTGGCGGCGGCGGTTCGCGACCGACGCCGCGCGGACGAACGCGCTGCTGGCGTTCGGGAAGGAGGCGTTCGGCACCGCGTTCTTCGACGCCGTCCCGCTCCAGTCCGACGTCGGGGCGGTGGACGGCGTCGCGTTCATCCTGCCGTACACCCCGGCCATGTCGGCCCGCAAGGCGCACCGGGTGTACCTCAAGAGCATGTTTCTGTCGGACACCGCCGACAACCTGCTGCCGGACTGGGCGTTCTTCGTGCGGGCGGTGGTGAACGCCAACGACCTGCGGCCGACCGCCTCCCGCGAGTCCTTCTACGAGGACGCCAAGCTGGCGAAGGTGCGGGCCGCGCTCGGCGACGCCCTGCGGCAGTACCTCGTCGGGCTGGCCGAGCACCGGCCGGAGAAGCTCGAACAGTTCGTCGCCCTCCACCACCGGGCGCTCAAGGCGCTCGCCGCCGAGGACGACGAATTCTTCGCCGTCGTGATCGACCACCTGCCGTTCGAGACCTCGACCGGCACGATGACGTTCCGCGAGTACCGGCAGGACCACGACCGCGTCCGGTTCGTGGCGGACGTGGACTCGTTCCGCCAGGTCGCCGGCGTGACCGCGGCGCAGGGGGTGTGCGTCATCAACGCCGGGTACGTCTACGACGCCGAGTTGCTGGGCAAGGTGCCCGACGTGTTCCCGGACCTGACCGTCGAGCCGCTCGACCCGTCGGCCATCGCCCAGGGGTTCGACGACCTCTCGGACGACGAGCAGGCCGCCGCCGACGCCTTTCTGGCGGCGGCGGACAAGATTCTGAAGCCGTTCCGCTGCCGGGCCGAGGCCAAGCGGTTCCGCCCGGACGACCTCCCCGCCCTGTACAGCACCAGCCGGGAGGGGCGGTTCTACCGGTCGCTGGAGCAGTCGAAGGAGGCGTCCGGCCCGCTCTGGTCCGGGGTGCTGGACAACCTCGGCCGGAAGGACCGGGCGGCGGCCGGCGGCGCCCAATTGTGCTTCAACTTCCGCAGCCCGCTGGTCCGGAAGGTGGCCGCCGTCCGCGACCGGAAGCGGCTGGCGCGGGCGGTCGAAATGCTCTACGTTCAGGCGCTGCTCCTCGGCCACCACCCGCTCAGCAGCCAGGAGCAGGCCGTGCTCAACGCCGGCCTGCTCGCCCTGATTGAAGACACCACCGGAGACTGACGCCCATGCCCCGGAAGCCGAAAGCCACGAGCCACACGCAACAGATCGAGGCACTCGTCCGCACCACGTGGGAACTCGAACCCGGCCCGGCGAAGGTCGCCGTGCTGGAGGAGGCCGTGCGGTTGGCCGACGCGCACGCCGACGTGCCGCAGGGGTTCCGACTCCGCGAGATGCTGATCGACGCGGCCACGTTCGGCGGGTCCCCCGAGGTGGCGCTCGTCGCCTTCGCCTGGTGCCTGGCGGCGTACGACCGCGACCCGGCCGGCGGCTTCAACCTGTTCGGGCTGCTGTGGAAGTACAAGTGGGTGCTGGACGCGGCGGTCGAGTACCCGACGGTCGGGCGCGGCCAGATCCGCGAGATGCTCGCGGACATGGAGCGGCGGTACCGGGCGGCCGGGGCCGGGCTCCACCCGGTCCACCAGACGGCCCGCGAGGTGTACCGGTTCATGGGCGACATGCCGGCGGCGAAGGCGGCGCACGCGCTCGTCCGGCAGTCGCCGCGGGACGCCCTGAGCAACTGCCGGGCGTGCGAGGAGCACGCCCAGGTGAAGTACTACCTCGGCGTCGGCAAGCCGGCGCAGGCGGTCAAGAAGGCCGACCCCCTGGTCGCCGGGCGCATGACCTGCGCCCAGGTGCCACACGTCACCTACTCGTACCTGCTGCTGCCCGTCATGTTCGCCGGCGACCCCGCGACGGCGGCCGAGTACCACCGCCGCGGGGTGCGGCTACTCGGCACCAACCCAAAGTTCGTCTCGAACCGGGCCTGGCATTTGATCTTCCTGGCGGTGACGGACAACCTCACGGCCGCGGCGCGGTACCTGGAGAAGCAACTCGGCACCGGCCTGGCGACGACCTGCCCGGCGTGGCGGTTCGACTTCGCCGCCGCGGCCGCGTTCGTGCTCGACCGGCTGATCGCGCGGCCGCGGCAGCTCCGGGTCCGGGTGCCGGCCGGGTCGGCGCTGCCCGCCGACGTTGACCCGACTGACCTGACCGCGTTGCGGGACCACTTCCGCGGCGACGCCCGGGAACTGGCCGCCGCGTTCGACACCCGCAACGGCAACGACCACTTCGCCCGCCAACTCGCCGCCCTCGACGCCCTGCACCAGCGGGTAACGCCGTACCCACTGTGACCGGCGTGAACCAGGGCGGTCGGCCGACGAGCGCGCGAATGTCTATTCTGCCCGGCTGACGCGGAGCGTGGTCGGCTCCGCCGTCACCCGTAGCCGCGGCACGGTGACGCACCCGGTCGCGTCAGCCGTCGCCTCACCCGTCGCCGTGCCGAACGTCCAGCGCACGGCCGCGCCCGGCGCGACCCGGAATCGCTGCAACCGGCGCAGTGTCACGTCCGCGGTCGCCTCGGTCGGGACGGTGAAGGTGGTCTTCAGGTCCGCCGCCTTGAGCAGGAACAGCTGCGTCTCGACCGCGGCCGGCGTGTCGATCCCGGTCTTCCAGCGGAAGAAGGCGTTGATCTGACCCGCCTTCTTCTCGGTCAGCCGGTCCGGCCACGGGAGCGCGTCGTTGGTCGAGGCGTTGGTGAAGACCGGGTACGACTCGTTCTTCCGCACCGCCAGCCAGTCGAAGGAATCGACCAGGTCATTCGCTTTCAGAATCTGCGCCAGATTGTTCGCGTGGCCGAACGGCCCCCAGTACTGAACCAGCGCGTACTTCCGGTCGTTCATCGCGCGGGCGAAGGCGTCGTGCCCTTTCGCCCAGCCGTCGTTCGGCGCCGAGTAGTCAATCACGATTGGCGGGTCGGGGAACGTGACGCCGGCCGGCACGGCGCGCGGCGGGAGGGACATCCGCGCCGAGACGTGCTCGACGCCCGCGGGGACGTTCGCCTTCACCGCCGCGAACACGTCGCCGTGCCGCACGCCGATGCCGAGGGCGCCGCTCCCGCCCATCGAGTTGCCGCACAGGTAAACGCGGTTCTCGTCGAGCTTGTACTCGTTCACCGCCCAGCGCACGGCGTCGACCACGCGCTTCTCCGTCGGGCCTACGTCCGGCCCCTTGTACTTCTCGACGCCCCACCACCAGTCGCCCTTGTTCGCGCGGCAGTCGAGGTACAGGGCGAAGAAGTCGGGCGGCGAGCGGTAGATGTCGTGGTTGCCGACGGTGGCGGTGCAGGCGAGGCACGAGTGGACGTCGTGCCCGGCGGAGTGGAGGACGACGTACAGCGGCGCGTTTGGCTTCGCCTCCTTCGGGTGGAGGACGAGGACCGTGTCGCGCTGCGGCTTCTCGTACCCCCACTCGGGCCGCACACCGTGGTGGTACGTCTCCAGCTTCCGCCCGGTGAACTCCCCGTCCTTCGTCTTCACCGGCGGCCAGCCCGGCTCCTGTCCGGGGGCGGTCGTGGCCGCGAGCAGGAGGCACGCGACGGTGTTCAAGGCGATGGAGAACGGGCGGGACATGTCGCAACTCCGGGGAGCGGGCTGGTATGCTACGCGGCCCGCACCGGCACGGACGATAATGTGACCCTACCCCCGGAGGAACTGCCATGAAGCGCGCCAGCACCGCTGCGATCCTGTGCGGCCTCGCTGCGTCCGCCGCCTTCGCTCAGTGGCGGGCACAGGCAGTCGAGACGAAGGCGGACTTCCGCGGGCTGTGGGTCGTCGGCCCCGACGTGGCGTGGGTGAGCGGGACCGCCGGCACCTACGCCCGCACGACCGACGGCGGGAAGACCTGGGGCGTCGGGACCGTGCCGGGCGCCGCCGCGCTCGACTTCCGCGCCGTCCGGGCGTTCAGCGCGGACACGGCCTACCTCCTGAGCGCCGGCCCCGGCGACGCCTCGCGCGTCTACAAGACGACCGACGGCGGGAAGTCGTGGGTGCTGCAGTTCAAGTCGGCCGAGCCGGCCGCGTTCTTCGACGCCATAGCGTTCTGGGACGAGAGGGCCGGCCTCGCCCTCGGCGACCCGGTCGGCGGCCGGTTCCAGTTGATCGCCACCGCCGACGGGGGCGCGACCTGGGCGCCGCTGGCGCCCCGGGAAATGCCGCCGGCGCGGCCCGGCGAAGCGGCGTTCGCGGCCAGCGGTTCGTGCCTCGTCGCCCGCGGCGACTCCGACGCCTGGTTCGTGACCGGCGGGGCGAAGACGGCGCGCGTCTTCCGCACCCGCGACCGCGGCCGGACGTGGGAGGCGAGCGACACGCCGGTCGCGGCCGGGGTCGAGTCCGCCGGCGCCTTCTCGATCGCCTTTCGGGACCGCGACCACGGCCTGATCGTTGGCGGCGACTACCGCAAGCCGGGCGACACCGGCGCGACCGCGGCGGTCACGGCCGACGGCGGCCGGACGTGGGCGCCGCTCGACAAACGGCTCCCGTTCTGTTCCGCCGTGGCGTGGGCGGGCGGCCGGTGGGTGGCGGTGGGG
>JBGAQM010000236.1:0-10338 GCA_044220735.1 Urbifossiella sp. | reverse complement strand
CGCCGCCGGTCCCGGTGCCGGGCCGCGGGTTCGCCATCCCGCAGCCCGCGGGGCCCGCCGCCCCCGCTCCGACCACCCCGCAGGCGAGGGAGGGCCGCCCGGGGAACGTCTTCGGTCGCTGACGCTCGCGGCCCTGCTGGCCGCACTCGCCTCCGGCTGCGTCCACGTCCACACGGACGCGGCCGGGAAGGTGAAGTCCGTCGCGGTGGGGGCCGACCCGGACGCCGGCGTGAAGCAGGCGTCGGCGACGGTGCCGGCCGCGGCCGTGCCCGCGGCGGCGAGCAGCCTGGCGAAGCTGACCCCGAAACTGCCGTCGTTCGGGGCCACGCCGGCGGTCAGCCTGTTCGCCACCTGGCAGAACCGGATCGCCAAGCTGCCGGACCCGACGGTGGAGGGGAAGTTCAAGCCCGGCCTCGTCGGGCAGCTGTTCATGTTCGGCGCCGGCACCAAGATGCCGTTCGCCCCGGCCGAGGGGCGGGTGACGGTGGAGCTCTACGACGCCACGCCGCGGCCGGACAACGCCGAGCCGACGCGACTGGGGAGCTGGACGTTCGAGAAGGACGTGATGAACCGGCTGGTGACGACCGACGAGCGGTTCGGAAAGTGTTACGCGCTGTTCCTGCCGTGGCCGACGTACACGCCGGCGGTGACGCGGGTGAAGCTGACGGCGAAGTACGAGCCCGAGAACGGGTTCGCCCTGCACGCCGACCCGGTGACGATGACCATCGACACGACGACCGGCCCGGACGGTCCGGTGATGCACCGGACGAACACGACGGGCCCGCTGCCGGCGGCGGGTCCTGGTCCGCTGGCGGGTCCGGGTCCGCTGGCGGGGCCGGCTTCGCTGTCGGGGCCGGGGGCGTTTCCGACACAGCCGTCGGCGCCGGTCAGCCCGCCGGCGGGGCTGCCGCCGCTGACGATCACCGTGCCGAGTCGCTGAGAACCACACCGAGGCCCGGGGACGACCGTCCCCGGGCCTCGCCGCGCGCCCCGGTCCGCAACGCCTTGTGCTTTCAGCCTGTCCGGCGGACACTCCGACCGCGACACTTGGTTGCACGGAAAAGAGACACCCCGTCAGAAAAGCATTGAGTCAGCCGCAGGAATCATTGTTGGAATGATGCCGCGGCTCGCAACGGCACTGCTCGACGCGGGCACCGTCGTCCTCGACTACTCGAACCTACGGATCGGGTTCGCCCCGAAGCCGCGAGGCGGGTTCCGATGAGATTCAGCCCCGCGGCGTGGGCCGCCGGATTCGTGAGCCCGGAGGGCGACGGCGTGTAGCCCCGGGTGGAACCCGGGGCGGCGTCAGCGGTGTTACATTCGCGTCGCTCCCACGAACCACGCCGACGCCCGCCCCGGGTTCCACCCAGGGCTACCTCGTCGCCCTCCGGGCTCGAAGCCCCAGGCCGGAAGCCGGGTCCTCATACGGGTTCCGAGGAATTGCTCCCGCCCGGCACGGCGTCGGCACGGTCACTACCCTTTGGGGTAGACCGCCCCCGCCGCGAGGCCCACCATGACCGCGCCAAAGATCGCCCTCTGCCTGTCCGGCGGCGGCTTCCGCGCCACCCTGTTCCACCTCGGCGCCCTCCGCCGGCTCAACGAACTCGGCCTCCTCGCCGGCCTCGACGTCGTCACCAGCGTGTCCGGCGGCAGCGTCCTCAACGGCTACCTCGCCGCCGGCTGGGACCGCCTCCGCCTCCGCCCCGACAACGTGTTCGACAACCTCGCCGACGTCGTCGAGAAGCCGGTGCTCGCGTTTTGCGGCACCGACCTGCGCACCCCGCTGCTGATCGGCCAGCGGCTCAACCCGATCAACGTCGGCGTACTCGTCCGCGACTGGTTCTCGGTCCGGGCCAACTTCCTCGCCGCCGCCTACCGCCGCGGCCTGCCACAGCGCCTCGCCGACCTCGCCGCCCCCGGCACGGTCCCGCCCGGCGGGGCGCCGACCCCGCGGTTCGTGTTCGTCGCCACCAACGTCGCCACCGGCGTGAGCTGGCAGTTCCACGCCGGCCCGGCCGCGCGCATGGGCGACTTCCACGCCGGCTACTGGCCCGTCGCCGACACCGGCCTGGCCGACGCGGTGGCGGCGTCGAGCGCGTTCCCGCCGGGGTTCAGCGGCCTGCGGTTGAAGGTGCCCGCCCGCCCGGCCGGCGACGACGGCCGCACCGACCCGTGGGGGAAGCACCGCGACCCGTCCGCCCTCCGCCTCGGCCAGAAGCACGTCGGCACGCGCGGGCAGGTGGTGCTGACCGACGGCGGCGTCTACGACAACCTCGGCCTGGAGCCGGTGTGGGAGCGCGGCCACTGGCTCCTGCTGTCGGACGCGGGGCGGGCGTTCCAGTCCGACCCGGACGCGTCGCAGTGGCTGGTCGGGCGGCTGGCGCGGGCGGCGGACATCGCCATGGAGCAGGCCGGGGCGCTGCGGAAGCGGTGGGTTTGGGACCGCAAGAAGTGGGCGGACGAGGTCGCGAAGACCGACCCCCTGCGGGCGTGGTCGGCGGCGATGTGGCTGCTCAGCGACGCCCCGACGCACCCGCACGCGCCGCCGGTCGAGGTGCGGCGGCTGCTGAACACCGTGCGGACCGACCTGAACGTGTTCGAGCCGGGCGAGGCCGGGTGCCTGATGAACGCCGGGTACGTGAACGCCGACGCCGCGGTGGTCGGCCAGTGGGGCGGGGCGGTGCCGAACCGCGCGGCGGCGTTCGCCTGGCCGGCGCCGGCGGTGGCCGCCCCGGCGGCCGCCGAGGCGGCGCTGAAGGGGAGCGGCGGTCGGAGCGTCGTCCGCGACGTATGGGCGTACCTCCGCGGGCGGTGAGCGGGGCCGGCGTCCGGTTGCGACGGCGCGACCACGACCGCCGTCCCGCGATTCGGCGGCAACGATCTTGCGTCGGTCCGGGCGATCGACTAGCACTCATAACAGTTCCGGCAGAGTCGCGCGCGTGGCGGCGTCGCGGCGCGGGAGTCGCGGGCGGCAACCCGGGTGGTTCCGTTGCCGCCCGCGGCTTCACGTTGGGAAGCGCGAAGCCGCAAGCGTTCGCGCGGGTGGTTCCGGTGCCGCCCGCGACTTCGCGCCGCGGCGCCGGCGGCGCACGGATTACGACGAATCGGTGTCACCCATGGCCCGCAAGCGCCCCGCGCCGGCCGCCCCGCGCCTCCCGCCGCCGGACGTCGCCCCGCCCAGCCGCCGGCGGCTCCAGGTGTACGCCCTCGACCCCGCCGCCGACCAGTCCCTCGGCACCGCCGGCATCGCCCGCACCGTGCTGTCCGTCCGGTGGGAGCCGCTCACCGTCGGCCCGGTCGGCGAGTACGTCGAGGTCGTGGACGTGGACCCGTCCAGCGGCTGCGCCTACGACCCGGTGGACCTCGACCACCCGCACCTCGCCGCCCAGGACGGCCACCGCCCGTCCGAGGGGAACCCGCACTTCCACCAGCAGATGGTCTACGCCGTCGTCATGAAGACGGTCGAGAACTTCGAGACGGCCCTCGGCCGGCCGGTGCAGTGGGCCGACCGGCGGTGGGACGAGAAGCACCACTCCGGCCGGCCGCTCAGGCGGGCCGAGCGGTTCGTGCAGCGGCTCCGCGTCTACCCGCACGCCCTCCGCGAGGCCAACGCCTACTACTCGCCGGCGAAGAAGGCGCTGCTGTTCGGGTACTTCAACGCCCCCACCGCCGACCCGCGCGACGAGCTCCCTGGCGGGATGGTGTTCACCTGCCTGTCGCACGACGTCATCGCCCACGAGACGGCCACGCCATCCTCGACGGCATCCACCCGCGGCTGCTGCGGCCGTCGAACGGCGACATGCTCGCGTTCCACGAGGGCTTCGCCGACGTCGTCGCCATCTTCCAGCACTTCACCCTGCCGGGCCTGCTGTTCGACCAGATCCAGCGGACGCGCGGCGACCTGGGGCTGAACAACCTGCTGGCGCAGCTCGCCGGGCAGTTCGGGCGGGCGACGAAGCGCGGCGGGGCGCTGCGGAACGCCCTCGGCGAGTTCGACGCGGAGGGCCGCCGCGTCCGCCCGCAGCCGGCGACCCTGGCCGGCACCACCCGCCCGCACGACCGCGGGGCGGTGCTCGTGGCCGCCGTGTTCGACGCCTTCCTGCGCATCTACGAGGACCGCATCCGCGACCTGAAGCGGATCGCGTCCGAGGGGTCCGGCATCCTCCGCCCCGGCGACCTCCACCCGGACCTGGCCCGGCGGTTCGCGGACGAGGCGGTGAAGGCCGCCCAGCGGGTGCTCACCATCGCCGTCCGCGCGCTCGACTACCTGCCGCCGGTGGACGTCACGTTCGGCGACTACCTGCGGGCGCTCATCACCGCCGACTTCGAGCTGGTGCCGGACGACACGCAGCGGCACCGGGTGGCGTTCGTGGAGGCGTTCCGCGAGCGCGGCATCCTGCCGGACGACGTGCGGTCGCTCGGCGAGGACAGCCTGCGGTGGCACCCGGCGAGCCGGGCGTGCGTGGACGCGCTGGCGGCGTTCATGCCGCCGCCGGAGATCATCCGCACCATGCTCGCGGGGTACGAGGCCTTCCCCGAGCAGGAGTTCGAGCGCAAGGAGTGGCAGTCGTTCACCAGCCGCGACGTGATGGCCCGGGTGTTCCTCTACAAGATGTGGATGCCGCGGCGCAACACCAGCCGCCGCCCCGGGCGCGGCCCCGAGCGCCGCCCGTCCCGCCGCGAGAAGGCCTACCTCCTGGAAGGGACCATCGCCACCTTCCTCCACCGGTGGCTCAAGGTGGCCGCGGCCGACACCAACGACGCGGGCCTGCGGGCGGTCGGCCGGTGGCTCGGCCTCGACCTGCGGCTGCCGGTCGAGGTCCACGACATCCGCCCGACCTACCGCGTGCGGGACGACGGCCGGACCAAGGTCGAGCTAGTCGTCGTCCTTACGCAGAAGCAGTCGTGGCGCCTGCCGGCCGCCGACGCCGCCGGCGGCACCGACGGCACCGACGTGGAGGGCGAGTACTTCCCGAACGGCACCTGCACCCTGAGCGAGGGGGACTGGGGCGGGGAGTACCCGCCGTACGCGGACGACGAGGGCCGCCCGGTGCGGTTCACGTTCCGCGGCGGCTGCACGCTGGTCATCGACCCGGAGAGCGGCGAGCTGCGGTACGCGGTCACGAAGAACGTCCACAGCACGGCCCGCCGCAACGCCAACGCCCGGTTCTACCTGGAGCGGCTGGCGGTCGAGGGGCCGGGGGCGATGGCCCGGTACAGCCTGGAGGCCGAGGCCGCCGACGGCCCGAAGCCGAAGAAGGGGCCGCCGCCCGAGCCGTTCGCGCTGACCCACCGCGACACCGACACGGGGGACGACTGATGGCGAAAGCGACGCCCGACGCGCGCCTCCGGCCGGGGCCGAACCAGGTCGCCGTGCGCATGTACCGCGCCGGCCTCGGCGACTGCTTCCTGCTGGCGTTCGGCGCCGCCGGCGACGCCGAGCCGACCTACGTCCTCATCGACTGCGGCATCCACGCCCGCCAGGAGAAGGGGCCGGCGCGGCTGATGCGCGTCATGCGCGACGTCCGCGCCGCGACCGGCGGCCACGTTCACGTCGTCGTCGCCACCCACGAGCACGCCGACCACCTGTCCGGGTTCGTGCAGAAGGGCGGGCCGTTCGTGACGAAGGACGCCGCCGCGCGGGTCGCGTTCGACCGCCTGTGGGTGGCGTGGACGGAGAAGCGGGACAAGGGGCTGGCCGACAAGCTCCGCGCCCGCCGCGGGGCGTACCGGGTGGCCATCAAGAAGGCGGCGCGGCGGCTGGAGGAGCGCGGCCTCGCCGGCGAGAGCGAGGCGCTGCTCGGGCTCGGCGACTTCGAGCACATGCCCGCCGACGGCCGGGGGAAGCAGAAGGACAAGAACAAGCCGACGTCGAACGAGGTGGCGCTGGAACTGCTGGCGACGCACGCCGGCCGGACAGAGTACCGCGAGCCGGGCGAGGTGGTGACGGTGCCGGGCGTGCCGTGGGCGCGGGCGTACGTGCTCGGCCCGCCGAAGGACGAGGCCGACCTGAAGAAGGACCTGCCGACCGGCGGCGACGAGGGCGCCAACCGCGAGACGTACCTGACCGGCCGCGGCGAGCTGACGGCGCTGCGGCTGGCCCCCGCCCTCGGCATCGACTCGGTCCTGTCGGACGACTTCCGGTTCCCGTTCGAGCGGCCGACGCGGCGGCCGGTGCGCGGGTTCCACGCGGCCGGGACCGCCGGCCAGCCGCTCGACCCGGCCCCGCCGGCGTCGCGGAAGTTCTGGAACGACAGCTACCTCGCCCCCGAGCACAAGTGGCGCCGCATCGACGCCGACTGGCTCGGCGCCGCCGAGCAGCTGGCCCTCGACCTGGAGGCCGACACGAACAACACCAGCCTGGTGCTGGCGTTCGAGGTCGGCGAGCCGGGGCGCGGGAAGGTGCTGCTGTTCGTCGGCGACGCGCAGGTCGGCAACTGGCTGTCGTGGCGCGGCAAGCGGTTCAAGGCCGGCGGGCAGTTCACCACCGCCGACGACCTGCTCCGGCGGACGGCGCTGTACAAGGTCGGGCACCACGGCAGCCACAACGCCACCGTGAAGCGGGTGTCGGCGACGGACCCGGCGCCGTTCGGGCTGGAGCTGATGCCGCCGGGGCTCATCGCCATGATCCCGGTGGACCGCGCGGCGGCGCAGCGGAACATGCCGAAGCCGTGGAAGATGCCGCACGAGCCGCTGTACCGGCGGCTGTTGCAGAAGGCCGGCGGCCGGGTGCTGCGCGCCGACGGCGACGGCCCGTGGTGGCCCGACGCGCCGGACCAGGAGCAGCCGACCGGCGACGAGCCGGCGGCCGTACCGGGAGTGCCGGGGGCGCGGTGGCGCGAGTCGGCGGAGGCGTTCGGCGCCGCCGAGGGGCGCCGCTGCCCGATCTACTACGAGGTCGTGTTCGACGCCGCGACCTGACCCGCGAGGACCGCCGTGACGGACGAACGTGCCCTCCTCCGCGAGGCGGCCCGGCGCATCCTGGACGCCGACCCCGCCCTCCGGGCCCAGCTCGACACCCTACGCGCCCTCACCGCCGACGCCGCGCTGCGGCCGGCGCTCGAGGGCGTCCGCGCCCGCGTCGGCGGGATGGAGTCGGCGCGGCCGGACGCGGAACTCGGGCTCGAAACGATCGTCAACCGCGTCGGCCGGCCGGTGCTGGAGGTGGCGAAGGACGACTACGTCGTCGCCGGCCCCGAGGCGACGGTCTGGAAGGAGCGGCTCGACAAGGCCGACGTCCGCGCCGCCCTGCGGCGGGTCATCCCGGCCGTCGGGCGGATCGAGGTGGACCGCCACCCCGACCTCACCTGGGTCGGCACCGGCTGGCTCGTCGCCGACGACGTGGTCGTCACCAACCGCCACGTCGCCGCCGAGTTCGCCGCCGCGGGCGCCGCCGGCGCGTTCACGTTCAAGCGCGGCTGGCCCGACCGCCGGACGCGCATGGCCGCCCGCGTGGACTTCCGCCGCGAGCTGCGCGACCACACCCCCGCGCGTTCGTCGTCCTCGACGTGCTCCACATCGAGGACGACGACGGCCCCGACTTCGCCTTCCTCCGCGTCGCCCGCGCCGGCTCCGAAGGCGGCCTCACCGCCGCCCTCCGCCCCGCGGCGGCGCCGGCCGACGGGCAGTACGTCGCCACCGTCGGCTACCCGGCGGCCGACAGCCGCATCCCCGAGCAGGAGCTGATGACGCGGCTGTTCGGCGACAAGTACAACGTGAAGCGGCTCGCCCCCGGCCGGCTGAAGGGCGCCGCCGCCGACCTCGTCACGCACGACTGCTCCACCCTCGGCGGCAACTCCGGCTCGCCGATCGTCGACCTCGCCACCGGCGACGTGGTCGGCCTTCACTTCTCCGGCGTGTTCCTGCGCGAGAACCGCGGCGTGCCGATCGGCTACGTCACCAGCCGACTCGGCAAGGTGCTAAGCCCCGGGCGTGTGACACCCGATGCTCCATCCCCGCCGCCAGCGCCCGTCGTGCCCGCCCCAGTCGCGGCCGGCTCAACGGTCACGTTCACCGTCCCGGTGCAGATCACGGTGACGGTCGGCACCCCCGCCGTGCCGCCACCGCCCGCCGTCGACCCAGCCGCGGCGCTCGCCGACGTGCGCGCCCAACTCGCCGGCCGCGCCGACGTGCTCGCCGTCCGCGACGGGTTCCTCCTCCGCGACGGCTGGCTCACCACCGACCCGGCCGTGGTCGTCGTCGTCCGCGACGGCGCCGCGCCCCTCGGCCTGCCGCCGGCAGTGCTCGGCGTGCCCGTGGACGTCCGCCCCGCCGACCCGTGGGACGCCGCCGCCGCGACCGCCGCCGCCGTCACGGAGGGACTGCCGCCGACGAGCTACCGCCCGCCCGCCGACTTCGCGCTGGAGGAGGTGGACGAGGAAATGACAGTCGTGTGTCACGTCAGCCCGGACGCCGGCTGGCCGACGCTCCGCGACTTCCTCGGCCGCACCCGCACCCGGCTCACCGTCGGCATGTTCGACTTCACCGCCCCGCACGTCATCGACGGCGTGCTCGCCGCCGTCCAACCCGCGCCGAAGACGTTGACGCTGGTGTTGCAGAACGGCGAGTCGCTCGGCGGCAAGCCGGACGACATCCGCGAGGTAGACACGCTGGCGCGCTACCGCGCCGAACTGGGCGCGCGGCTGGACCACGCCCCGGCGTCGGTCGGCCGCGGCAACCAGTTCGCGTCGGCGTATCACATCAAGGTGGCAGTGCGCGACGGCGAGGCGGTGTGGCTGTCGAGCGGGAACTGGCAGTCGTCCAACCTGCCGGCGGCGGGGGCGGCGCCGGGCGAGGCGTCGTGGGAGCCGCTGCGGCGGTCCAACCGCGAGTGGCACGTCGTGGTCGAGAACGCCAACCTCGCCGGGCAGTTCGAGCGGTTCATCCGCCACGACCTCGCCGCGGCGAAGGCCGACGCCGCCCGCGAGGCGCCGCCGGCCGCGGCCGTTGAGTACCTGATCGACGACGCGGCCGAGGAGCGCGTGGCGGCCGGGCCGCCGACGTACTTCGCCCCGCTGCGGGTGTCGCGCCGCGTCCGCGTCCGCCCGCTGCTGACGCCGGACAACTACCACGCGCACGTCCTGCCGCTCATCCGCTCGGCCCGGCGGCGGCTGCTGTTTCAGAACCAGTCGCTCGGCCTCCGCGGCCCCGGCGAAAACGACCCGCGGTTCGACGAACTCGTGGACGCGCTCGTCGGGCGGCAGCGCGACGGGGTGGACGTGCGCGTCATCATCCGCGGCGAGTTCGCCCCGGCCGGCCCGCTGGAGGAGTTGCAGCGGCGCGGGTTCGACATGACCCGGCTGCGGTTGCAGAACCGCTGCCACACGAAGGGCATTATCGTGGACGGCCGGCGGGTGCTGGTCGGCAGCCACAACTGGACGAACCAGGGGACGCTGGCGAACCGCGACGCGAGCCTGATCTTCGACGACGCCGAGGTCGCGGCGTACTTCGAGGAGGTGTTCTGGTTCGACTGGGAGCACCTGGGCCGGCGTCGGCTCGCGCGGCGGCCGCGGCCGGCGACGGCGGAGGCGGTCGCGGCGGGGGCGTGGGCGGTGCCCGAGGCGGAGCTGCTGTACGGGGACTGAGCGCGGCGTCCGTGGCCGTCCGGTGCCGCGGCGCGAGGCCGCAAGCGCTTGCTCGGGTAGTTCCGTTGCCGCTTGCGGCTTCGCGCTTCCCGACGCGAAGCCGCAAGCGTTCGCTCGGGTAGTTCCGTCGCCGCCAGCGGCTTCGCGCCGCGGCGCCGACGGGTTCGCCGGGCGACACCATCAACCGAGGGCGTGAGCGTGCCACTGGCGGGCGTCACCGTGGGCGAAATCCGCGACGCCCTCCGGGCGGCGTTCAACCGCGCCGAGCTAGAAATGCTCCTCGTCGTGCGGATGTCGGAGTCGCTCGACGACATGACCGGCCCGAACACGACGATGCTGAACGCCGCGTTCGACGTGGTGATGTGGTGCGAGCGGGAGGGCCGGACGACCGACCTGATCCGCGCCGCCTACGCCGAGCGGCCGGCGAACCCGGCCGTGGCGGCGCTGTACCAGAAGTACGGCCTGACGCCCGAGGCCTCGCTGCGGACCGGCAACACGGCCGGCGGCACGGTGCCGGTCGCCGTGGCCGGGTTCGAGAAGACGATCTCCGCCCGCCTACCGCAGCTCGACTTCGGCGTGTGGCTGGCGCGGATGGCGGAGGTCGAGGTGCGGGTGTGCCGCGTCGAGGTCGGCGGGAGTCCGGCCGGCACCGGGTTCCTGGTCGGCCCGGACGCGGTGCTCACGAACTACCACGTCCTCGAAGACGTACTGGCCGGGCGGGCGCCGGCGGCGGACGTGGCCTGCCGGTTCGACT
>JBGAQM010000235.1:0-10258 GCA_044220735.1 Urbifossiella sp. | reverse complement strand
TCCACGCCCGCAGCCGGCGGGCGGCCGGGCCGTTCGTCACGGTCCACTGCCCGAGCCTGTCGGCCGAGTTGCTGGAGAGCGACCTGTTCGGCCACGCGAAGGGCGCGTTCACCGGCGCCGTCCGCGACACCGACGGCAAGGTCGCCGCGGCGGCGGGCGGCACGCTATTCCTCGACGAGGTCGGCGACCTGCCGCTGCCGCTCCAGCCGAAGCTGCTGCGGCTCGTGCAGGACCGCACCTACGAGCGCGTCGGCGAAGCGACGGTTCGGACGGCGGACGTGCGGATCGTGGCGGCGACGAACCGCGACCTGGAGGCGGAGGTGGCGGCCGGCCGGTTCCGCGAGGACCTGCTGTACCGGCTGAACGTGATCGAGGTGACGGTGCCGCCGCTGCGCGACCGCCGGGCCGACCTGCTGCCGCTGGCCGAGCACCTGCTGGCCCGCTTCGCCGCGCGGGAGACGCGGCCGGCGGTCGCGTTCACGGAGGCGGCGCGGGAGGCGATCCTGCGCCACCGCTGGCCGGGGAACGTCCGCGAACTGCGGAACGCGATCGAGCGCGCGGTGCTCCTCGGTAAGGGGACGGCCATCGACGCGGCCGACCTGCCGGCGGCGGTGACGAGCGCGCCGCCGGCGCGGGTGGCGGTCGGCGAGGGGGTGCCGATCGACGCGGTTGAGGTCGAGCACATCCGCCGGGTGCTGGCGAGCAGCCCGACGCTGGAGGACGCCGCACGGACGCTCGGCATCGACCCGAGCACGCTGTACCGCAAGCGGAAGAAGTACGGCCTTCTTTGAACGCAGAATTCAGAACGCAGAGTGCAGAATCGAACCCGAGGATGGCCCATGAGCGGCACACCCGACCTGCGGGTCAGAACCAAGCAACTCGCCCTGCGAGTCATCAAGGTCGTGAGCGCGCTGCCGCCGTCGGAAGTCGGGCGCACGTTGGGGAAACAGCTTCTTCGATGCGGCACGTCGGTCGGCGCGAACTACCGAGAAGCCACCCGCGCCCGGTCCCCGGCCGAATTCGCCAGCGTCCTCCACATCTCCCTCCGCGAGTGTGAGGAGACGGCGTTCTGGTTGGAACTCCTCGTGGAAGGCGACATCGTTCCGGCGGCCCAGCTCGCCGCGTTGCGCGACGAGGTCGATGAGATCACCGCGATGCTGGTCGCCTCGATCAACACGGCCAAGAAGAACGCCGATCGGTGACCCCCGGGTCTTCGATTCTGCATTCTGCACTCTAAACTCTGCACTCAACCATGTCGCTGCGCTACCGTCTGTGGCTGTCGTTCGGCCCGGTCCTGCTGCTCCTCACGGCGCTCGGGGCCGGGGCCGTGTACGCCCTCGGCCTCGTCGGCGGCCGCATCGACGCCATCCTCCGCGAGAACTACCGCAGCGTGGAGGCGATGACCGGGCTGACCGAGGCGGTCGAGCGGATCGACTCGTCGTTCCAGTTCGCGCTCGCCGGCCGGCCGCGGGCGCGGGCGCAGTACGACGAGTGGTGGACCGCCTACCGCCGGCACCTCGACTTCGAGCGGTCGAACGTGACTCTCCCCGGCGAGGCCGAGTTGGTCGATCGGCTGACGGAGCGGACGGCGCACTACCGCGGTCTCGGCGACCGGTTCTTCGACCCCGCCCGGCCGCCCCCGGACCGGACCGCCGACTACTACGGCCCCGACGGCGGCCCCGGCCCGCTCCAGGTCGCGTTCGCCGACATCAAGCGCGTCACCGCCGACATCCACCGGCTGAACCAGGAGAGCATGGAGCGGGCCAGCGCGACCGCACGCGAGACCGCCGCCGTGGCGCGGTGGTGGGCCGGCCTCGGGCTCGCCGCGTCGCTCGCCGCGACCGGCCTCGTCGCCTGGCGCACGACGCGCGCCGTCCTCCGCCCGGTGGACGACCTCACCGCCTCCGCCCGCGCCGTCGGCGACGGCCGGTTCGACCAGCTCGTCACCGCCGAGACGACCGACGAGATCGGCGAGTTGGTCGCGGCGTTCAACCGGATGACGGCGCAGCTGCGCGACCTGCGGCAGACGCAGGCCGCCCGCCTCCTCCGCGCCCAGCAGGCCGGGCAGGCCGCGATCGACGCCTTCCCCGACCCCATCCTCGTCGTCGAGCCCGGCGGCGGCGTCGAGCTGGCGAACCCGGCCGCGCGGCAGGTGCTCGGCGTCGTCCCCGGCGACGACGCGGCCGCCCGCTGGCACCCGCCCGACGCGCTGCGCGAGCCGCTCGCCACGGCACTCCGCGAGCAGCGGCCGTACACCCCGGAGGGGTTCGACCTCGTCGTCACGTACCGCACCCGCGGCGAGGACCGCGTCTATGCCCCCCGCGTGCTGCCCGTCCGCAACCCCTACGGCGGCACCCTCGGCGCGGCCGTCGCGCTCACCGACGTGACCCGCTTCCGCATCCTCGACGAGTTCAAGAGCGACCTCGTCGCCACCGCCAGCCACGAGCTCAAGACGCCGCTGGCCGGGCTCCGCCTCGCGGTGCACCTGCTGTTGGAGGAGGCCGTCGGCCCGCTGACCGACAAGCAGACCGAGCTGCTGATCGACGCCCGCGAGAACACCGAGCGGCTGGTGCGGATCGTGGACCACCTGCTGTCGCTGGCGCGGCTGGAGCGCGGCCGCACGCCGCTGGCCGTGCGGCCCGCAGACCCGCTGGAGTTGCTGCGGGCCGCGGCCGGGCGGGTGGGGCCGCTCGCGGCCGGGCGGCGGGTGACCGTCGCGGCCGGCGCCGACCCGCTCCCGCCGGTCGCGGGCGACGCCGAGCAACTCGGCCGCGCCCTCGACAACCTCCTGGTGAACGCCGTGAATTACACCGACCCCGGCGGGTCGATCACGCTCGCGGCGCGGCCGGCGGGCGCGGGCCGCGTCGAGCTGACCGTCGCGGACACCGGCGTCGGCATCGCGGCCGAGCACCTGCCGCACGTGTTTGACCGGTTCTTCCGCATCCCGGAGCAGTCCCGCGGCGAGGGGACCGGCCTGGGTCTGGCGATCGTCAAGGAGGTCGTCGCCGCTCACGGGGGCGACGTTACCTGCGAGAGCGAGCCGGGCCGCGGCACGACCTTCCGCATCGTACTGCCGGCGTGGACCGGAGGGGCGGGCGAGACCGAGGGTGTGTGATACCGATCCCCGGAATCGACTTCCGTGCTCGGTCGTGGGGCCGGTTTCCAACCGGCCGGCTCGGGGCTTCGGCTCGGGGCTTGTCGGTCGGGCCGGGTCTTCGAGGCCCGACCGACAAGCCCCGAGCCGGCCGGTTGGAAACCGGCCCCACGATCCTGCTCCAGGGGCGAGACATGACCGGACCGAACGACGCGACCGGCCGGGCCGAGCAGTTCCTCAGCCTCATCCGCCGCCAACAGCGCGGGCGGCTGAAGGTGTACCTCGGCTTCGCCCCCGGCGTGGGGAAGACCTACGAGATGCTCCAGGAGGCGCACCGCCTGAAGAAGCAGGGCGTGGACGTGGTCGTGGGCGTGATCGAGACGCACGGCCGGGCCGAGACGGCGGCGCTGGCCGAGGGGCTGGAGCTGGTGCCCCGGCGGCGCGTCGAGTACCGCGGCATCGTGCTGGAGGAGCTGGACGCGGCCGCCGTCCTGGCCCGCCGGCCGACGGTCGCGCTGGTGGACGAGCTGGCCCACACCAACGCCCCCGGCGGGGCGCACGCCAAGCGGTACGAGGACGTGGAGGAGCTGCTGCGGGCCGGGGTGAACGTGCTGAGCACGCTGAACGTGCAGCACCTGGAGAGCCTGCACGACGCGGTAGAGCGGTTCACCGGCACGCGGCAGAAGGAGCGGGTGCCGGACGCCGTCCTCCAGGCGGCCGACCAGGTGGTGAACGTGGACCTGTCGGCCGAGGACTTGCAGGAGCGGCTGCGGGCCGGACTGGTGTACCCGCCGGACCGCGCCGAGCGGGCGCTGGCCGGCTACTTCACGAGCGCGAACCTGGAGCAGTTGCGCGAACTGGCGCTGGAGCACCTGGCGCACCTGCTCGACCGCCGCCGGCAGGAGCGGCAGGCCGGCGGCGAGCCGGGCGGCTCGGAGCGCGTCATGGTGTGCGTGTCGAGCCGCAGCCCGAACGCGCCCCGTCTACTGCGGGCGGGCGCCCGGCTGGCCGACCGGCTCGGGGCGCCGTGGTACGCGGTCTACGTCCAAACGCCGCGGGAGGCCGCGGAGCGGGTGGACGCCGCGACGCAGCGGCGCGTGGCCGACACCCTGGAGCAGGCCCGGCTGGCGAACGGCATCCCGATGCAGTTCCGCGGCGCGGACGTGGCGGCGGCGGTGGCGGCGTTCGCCCGCGAGTACGGCATCACCCACGTCGTCGTCGGCCGCAGCGCCCGCCCCCGGTGGCGGGCGTGGCTCGGCCCGAGCCTGCTCGACCGCCTCGTCCGGGCGGTCCCGGCGGCGACCGTCGTCGTCATCGGAGAGTACTAGCATCGGTTCGGCGGGGTTCACCCGCGGGGCTTGCCCGCACGCGAGCCCGCCCACTCGCACGTCAAGTTTTTCCCAATCGTGGTGGCGGATTCGACGCGCCGGCGGGCTTTTTCATGGTGGAGACGAAATCCCACCGCCCTGCCGGCCGATCGGCCGAGGTTCCACCCGCACCGTTCACTGTCCCCGAAGGGGCGAGCCGTGTCCCACAACACCAGCCGCGTCGCGGGCACCGGGACCGCCCCCGGTCGCCCGGGCGAGAGTACGTCGGCCCCCGAGCCGGTCTGGAGCAAGCAGCAGCTGCGGTTCCTGAAAGCCTACCGGCAGCGGCCGACGATCTCGGCCGCGGCCCGGTCGGCGGGCGTGCCTCGTGTGGTGGTCTTCCGCTGGCTCGCCGACGCCCGCTTCTTCGCCGCCGTCAGCGAGACGGAGAAGGTGGTACGGGCCACGCCGCCGGCGGGCGGCGGGGGGACGGAACGGGGACGAGCGGGCGAGCCGGACGCACGACCGGCCGCGGAGACCCCGAGCGTGATCGTCACGCCCCCGCCCCGGAAGAGCCTCCGGGACGGGTCGTGACCGGCGGCCCGAGTCTCCCCGGCGAGCGCCGCCCGCCGGGTGAGCACGACTTCTCGCAACCCGATCAGAACGAGTAGGGGTACATGAGAACGGGCCAGACGGTCGGCGTGAACGTGTAGGTCGGCGGGGCCGGTGAGGTCATCGTGGTCGTCGTCGTGGTCGTCGTGGTCGGCGGCGTGGTCGTCGTCGTGGTCGTCGTCGTGGCCGCCGAGGGGCGGGTGGCGGTGGTGGTCACGAGCGTGCCGAGGGGGTCGCTCCCGACGCCGCCCGTGAGCAGGTAGTTCACCCCCAGGCCGGCGGGCGCCCCCTTCGGCAGCGTCAGGCTGACGGTCACCGTGTAGTCGCCGGCGGGGAGGTAGGCCCACACCAGGCCCGGCCCGGCGCCCGCCGCCTGGGTGAAGGCCGCGACGACCTTCCCCCGCGCGTCCGTCACCGTCAGCTTCACCGTCGCGCCGGCCGCGCCGGCGGCGGCCAGGTTGAACTGAAACAGCGTGCCGGACGCGAGCGACAGCCGGCCGGTGGCGGTCGTCGCCGACCCGCCGAGCCCGCCGCCGAGGAGGGCGTCCAGGCCGTTGGTACGGGGGGCGGTGAAGGCCGCCCGCAGGCGGTAGGCGCCGTTCGTCGCGTCGGTCCCGTTCCCCTGGACGCGGACGAAGTAGTCGCGGCCGCGGAGCACGCCGTCCACCTCGACCGTCAGCGCGCTGCCGTTGCGCTCCACGACCCGCGCGAACACGGGGTTCATGTCGGCGTCGAGCACGGTCACCACCGGCGGCACGTCCTGCGTCCCGGTGCCGCGGACGCGGACGAGGAGCACCGGCCGCCGGCCGCGGCGGCCTTCTCGGCGGCCAGCAGGGCGGTCGTCTCGACCACGTCGGTGCGGGCGGCGGGGGCGGCGTCGGCGTGCCGGCGGGCGGCCGCGACCCACCCGCCGGGCGGCGTGCCGTTCAGCTCCTCGACCAGCCGGTGGAGCCACTCCTCGGTCGGTTCGGGCGTGTGCATGGGAGAGTCTCGGACGGCGGCGGGCGGGCGCCGCGTCGCGCGTCGGGTGTGGGTCACGGCACGCTCCCGCCGCCGCAGGCGTGCCAGGCGTCCTTCAGCCGCCGCAGGGCGCGGACGTAGCGCACCGTGGCCGTGTTCTCGGGAACGCCCTGGAGCTCGCCGATCTCGCGGAAGTTGAGGTCGTCGTAGGCGCGGAGCAGGATCACCTCGCGGTCGGCCTCCTTGAGCGCGGCGATGGCCTGCCGCATCAGCTCGGCCGCCTCCTTCGCCGCCGCCTCCGTCCCCGGCCCCGGGCCGGCGGCCTTCAGCCGCAACCCCAGGTCGATCGACGGCCGCTCCGGCCACGGCACCTTGCGGTTCACGTCGCGCTTGTCGCGGTTGGCGGCGCGCCAGGCGGCGACGACGCGGTCGGTGACGAGGCCGTACAGCCAGACGAACTCGCCGACGCGCCGCGCGCCGCGGTACGCCGGCCACTTCCGCCAGGCGTCCTGGAACGCCTCGCTCACGACGTCGTCGGGGTCGACGGCGGCGGCGAGGCGGTCGTCGAGCCGGCGGCGGGCGATGGCGACGAGCCGCGGCCCGTGCGCCTCGAACAGCGCGCCGAGTTCGGCGAGGTCGGCGACGGTGAGGTCGGCCGCGTCCGGCGGCGGGTCGATCGGGGGCACGGCGGAACCCTGGGAGACGGGGTTATCACCATACCCGCCGCGGCGCGGGGAAAGCTGACAGAAAAAAGTGTTCAGTGTTCAGTGTTCAGTGTTGCGGCTCGGAGCACTGAACGCTGAACACTGAACACTGAACACTGAACACTGAACTGCTACTGCCCGCCGAGCTTCTTCAGGTCGTCGAGGTTGGCCTGGCAGTACGGGCAGCCGACCACGGTGAGGTGAAACGTGACGTAGTCCAGCAGGTCCGGGTCGCCGGCGCCGAGGAGGTAGCCGCCGAGCTGGTCGCGGCCGGGGCAGCTGACGCGGTCGCGGCGCCAGATCGCGCCGACGGTGTGCTCGCCGCGGTCCTCGCCCTCGCGGACCTCGTCGAGTACCCGGCGCAACTCCGCCGACGCCCGCACGCACCGCTCCACGGCGGCCAGTTCGGCCTCGGGCAGCGCGTCGTGCAGGTAGTCCCGCAGCATCTGCCGGGTCACTTGGGAAGGCGACACGGAACCCCCTTCGGGCTCGGAAGAGCGCAGAGGACGGCGGACAGATAGGCCGGCTCCGTCTGTCCTCTGTCCTCAGTCCTCTGTCCTCTGGCCTCTGGCCTCTACTCCCGGGGTTCGACCCGCCACGACAGCGGCGTCGTGCGGGACATCGCCGACAGGCCCAACAGCACGTCGCGTGTGTCGGCCGGGAGGAGCGGCAGGATGCCCTGCGCCAGCCCCGCCACCCGCTTCAGCCGCGGGCGGTCCGCCGGGATCGGCAGCTCGGCCTTCTGCAACCCCGTCACCGTGATGACGGCGCCGCCGGGGCCGGCCTTGTCGCGCAGCTCGGTCCGCAGCGCCGGAATCTGCGACCCGGCCACGAACGCCAACAGCTCCAGCTTACCCGCCGCGGCCTCGTCCGGCGTCTCGCCGGCGCGCTTCTTCTTCGCCAGCTCCCGCAGCGACGCCGCGGCCTGCTTCTCGTCGGTGCTCTCCAACAGGTCGCGGAATCGCTCCACGCCGCGGCGGCTGAGCTCCACCCGGTAGCCGTTCGGGACGGGCGCGAAATCCACCAGCGGCGGCACCCGCCGCGGGGGCGGCGCGACCTCCGGCAGTGGATCAGGTTGGCCCAGAACCAGCGCGATCGTGAGGGTTGTAAGCATTGTCTGGCCTCTGCGGACGGGTGCGGCGCTACCCCAGCTTAACAAATCGCTTACTGTCCAACTCCTGCGCCGGAAAATCCGGCCACACCCGCGCATTTTATGCTAGGGTTTCGGGTTTGTCGCATTTACACCGTCTGGGCCGGTTGGTACAAATCGTACTGTTGGGTGCATTGTTCTGGACGCGCCGTCGCCCCCCCGCCTGCGCGTCGTCCTTCAGCAGCGAGAGACGCCCCATGAGCCCCCGTCTGCTCCGCCCGTTCGCGGCCGCCGTCGCGCTCGTCGCGCTCGCCGCGCCCCGGGCGTCGGCCGAGTTCGTTTTCCTCACCTACAACGGCACGTCGGGGAACCCCGGCATCGGGAACAACCGCCTCGACGCCGAGGCCGGGCCGTTCTACTGGACGCAGAACCAGCTCCCGCCGAACAGCAGCTTCCCGCCGCCGACGGCCACGTTCTGCCTCGAACTGAACGCCGGCCCGCCCGTGCAGACGCTGCCGGCCCCCGGCACCACGGTCGAGTTCGGCGTGTTCAGCCTGAAGTCGGCGCCGTCCCCGGCCGCGGCCAACGCCAACCTGATCGCCGAGCTCTACGGCAAGTACTACGACACCGCCTGGAACAGCTCGTCGTTCAAGACCAGCGGCGCCGCCGACGCCTCGGTCTCGTTCCAGATCGCCCTCTGGGAGCTGATCTACGACGGCAAGGCGAACAACCTCGGCAGCGGCAACTTCATCCTGGACAGCACCACCTACACCGCGGCGGTGAACGCCCAGAAGATGCTCAACAGCCTGACCGCGGCCGGCGACGCCACGTACTTCACGAAGCGGTTCGCCGGCCAGGAGCTCGTCGCGCTGGTCGCGCCGGCGTCGTCGGTGGGCGGCAAACAGACGATGGAAGTGCAGGACCAGATCACGATGCGGCCGGTCGGCCCCACGCCGGTGCCGGCCCCGGCGGGCCTGCTGCTGGGCGGCATGGGCGTCGTGGCCCTGCTCGGCCGGTCGCGCCTGCTGCGGAAGTCGGTGCCGGCGTAACCGCGGCGTCCCGACGTCGTTCACCCGGGAGCCGTGGCAACCCCACGGCTCCCGTCGCGTTCCGGGAAACCCCGCGCGAATCCGGCCCGCCCACTTGAAATCCTCACACGGCGGCGCACACTACTTCTTGTCGAGGCTTTGCGGCGCGGTTTCTCCCCTCGCTCTCTCTCCTCCCTCGTTCCTCTCTAGCAGTCCGCCGGTGCCCCCCGGGCATCGCCGGGTTCCTCCACGCCCTCTCCGTGTGCCCGACGCGGCCGAGCGACCGGCCGTCCGTCGTCGTTTTCCCATCCCGATTTGGCCACCCGGCCCCGCACGGAGTTTCGCATGAAACCGACCGCGTCCGCCCGAGCCCGCCGCGGGTTCACCCTGATCGAGTTGCTGGTGGTGATTGCGATCATCGCCATCCTCATCGGCCTGCTGCTCCCGGCCGTGCAGAAGGTGCGCGAGGCCGCCGCCCGCGCCAAGTGCCAGAACAACCTGAAGCAGTGGGCGCTCGCCGCCCACGCCTTCTCGGACACCAACGCCGGCCTGCCGTCGGCGATGATCGCCCCGGGCGCTACCCTCGGCAGCGCGGCCACGAACCTGCCCACCGCCTCGACCGGGTGGGGGCCGAACTGGATGATCCAGATCCTCCCGCAGATCGAGCAGGGGGCGCTGTACAACCAGCAGTCCGCCAGCATCATGCTGTGGGTGTCGGCCACCACCGTCGCCCCGGCCGACTACAACTGGCGCGCCCTGCGGACGGCGACGTTCAACTACGCCCAGTGCCCGTCCGACCCGCGGACCACGACGGCCTACGACGGCGGCGCCGGCCTGGCCGGGTGGGTGCGGGGCAACTACGTGGCGAACACGGGGCCGACCGGCGTGGCCGCGAACGACGGCGGACAGACGTCCCTCGCCTTCACCATCAACGGGGTGAGCACGGCGCTGTCCGGCCGCGGGCCGTTCTGGGTCACCACCCGCAACCCGCACCGGTGCATGACCATCCAGGGGATTCAGGACGGCAGCTCGAACACGATCCTGATGAGCGAGGTGCAGGCCGGGTTCAACAGCGCCGACTCCCGCGGGGTGTGGGCGATGGGGCACGTCGGCTCCGGCAGCATCGGCGGCTACGCCCTGACCACGACGTCGGTGCCGAACGACAAGACGGCGTCCGACGTCATCGTCACCTGCCCGAGCCCGAGCCCGACGGCCCAGAACCTCGGCTGCAACACGAGCAGCGCCGCGAACACCTCGGCGACGGCCCGCAGCGCCCACACGGGCGGGGTGAACGTGGCGCTGGGCGACGGCACCGTGCGGTTCGTCCGCGACAGCATCAGCCAGCAGACCTACTACCAGCTCGGCAGCGCCAGCGACGGCCAGCCGCTGTCGTCGGACTTCAACTAACGCTGGCTCGGCGGCGGGGGCGCGGTCGGCCGAATGTGGGGCCGGCTTCCAGCCGG
>JBGAQM010000234.1:0-10236 GCA_044220735.1 Urbifossiella sp. | reverse complement strand
GCGCGAGCCCCATTCGGAGAAAACCCTGCTCCGTCGGCGCGGTGGGGATCGCGAATGAAGCACTCGCCATCCCGCGTCGGGTCTCGAAGACTCGACCCGACCTACGAAGCCCCGAGCCAGGCCGGTTGGAAACCGGCCCCACGCCGGCGCTACTCCGCGTACAGGAACTCGTTCAGGCAGAACAGCACCTGACAGAAGTCGGCCGCGGCCGCCTCGCGGGCCGGGCCGGTCGTGCCGCGCAGGAACGCCGCCGCGTCGGCCACCTCGCCCGCGCTCGGGGCGCGGCCCAGCGCCAGCCGGTAGGCCCGCCGCACTACCGCCGCGTCGTCGCCCGCCGACAAGGCGCGCCTCGCCAGCCCCTTCGCCGCCGCCCGCACCTGCGGGTTGTTCATCAGGTGCAGCGCCTGCGGGGCGACCGTCGTGCTCGGACGCTCGCCCACCCCGGCCGTGCCGTCGGGGGCGTCGAACACCGTCAGCGCCGGGATCAGCCGACTGCGCTTCATGGTGAAGTAAATGCTGCGCCGCGTCATCCCGTCGCTCAGGCTGCCGGGGCCGAACGGCGTCGAGTCGAGGATGCCGCCGACGCTCAGGATACTATCCCGGATCACCTCCGCGTCCAACCGCCGAATCGGCTGCCGGCCGAACAGGCGGTTGTCGGGGTCGGCCTTGTCCTTCGCCGCGTCGCGGGCCGAGCTCTGCCGGTAGGCACGGCTCAGCACGATCTGCCGGTGCACGGGCTTCAGCTTCCAGCCGCCGCGGATCAGCTCGGACGCCAGGAACTCCAGCAACTCCGGGTGCGACGGCGGCTCGCCGCGGACGCCGAAATCGGACACCGTGGGCACGATGCCGCGGCCGAGGTGGTGCGCCCACAGGCGGTTCACGATCACGCGGGCCACCAGCGTTCCGGCGCCGTCGGTGTCGGTGAGCCAGCGGGCGAAGGCGGCGCGCGTGTGCCGCGTACGGCTCCCGGCCGGCGGCGGCGTCAGCCACTTCTTCTCGCCGTCGGCCGCGGGCATCAGCACCTGCAGGAACGACACGTCGGCGACGCCGTCCTTCTGCGCCGGGTCGCCGCGGCGGACGAAGTGCGTCTCCTTCAGGAAGTCTTCCCCCTGGGAATGCAAGCGGATCGGCGGCAGCCCTTCGGTCGTCACCAGGGCCTTCGTGAGTGTCGGCTTCGGCGCCTTCGCCAGGTGGTCGGCGGCGGCCTTGCTCCGCTCACGCCAGCCGGCGTCCTTCGGGGCGAACCACGCCAGCAGCGCCGCCTGCTGCGCCGGGGTGCGCTCCTTCGCGGCGAGCGCGGCGCGGACCACCTCCGTCGCGGCGGGCGCCGTCAGGCTGGCATCGGCGCCGGTGCCGAGCGCCAGGCGCGGGCGGCCCATGCCGTGCCCGGTGTTGTTGTGGAACCCGAGCGTGACGGTGAAGACCGTGCCGCCCGGGAAGCCGACCGGCCGCTCGAACGCGAACGCGGCGGCGTGGTCCTTGCCGAACTGCGGGTCGATCGCCCACGCGGTGCTGGCGTTGTCGTCGATGGCGCCGGCGACGCCGAGCCCCTTCTGCTCGAAGGTGGCGCGGGCGGCCGTCAGCTTCACCTTCTGCGCCTCGGCGGGCTTGTCCTTGGGCGCGGCCGTCACCTGCACGTTGGACAGCGCGAAGTTGCCGTTCGTGGCCCGCCCCGGCCCGTTGCGCACGAGGCCCGGGTGCGTCAGCGCCTCGACACGGAGCGCCTTCAGGTCCGCCTCGCTGGTGACGAGGGTATAGCGGAGGTTCTCCGTCGTCGGGTTCTTGCCACTGACCAGAACGCTGCCGTCGGCCTGCTTCGTCAGCGTCGCGCCGCCGGACGACGTGACCGCGGCGACCTCGGGCAGCACCCACGGGAGTGCCGGCGGGGTGTCACCACGCTGCTTCTCCCACACGACGAGCTTGGTGGGCAGCTCCTCGGCCTCGTACTTCTTGACGGCCGCGTCGAGCGGGGCGTGGGCGGCGTCGAACGCGGCCTTGTCGCGGCGGTACTTGTCGGGGTCGAGGTCGAACTCCATCTCGGTCCGCACCGCGGTCGTGAACGCGCTCACCATGCGGTAGTAGTCGCGCGCCGGCACCGGGTCGTACTTGTGGTCGTGGCAGCGGGCGCACCCGACCGTGAGCCCGAGGAACGTGGTGCCGACGTTGGCGACGATGTCGTCGAGCTCGTCGTAGCGGTGCTTCGCCACCTCGTTCAGCGTGATCTGCGTGCTGTGGACGCCGGCCGCGAGGTAGCCGGTCGCCATGACGGCGAGCGGGTCGGCCGGCGCGAGTTCGTCGCCGGCGATCTGCCAGCGGGCGAACGTGTCGAACGGCAGGTCGGCGTTCAGCGCCTTGATGACGAAGTCGCGGTAGTGGTACGCCGTCGGCCGGTCGTAGTCGTGCTCGAACCCGTGGCTCTCGGCGAACCGCACGAGGTCGAGCCAGTGCCGCGCCTGGCGCTCGCCGTAGGCCGGCGACGCCAGCAATTCATCGACGACCTTCTCGAACGCGGCGGGCGAGTGGTCCTTCTCGAAGGCGTCCACCTGCTGGGGCGTCGGCGGCAGGCCGACGAGGTCGAGGTGGACGCGCCGCAGCAGGATGCGCGGCTCGGCGGGCGCGTTGTAGTCGAGCCCCTTCTCCTTCAGCTTCGCCTGTACGAAGCCGTCGATCGTGGCCGGCGCCGCGGGCCGCTTCAGGGGCTGGAACGCCCAGTGCTGCCGGGCCTCGGGTGCGACGACCTTGCGCGTCCAGGCGGAGGCGACGTCCTGGCCCAGCAGCGGGCGGTCGTAGGGGGCGCCGAGGTCGATCCACTCGGCGATGCGGGCGATGTCGGCGGCGGGGAGCTTGGCCCGCTCGTGCGGCATGTGCGGCTCGCGCTGGTGGGCGACGAGCTGGTACAGGAGGCTCTTCTTGTGGTCGCCGGGGACGACGGCGGGGCCGCCGGTGCCGCCCTTCAGCAGCGCCTCGCGGGTGCCCATGTCGAACTCGCCCTCGACGCGCGTGCCGGCGTGGCAGCTCTGGCACTTCTTCGCCAGCACCTCGCGGACCGACGACTTGAACAGCTCGGTGCCCTTCGCCATCTTCGCGGCGTGGTCGGGCGGCTGCGCGCTCGCGGCGCGGGCGACGACGGCGAGGGCGAGGGCCGGCAGAAGCCGGGGGGAGGGAGTGAGCATCGGGTCAGTTTACCCGCGGCCGGCGCGGCGGGGAAGCGCCGCGGCGGATACGATGAACGCCCGGCTCGGGGCTTCGCCGCTTGCGGCGTAACGTGTGACTGCAACGGCCGCACGGCGGCAACCCGGGCGGATAGTGGAGCACGACTCATGCGCGTCCTGGCGATCGGCGACCTGCACGGCTGCTCGCTGATGCTCGACGACCTCCTCGCGTGGGTCGCCCCCACGCCGGACGACACGGTCGTCACCCTCGGCGACTACGTGGACCGCGGCCCCGACAGCCGCGGCGTCCTCGACCGGCTCGTCCGCATGAAGCGCGACGGCAGGCGACTCGTGTGCCTGCGCGGCAACCACGAGCTAATGATGCTGGAGGCCCGCACCGGCGACCCGGGCGCCAGCGCCGACTGGCGCGGCGTGGGCGGCCTGCAAACGCTCGGCTCCTACGGCGCCGCCCCCGGCCGCTCCGGCACCCTCGCCGACGTGCCGCAGGAACACTGGGACTTCCTCGAATACCAGCTCGCCCCGTACTTCGAGACCGACACCCACGTCTTCGTCCACGCCGGCCTCTCGCCCGGCGACCCGCTCGACGAGCAGGACGACATGTGGCTGTACTGGGAGTTCCTGCGCGGCGACATGCGGCACGCGTCGGGGAAGACGATCGTGTGCGGCCACACGTCGCAGAAGGGCGGCGTGCCGAAGGTGGTGCCCGGCGCGGTGTGCATCGACACCTACGCCCACGGCGGCGGCTGGCTGACGTGCCTCGACGCGGCGAGCGGCCGGTACTGGCAGGTGAACCTGATGGGCAAGCGACGCGAGGGGCGCGTCGATTTCGAGGAGTGAGAACGACGCCGCGGCGCGGAGGCGCAAGCGGCAACGGAACCACCCGAGCGAACGCTTGCGGCTTCGCGTCGGGAAACGCGAAGCCGCAAGCGGCAACGTATCGACCTGAGTTGGCGCTGGCGGCTTCGCGCCGCGTGCCCGTCACCCGCCCGGCAGCAGGTCCAGCAGCTCCGCGAAGCCGGTCAGCACCCGGTGCGGCCCCGCGGCCGCGGGCGACTCCTTCCCGCTCGCGCCGCCCGGCACTAGCCACACCGGCACCCCCGCCGCCCGCGCCACACGCACGTCGATCGCCATGTCGCCGACGTACACGGTCGTGCCGGCCGTGCCGCCGGTGCGGGTCATGCCCTCGTGCAGCATCGCCGGGTCGGGCTTCGCCCGGCCGCCCACGTCCTCGGGGCCGAGCACCGCGGCGAAGTATTCGGCCAGCCCCAGCGCCGCCACCAGCTCGCGCGTGAACGACACGCTCTTGTTGCTGCACACCGCCAGCCGCAGCCCGCGCCGCGCCAGCTCGGGGATCGTCTCGGCGACGCCCGGGACGAGCTTCGTGCCGGCCAGGGCCACCCCCTTGTGGTGCTCGCGGTACACGGCCACGGCCGCTGCCGGATTGGCAGTCGGCACCAGTTCCTGCATCAGGTTCGGCAGGCCGTACCCGACGTACTCGCGGACCTCGGATTCCGCCAGCGGCGGCAGCCCGAAGTGGTTGCGGGTGAAGTTCGTGCTGCTGGTGATCGCGGCGAAGCTGTCGGCGAGGGTGCCGTCGAAGTCGAACAGCGCGGCGGTGAACGGCATGAGGTTCGCTCTGGCATACCGGGTGGGGGTTTGCGCCCCCATTTCGCCGGGTTATCGTATCAACAGGGTTTCCCGCGAGCCGACATGACGCACGCCCTCCCACCGCCGACGCAGGAGCCCGACGGGCTCGGGGCCGATCCGCCCGTCACCCCGGAGACGGTGTTCCGCGACTACGCGCCGCGCATCTATCACATCGCCCGGCGGATGCTCGGGAACGACGCCGACGCCGAGGACGTGACCCAGGACGTGCTCGTGCAGGTGATCCGCAAGCTCGACACGTTCCGCGGCGACGCGCAGCTCTCGACGTGGCTCCACCGGGTGACGGTGAACGCGGCGCTGGCGTACCGGCAGAAGCGCGCCAACCGCCAGAAGCGCGAGACGCACGACGCCGACACCGACACCCTCGAAGTGAGCGACGGCCCGGTGTCGCGGTGGACCGTCGGCCCGGACGAGCCGGTGCTGGCGGCCGAGCAGACGGCGGTGATCGAGGACGCCATCGGCCACCTGCCGTCGCCGTTCCGCGACGTGTACGTGCTGGCCGACGTGGAGGGGCTGCCGAACCAGGAGATCGCCGACATGCTGGGGCTGAGCGTGCCGGCGGTGAAGAGCCGGCTGCACCGCGCCCGGCTGCGGATGCGCGACGCGCTGGCCCCGCACTTCGAAGGGGGGATGGCGCCGTGATGACCTGCACCGAGTTCCGCGCCCTCCTCACCGACCACCACGGCAACGAACTGGTGGCCGACGTCCGCGCGCGGTTCGAGTTCCACAAGACCGACTGCGCCCACTGCGGGTTCTTCCTCGAAAGCTTCACGATCACCGTGAAGCTGTCGCGCCGGCTGCCGCGGACCATGCCGCCGGGGCTGGAGGAGCGGCTGCGCGCGGGCGTGGCGAAGAAGATGGCGGAAGAACCGGCCTGAGCGGCCGGCGTGAGCCCGCGCTCGCGTCGAGTTCGGTTGCCGCTTGCGGCTTCGCGCATCCCAACGCGAAGCCGCAAGCGTTCGCTCGGGTGGTTCCGTTGCCGCTGGCGTCTCCGCGCCGCGCCGCCAAGACGCCGCGCCCTCCCATTCGGGCCCCCGATGTACGCCGCCGCCGTCCTCCTCGCCGTCGCCCAGCCGCCGGCGCCGCCGGGCCTCGCCCCCTGGCCGTTCGACGAACTCACCCTCAAGAACGGCGCCGTCTTCCAGGGCCTCATCCTCGCCGAGACGCCCGCCGACGTCACCTTCCAGGGCGTCCGCCGGCCGCCGGGCAAGCCCACGTTCACCCTCACCACGCGGTTCACCCGCGGCGAAATCGCCGCCGTCAAGCGGCTCCCGGAGAAGGACCGCGAGTTCCTCCGCGAGCGCATCGCCGAGCTCGACCCCGACGGCTCCGGCGAGCGGAAGCGGATGGAGGCCGTCGAGTTCGCCCCCGCCGACTGGCTCGGCAAGCCCAACGCCGCCCGCCGCTACGACAGCGAGTTCTTCACCCTCGTCTCCGACGCGCCGGAAGAAGTGACCCGCCGCGCCGCGGTGCGGCTCGAACACCTCTACACCGCGTTCACGCGCTTCCTCCCGCCGGCGGTGCCGACGGCGCGGCCGACCACCGTCTACCTCGCGCCGACGCCCGACGAGTACCGGCAGCTGCTCGCCCCGCTCGGCCGGGCCGACCTGATCAACCCGGCGGTGTTCGACCCGGCCGGGAACCGCATCCTGTGCGGCACCGACCTCGGCCGCCTCGGCGACGAGCTGGCGTCGGCGAAGCTCCACCACGCGCAGCAGCTCGCGGCGCTGGGCCGGTACGAGGAGGGCGTGCGGAAGCTGTACCGCCGGCCGGAACTGGACCGCTACCTTGCGGCCGTCAGCGCCGAGCGGCGGCGCGTGTTCGCCGCCGACCGCGCCAACATGGAGAAGCTCGACGCCCACACGAAGCGGCTGTTCGCGGTGCTGTACCACGAGTCGTTCCACGCCTACGCCGCGGCGTTCGCGTACCCGCCGCTGCCGGCCGACCGCGTCAAGGCCGGCGAGGGCACCGGCGAGCTGCCGCGCTGGCTGAACGAGGGGCTGGCGCAGGTGTTCGAGCGCGCGGTCGTGGAGGCCGGCGAGGTGCGCGCCGACGCCCCGGACCCGGACCGGTTGAAGCTGGCGAAGGCGGCGGCGAAGGGGGCCGGCCTGATGCCGCTGACGGAGCTGCTGGCCGCGGGGCCGGGGACGTTCCTGGCGCACCACGCAGACGGCAAGGCGGAAGCGGACCGCGCGTACCTGACGTGCTGGGCGCTGGCGCACCACCTGACCTTCGATCGCCGGGCCGTGGGGTCGGAGCGATTCCGCGCCTATCTGGTGGCGGTGAACACGGGCGGCGACCCGCGGCGGGCGTTCGAGGAGCTGGTGGGGCAGGCGCTGCCGGCATTCGAGGCCGACTGGCACGCGACGCTCAAGACGTGACGCCGCGTGGGGCTTCGCGCGGGGATGCGCGAAGCCGCAAGCGGCAACGGAACTACCCGCGCGAACGCTTGCGGCTTCGCGCTTCCCCGCGCGAAGCCGCAAGCGGCGGAGTGATTACGGCAGCAGGCGCCGCAGCTCGTCCTCCAGCGTCGTGATCTGGGCGTTGCGGTTCGTCACCTTGCCGTCCTTCCCCGACAGCATGATGTGCGGCACCACCATGATGCCGTACCCCGCCGCCAGCGGGCTGCGGTCCAGGCCGCCCGGGGCGTGCAGCACCACGCCCGGCAGCTGTGCCGCCTGCACCGCCTGCGCCGCCGCCTTCGCGTCGTCGTCGAGGCACACGGTCACGACCGCCAGCCCCTTCGGGCCGAACGTCTTCTCCAGGTCGCGGAGCTTGCGGGCGTCGTCGGCCAGCGTCGTGCTCCAGCTCGCCCAGTAGTACACGGCCACGGCTTTGCCGCCGAGCGACGCGACCGAGAACGGCTGACCCTGCAGCGTGTTACCGGTCAGCTCGAGTGCCTTCCCCTCGCTCTCCAGCCGGCGCACGGCGCCCGCCGCCTTCGCCGCGTGCGGGTGGCTCTTGTACGTCGTCGTGAGCGTGGTGTACCACTCCTTCGCCTTCGGCTCGCCGTCCTTGCCGAGGAACTCGTTCGCCATGCCGAGCCGCAGCACCGCCTCGCCGGCGTCGTCGGCGGTCGGGTGGGCCTTCACGAAGTTCTCCAGCCCGAGGCGCCAGGCGTCCTGCACCTTCTGCAACTCGGGGCCGGTCTTGGCGCCGGCCAGGGCCATGCCGTTCTCGGCGACCAGCAGGCGGAACGACGAGTACGCGGCCAGCGGGTTCTGCGGCCCGAGCTTCGTCAGCTGCCCGTTCCACTGCTGGAACCGCTTGTGCGCCGCGCTCTCGGCCGCGCCGCCCTCAGTCGCCGCGGCCAGGCTGTCCACCAGCAGCCGCGTCCACTCGGCCTGCTGCGCCGGGTCGAGCTTCTGGACGATCTGCTCAAGTACGCCGGCGCGGCGGGCGTAGTACTCGCCCAGCGCCGGCTGCGCCGGCGGGTTCGGGGCGCCCTTGTCGATCACGTCCAGCTGCGTGACCAGGTCGCGGATGGCGTCGGTGACGACCGGGCCGGCGCCGGCGGTCGCGGGGCCGCCGTCGGCGCTCACCACGCCGGGGCCGGCGGACGGGCCTTCGACCACCTTCCACGACCGGCCCGCCTGGATCATCTCGCCCGTCTGCAGGAAGTGCGTCTTCCCCTTGTCCTCGATCAGCACGGTGCCGTTGCGGTGGACGACCATGTCGTCCTTGCCGCCGAAGGCGTCCTGCGGCGTGGTGTGCGGCACGCCGAGCTCCAGGTGCACCCACCGCGCCTCGGGGGAGAGCTTCAGCGCCGCCGCGGCGTCGGCCAGCCGCTTGGCGGCGCCGGCGGTCTTCTCCTTGATGCGGGCGAGCTCCTGCGGCGGGAGGCCCATCCCCTTCAGGCTCTCCTCCGTGGCCAGCAGCGCGTCGAGCCGCTTGGCGTCGCCGGTGGTGACGGCGGCGAGCAGCTCCTGGCTCACTTCCTCCGGCGAGATGACGACCCACTCGTCGATCTTGCCGTCGCGGTCGCGGTCGGCGCCCCACTTGCCGCCGTTCGGCCCGAGCCAGCGGAACTGGTACGGCTCGCCGGGGCTCGGCGGGTAGAACTCGCGGTACGCCTCCTGCCCGTTGAGGTAGAAGGCGACGACGTTGTACCCCTTGCCGTCGTGGCTGACGAGCTGGCGGACGGGCCGGCCGTCGCCGTCGCGGACGACGTAGCCCATGCTCTGGCCGGGCGTCTTGGGGTTGGGGATGGGATCGACCCGGTAGCGGGCCGCCTGCTCGGGCGTGGGCGTGGTGACGTTCACGCCCGGCTGGCGGGGCTTCACCTCCAGCACCTTCTCGACGGTCGGGGGCTGGGCGACGGCGACCAGTCCGAACCCGGCCCACAGGGCCAGGGCGGCGAGCACCCGCACGGTGATCCGCGACGTCCGCATCTGTGTCCTCCGTGACGCAATGGGCTTCAGGATGTATCGGCGGGGAGGGCGGCGCGGGATGAGCGGAAGGGGGAGGCCGTCATTCGTCATTCGTCATTCGTGACTTCGCCCCAGTACGCCGGCAGCGGCGCTTCCAGCGTCAGCGGTTGCTTCGTGGACGGGTGCGAAATGGTGAGCCGGCGGGCGTGGAGGGCGATGACCTTGTCGCGGGGCAACTCGGCCGGCGGCCCGAAGGCGACGGTGGAGCCGTAGGTGGTGTCGCCGAGGACGGGGTGGCCGCGCCACGCGCACTGCACGCGGAGCTGGTGCATCCGCCCCGTCAGCGGCTCCAGTTCGACCAGCGTGCGGCCGCCGAGCCGGCGCAGGACGCGGTATTCGAGCATCGCCAGCTTCGCGCCGGGCTCGCCCTCCGCGGCCTTCACGGTGCGCGCTTCGTCGGCGATCTTGCGGACCCAGTCCTCCCACACGCCGCTGTCCGGCTGTACGTCGCCCTCGACGAGCGCCCAGTACACCTTGCGGGTGGTGTGTTCCTGGAACTGCTTGTGAATACGCTGGGCCGATTTGGTGTTGCGGGCGAACACGACGACGCCGGAGACGGGCCGGTCGAGGCGGTGGGGGATGCCGAGGTAGACGTTGCCGGGCTTGTTGTGCTTGGCCTTGAGGTAGGCTTTCACGCGGGCTTCGAGGCTGGGCACGGCCGGCGGCGCCTGGGTGAGCAGCGGCGCCGGCTTGTTGACGGCGAGGAGATAAATGTCGTCGTGGAGCAGCGCGAGGTCGTCGGGCACGGGGGCTGGCTTTCGTAGGTCGGGCCGAGTCGGCGAGGCCCGGCGCGGGGCGCGGGCACGATCCGGAAGCACGCCGGTACCGAAATCCTACGCGGATTTCGTTCGCGGGCGCCGACCAGGGCCGTGACGACTCCCCCGACGAGCCGGGGCGTCGGCCCCCGGATTCTTGAGCCCGGAGGGCGACGGCGTGTAGCCCCGGGTGGAACCCGGGGCGGCCTGCGG
>JBGAQM010000233.1:0-10273 GCA_044220735.1 Urbifossiella sp. | reverse complement strand
CCGAGTTCGACCACCGCCTCGTCACGGCGCTGCAGTTGAACCGCCCCGGGGCGAAGACGGCCGGCATGTCGGCGGTGCTGATCGCCGAGGTCACCCGCGAGGCCGGCGAGATGGCCGCCCGCCACCGCCTCACGAAGCTCATCGACTACCGCCCGGTGCTGTGGGGCGCCGCCGCCGCCGCCCCCGCACTCCTCGCCTGGGCCGTGTTCGCCGCCGTCAGCCCCGACCTCGCCGGCATCCTGCTCCGGCGGCAGGCGCTCGCCAGCGCCGACATCCCGCGCTCGGTCCAGCTGGAGAACGCCACAGAGGCGGTGTGGCCGAGCGGCGGCGAGGTGGTGATCCGCTACCGCGTCACCGGCGCGTGGGCCGAGGCCGACACCGGCAAGGCGTTCGTCCTCCCCGACGACAACCCCGAGGACACGTACCGCCTCACGCACGAGACCACGAACCCGGACGGGTCGGCGGTGTTCGCGGTGAAGCTGCCGCCGTCGTCGGTCGGGTTCACGTTCCGCGCCCGCCTCCGCGACGGCCGCACCCGCAGCCCCGGCCGCGTCGAGTTCGAGCCGCCGCCGCAGGTCAAGGACGTCGAGGCGTGGCAACTGCTGCCGGAGTACCTCGGCAACCGCGTCGTGACCGTGAACGGCCGGGAGGAGAAGCAGCCGTTCGAGCGCTACCAGCCGAAGGGCGAGGTGACCGGCGCGCTGCCGCTGTCCGGCGTCCGCGTCGAGGCGACGTTCACGAAGCCGGTCGTGAAGGCGGTGCTGACGCCGATCCTCCGCGGCAGCGGCAACAAGGAGGTGGACGGCCCGCCCCGCGCGCCCGACGAGCTGTTCCCCGACGGCCAGACGGCCGGGTGGACGTTCCCGGTGCAGGACAAGCTCATCGGCTACCGCATCGAGCTGACCGACGGCCGCGGGTTCGTCAGCCCCGCGCCGGCGCGGCGCGGCGTGCGGATGCTGCCGGACGAGCCGCCGGCGGTGGTGTTCCACAAGGAGACGACCCGCCACCCCGACCCGACCGAGTTCCTCGGCCAGGGCGACCCGCGGCTGTACGAGTGGGACAGTATGCCGATCGCCTTCCGCCCGACCGCCAACGGCGACGGCGAGACCGGCCCGATGCAGATCATCTACTCGGCGCGGTCCGAGCTCGGCGTGGGGAGGGTGAACCTGGCGTACCGGGTGGTGCCGAAGGGGTTCGACCCGCAGACGCTGCCCGAGGCGGTGCGCGACGTTCAGCACCCGCGGCAGGACCCGGGGGGTATGGTGTTCACCCGGCTGAAGCTGAACCCCGTGACGGCCGACCTGAAGAAGGTGGGCCGGTGGGTGCCGGAGTTGGGGCTGTTCGAGAAGTCGTTCGCCGGGCTGAACCCGCTGGCCCGGTCCCGGGCGCAGGTGGAGTTCTACCCGGTGGTGGCGGCGAACCCGGCCACGGAGCCGGGCGGGCTGGAGGCCGGCGGGCGGTACAACTTCCAGACCGACGGCCTGCGGAAGCGCCGCGCCGACGGCACGCCGGGCCGGCTGGAGGTGGGCGACACGATCGAGCTGTACGTCGAGGTGTTCGACCGCTACTCGGCGTGGCTGGAGGCGAAGGGCGGCCGGCCGCGGCCGGCCGGCTACACCCGCGAGGCGCGCCGCAAGACGATCGTGACCGAGGAAGACGCGGAGCTGCTGACGCGGCAGCGCGACGAGGCGCAGCGGAAGTTGCAGGACAAGCTGCGCGACCTGGCCGACGACCAGCGCGGCGTGTTCCAGCCGCCGCGGCCGAAGGGCTGACGCCGGTGTGGGGCCGCTTCCGACCGGCCGTCCGGTGTGGGGCCGGTTTCCAACCGGCCGAGCTCGGCACACCTTGTACCGGATCGATCATCGGATGGGTGGCCGGGCGCGGTGCAACGTGACCCGAACGCGGCCGGTTGGAAACCGGCCCCACACCGGACGGCCGGTCGGAAGCCGGCCCATACGGTCCGGTTCTGCGGCCCGCCCGACCCGCAAATCCGCCCCCACCCGCGTCATCCCACTTGTCGCGCACCCCCGAACGCGGCACGCTGGACTCCGCACCCCCGGAGCCTGCCGATGTGCCGCGCGCTGCTCGTCGTCCTCCTCGCTACCGCCCCCGCCGCGGCGCAGCCCGACAAGCTCACCCTCGACCGCCTCTTCGACGACTTCCGCGGCGACCCCGCCCCCGCCGTCCACTGGCTCGACGGCGGCGCCTACACCACCACCCGCCCCGCCAAGAGCCACAAGGGCGCCGCCGACATCGTCCGCGTGGACGCAGCCGGCGCCGAAGAGGTCCTCGTCCCCGCCGCGAAACTTATCCCGCCGGGGAAGACTGAGCCGCTCGCCGTCCACGGCTACGAGTTCGCCCCCGGTCTCGACCTGGTCGTCATCTACACGAACTCCGCCCGCGTGTGGCGCCGCAACACCCGCGGCGACTACTGGACGTACCGCCGCTCCACCGGCGCGCTCGCGAAGCTCGGCGGCGACGCGGCGCCGGCGACGCTGATGTTCGCCAAGCCGTCGCCCGACGGCAAACGCGTCGGCTACGTCCGCGGCAACGACCTGTACGTCGAGCCCGCCGGCGGCGGCGCCCCGGTGCGGCTCACGGCCGACGGCTCGGAGCATGTCACCAACGGCACCTTCGACTGGGTGTACGAGGAGGAGTTCGGCTGCCGCGACGGCTGGCGCTGGAGCCCGGACGGAAACATGGTCGCGTACTGGCAGCTCGACACCCGCGGCATGAAGACCTTCAGCATCCCCGACGGCACCGACGGCACCTACCCGAAGCTCAAGACCTTCGCCTACCCGCGGGCCGGCGAGCGGAACGCGCTGTGCCGCGTCGGCGTCGTCGTTGCGACCGGCGGCGCCACGCGCTGGCTGAACGTCCCCGGCGACACCCGCACCGACTACTACGTCCCGCGCATGGAGTGGGCCGGCAACTCCGCCGCGCTGGTGGTGCAGCGCGTCAACCGGCTCCAGAACGCGCTCGACGTGATACTCGCCGACTCTGGCACGGAGCAAGTGCGCACCGTGCTGACGGAACGCGACGGCGCGTGGGTGGACGTGCCGGACGAGCCGATCGAGTGGGTCGGGAAGGGCACGGCGTTCACCTGGCTGAGCGAGCGCGACGGGTGGCGGCACCTGTACGTGGCGGCACGCGACGGCTCCTCGGTCCGCCGCGTCACGGGCGGGAACTTCGACGTGATCCGCGTCGTGAACGTGGACGACGCTGGGGGCACGGTGGACTTCCTGGCGTCGCCGGAGAACGCGACGCAGCAGTACCTCTACCGCGTGCCGCTGGCCGGCGGCACGCCGACGCGCCTCACGCCCGCCGGCCTCCCCGGCTGGAACGACTACGACGTCGCCCCCGGCGCGAAGGTCGCCGTCCACACGCACTCGGCGTTCGGCCTGCCGCCGCGCACCGAACTCGTCTCGCTCCCCGACCACAAGACGATCCGCGTGCTCGCCGCGAACGACAAGCTCCGCGCCGCGGTGGCGAAGCTGGCGCGCACGCCGGCCGCGTTCTTCGCCGCCGACGTCGGCGGCGGGGTGTACCTCGACGGCTGGCTGATGAGGCCGGCCGCATTCAACCCGGCGAAGAAGTATCCGGTGGTGTTCCACGTCTACGGCGAGCCGGCGGGGCAGTCGGCGACCGACCGCTGGGGCGGGCGGAACTACCTGTGGCACCTGCTGCTGACGCAGCAGGGCTACGCGGTGGCGTGCGTCGACAACCGCGGCACGCCGGCCCCGCGCGGCCGCGACTTCCGCAAGGCGGCGTACCGCAAGGTCGGCACGCTGGCGTCGGCGGACCAGGCCGCGGCGGCGCGCGACCTGTTGAAGCGGCACCCGTACCTGGACGCGGGCCGCGTGGGCGTGTGGGGGTGGAGCGGCGGCGGGTCGATGACGCTGAACCAGCTGTTCCGCCACCCCGACCTGTACCACACCGGCATGGCGGTGGCGCCGGTGCCGGACATGCGGCTGTACGACACGATCTACCAGGAGCGCTACATGGGCCTGCCGGCGGACAACGCCGCCGACTACAAGCACGGCTCGCCGATCACCCACGCCGCGGGGCTGAAGGGGAACCTTCTGCTCGTCCACGGCACCGGCGACGACAACGTCCACTACCAGGGGACGGAGATGCTGGCCGACCGGCTGATCGAGTTGAACAAGCCGTTCACGCTGATGCCGTACGCGGGGCGGGGACACTCGATCAACGAGGGGGCGAACACGTCGCGGCACCTGTACGCGCTGCTGACGCGCTACCTGACGGCACACCTGCCGCCGGGCGGACGGTGAGCGGCCGGCCCGGCGGCGGCTTACCGCACGAGCCCCCCGAGGCACCCGCACACGGTGGCGAACACGACCACCGCCGTGGCCAGACCGATCACCACGACGACCGACCAGCCCGCCAGCCGGGTGGCGACCCACCCGACCTGCTGGTCGAACCGCTCGCGTCGGGCCGCCGCCTCGTTCTCGACCACCGCCGCGCGGAACGCCGCGACCCCCGCCGCGACCGCCGCCGGATCGGCCCCGGGTTCCCACGCCGTGACCGGTTCCACGTCCGCCCGCGGCCGCGGCTGTGCTCGTTCCGGCCGGGCGGGCCGGGCCCACGGGGCCGCGTCTTCCGGCGGCACGAAGCCGAGGGCCGGCAGGCGCGCCAGCAGCGCCGCGCGGGCGGCCGGGTCGAGGACGGTCACGGCTGGCCGACCGCCGCCGGGCGGCCCAGGTCCACCCACCGGGTGTACCGCTGCGTGACGCGGTCGCTCGGCCGCAGCAGGCCGGCCTTCTTGCGGTCCTCGTACTCCCGGAACCGCGCCACCTCGCCGTCGGTGAACGGCGCGTTCGGGTCGGCGGGCTGCGCGCCGGTGGTCGGCGGCACCCACGCGCTGGGCGCCGGCGTGTACGCGGGCGGCGGCGTGTACGTCGGCGGCGGCGTCGACCGCGACGACCCCGCCGCGGCGATGATGATCCGCACGATCACGAACAGCGCGAAGATGACCGCCCCCGGCCCGGTCAGGCAGCCGAGCCCGCCGGCGTTCGCGGCCGGCACCACCGCGGCCCCCGGGTCGAGGACCGGCCGCCCCGGCTGGTGTACCGGCCGCCCCGGCCGCCGCACCCACGCGTCCGCGTCCGCGACCGCCGCGACGGCCGCCGGCCGGTCGCCGGTCGAGAACCAGTCGAACAGCCGTTCGTCCAGCCGGGCCAGCGGCAGGTCGGTCCGCAGCACCGCCCGCGACGCCGCCGCCCACGCCGGGTCGCGCCGGGCGGCGACGGCCAGCCACGCCCCCCGGCGGGCGGCGCGCTCGGCCGGCGGCAGCACGAACAGCTCGCGCACCAGGTCGGCGAGTTCGGCGGCGCGGGGGTCGGGCTGCGCCGCCGGCGCCACCCCGAGGCCGGGTTCGAGGTCCGCCAGCCGGGCTGCCGCAGGGCCGACGGGGCGGCCGGCGAGCTCGCGCCACCGCGCCCGCCGGTCGGCCGGCGGCAGCGACCAGAACGCCGCCGCGAACGCCCGCACGTCGGCCGCGAACGCGGCGTCGGGCGCGGCCGCGTACGGCGGCACGAACCCCTCAGCGGGGAGGCGGCGCAATCGGGCCGCGCGCACCCGCGGGTCGGTGGTTTCGATGGGAACGTCCTCCCGTGGGTCACCCCCACGCACTCACGGGCTACGCCCGGTGGAGTGCCACCCGGTCGATCGCGTCATCGGGGTACTCGGTCGCCGCAAGGAGGCCTGATAGTTGTACTCCAGCCACGCACCCATCACGACCGACAGGACCACCAAAACGCCGAGCGCCTTCAACGGCGTCATCGTGGGGTTGAGGTAGAGACGGACGAAGCGCCTCCGCGCCCGCCATCGGTCGCGGATCGCGACCCACGTCTGTCGGTCGATACGCTCGGGGGCGGCCCCCATCGTCAGCCACGCGGCCAGCCGCTTGTCGAGCTTCGCCGCCGCCGCCGCAGGATGTCGCGGGAGTTCGGCGGCGTGCTCGGTCAGCCACGCGACCCGCCGCGCCGCCCGCGCCCGCGGCGGCAGCACGACCAGCTCGCACGCCAGCGCCGCAAGTTCCGCCGCTGCCGGGTCGGCGGGCGCGGCCGAGCGCTCGTCCAGCGCGCGGCGGAGTTCGCGCAGCCATCCGGCGGCGGGGCCGGCGGCGCGGGCGGCCAGCGCCTCCCAGCGTGCCCGCCGTTCGGCGGGCGGCAGCGACCAGAACGCCGCCGCAAACGCTCGCACGTCGGCTGCGAAGCGCTCGGCAAGGGCGCCCGCGGGGAGCTCGCCCCCGAGTGCCGCCACGGCCGCTTCCGGGGGCGCGAACCCGTGCCCCGGCAGCGCGCGAAGGAACGCGGCGCGCGGGGTCACCCGGCGTCCCCCGCGTCGTCGCCGTCCGGGTCGTGCGCCGACAGGAACTGCCGCAGCATCTCCCGCGCGGTCGCCACCGCCGCCGGCTCCTGCGACTCCAGCGCCGCCTCGAACCCGTCCAGCAAGTCGCTCAGGATGCGCCGCGGCTCGGTCGAGAGTTCCTTGAACACCCGCTCCGCCCGCGCTAACAGGAACCGGTTCTGCCCCTCCTCCCGCGGGTGCGTCTTCAGCTTCTCCATCGCCCGCACCGCCGCCCGCACCTGCTCCTCCGTCAGCCCCTTCGCGTGCCGCGTGATCACGTGCGTCACCGTCCGCTTCGTCGCCACCACCGTCGCCTGCACCTCCAGCACGCCGTTCAGGTCGTAGGTGAAGCGGATGTCCACGCCCTGCCCGGCGGGGCCGGGCGGGAACCCCTTCACGTCGAACTCGCCGAGCAGCAGGTTCTCGCCGACGCGGCGGCTCTCCCCCTGGTACACCCGCAGCACGATCGCCGGCTGGTTCGGCGCCACCGTGTAGTACCGCTTCACCCGGCTGATCGGGATCGTCGTGTTGCGGTCGATCACCGGGTCGAAGAAGCCGTTCTGTAGGTCGTGCCCGAACGTCTTGGACACCTCCACGCCGAGGGTGAACGGCGACACGTCGGTGACGACCAGGTCCTCGACAGCGCCGGCCCTCGCCACGAGCCCCGCCTGCACGGCGGCGCCGAGGGCGACCACCTCGTCGGGGTTCAGCCGACCCTGCGGCGGCTTGCCGAAGTAGTCGGCCACCAGCTTCACCACGACCGGCATCCGCGTCGCCCCGCCGACCAGGATCACCTCGTCGATCTTGTCGCGGGTCAGTTTCGTGTCGGCGAGCGCCCGGCGGATCGGCAGCTCGCACCGGGCGAGCGTCGGGTTTACCCACTTCTCGAGCTGCTCGCGGGTGACGGTCACCTCCTTCGCGGCGGCCGTGTACTCGCCGGCGGCGTCCGGGACGCGGACGGCGGCGCTCTCCTCCCTCGACAGCTTCCGCTTGGCGAGCTCGCACTGCTGGACGAGCCGCGACACCAGCAGCGGCGTCACCGCCTCGGCGCGCTCGAACGATTGGCCGAGCCCTTCCAGCACCCGCGCCGCCATCGTGCGGGTGAAGTCCTCGCCGCCGAGCGACGTCTCGCCGGCCGACGCGCGGACTTCGAGCGTGCCGTCGAAGATCTCGACCACGGACACGTCGAACGTGCCGCCGCCGAGGTCGAAGATGAGGAGGGTGCGGTCGGTGCGGGCCTCGTGGAACCCGTAGGCGATGGCCGCGGCGGTGGGCTCGTTGAGGATGCGCTCGACGGTGAGCCCGGCGATGCGGCCGGCGGCGAGGGTGGCCTTCCGCTGGCGGTCGTTGAAGTACGCCGGGCAGGTGACGACCGCGCGGGTGACGGCGCACCCGAAGTGCGCCTCGGCGTCGGCCTTCAGGGCGCGCAGCACGAGGCCGGACAGCTCCTCCGGGGTGAACGTCTTGCCGCCGACGGTGTGGGTGTGGTCGGTGCCCATGTGCCGCTTGAACAGGGCGGCGCAGCGGTCGGGCCGCAGGACTTGCAGTTCCTTCGCGGCGGCGCCGACGAGCACGGTGCCGGACTCGTCCACGCCGACGACGGACGGGGTGAGGCGGCCGCCGAGGGCGTTGGGGATGATGGCGGGGCCGTCCGGGCCGAGGTGGGCGACGGCGGAGTTGGTGGTGCCGAGGTCGATGCCGATGACGGGGTCCACGCGGGCGGCTCCGGGCGGCCCGGGGAGGGCGGGCGGTGGGGCAATTCTCGCCGCCCGCCGCGGGGGCGTCAACGGGGGCGGCGTTCGGGTTGCGGCGGCGGGGGCGTGTGGGTATACCCCGGCCCCCGCAGGATGCGGGGACTCGCGCACGGAGGCGCACTTTGACCCGCACCACGCTCGCGGTCGCGGCCCTGTTCGTTGGGGCCGGGTCGGCGTCGGCCCAGGAGGTCCGCTGGCGGGCCGACTACGCCGCCGCCCGCAAGGACGCCGCCGCCGCCGGCAAGCCGCTGCTCCTCGACTTCGCCGCCGAGTGGTGCGGCCCGTGCAAGCGGATGGAAGCCACCACCTTCCGCACCCCCGCCGTCGTCGCCGCGGTCAACGCGGCCGTCGTGGCCGTGCGGGTGGACGCCGACAAGGACGCCTGGCTGGTGAAGGCCGCCGGCATTCAGGCGTTCCCGACGCTCATCCTCCTGTCGCCCGAGGGCAAGGTCATCGCCCGCCGCGAGGGCTTCGCCGACGCCGCCGAGGTGACCGCGTTCCTGCGCCAGGCGCCGGCCCCGCGTCCGGCGGCGGTGCAGCAGGCGGTGGCACTGCAACCGGTTCCGCCCCCGGTGCAGCCGGCCGTGGCACTGCAACCGGCGCCGCCGGTGGTGCAGTCGGCCGCGGCGACGCTGCCGAGCCCCGCCGCCGACCTCCTCGCCGCCGCCCGCACCGACTTCGCCGCCGGGCGGTATCTGGCGTGCGTCGAGCGGTGCGACCGGATCGGCAGCGCGAGCCCGGCGTCGCCGGAAGCGGCCGAGGCGCGGCGGCTCGCGGCCGCGATCACGTCCGACCCGCAGAAGTGGAAGCGCGTCATCGACCAGCTCGAAGCGGACCTCACCGCGGTGCGGCGTGGCCTGCCCCCGGCGCCGTGACTTCCTCGCGGCGCGAAGCCGTGAGCGGCAACGTAACCACCCGAGCGAACGCTTGCGGCTTCGCGTTGGGAAGCGCGAAGTCGTGAGCGGCAACGTAACCACCCGCGTTGCGGCTTCGCGCTTGCCGCCCGCCCTTGATGCCGGGTACTCTGGGGAACCTTCCCCGGAGCCCGGCATGAAGCGCTTCCTCCCGCTCGCCCTCGTCCCGGCGATCCTCGCCGCGGTGCTGTACTTCTCCGCCGACCGCCAGGCTCCCGCCGCGCAGGGGCCGCTCCCCATCCCCGACATGCAGTTCAACGACGTGAAGGAGATCGCCCCCGGCGTCTTCTTCCGGCTGTCGTCCATCAGCGCCGCCGACCCGAAAATCCCGTTCGGCGGGTCGAACCACACGTGGGTCGTGTTCAAGGACTACGTCGTCGTCATCGACGCCAACTTCCCGAAGGAGGCGGCCGACGTGGTGGCGGCGATCAAGAAGACGACCGACAAGCCGATCCGCTACGTGCTCGACACGCACCACCACGGCGACCACGCCTACGGCAACGTGGTGTGGGCGAAGGAGGGCGCCAAGATCGTGGCGCACAAGAACGCCGCCCGGCTGCTGCAGGTGAGCGGCCCGAAGCAGTGGGAGGACGCGAGCAAGGGGAAGGACGCCCGCGAAGACCTGCAGAAGACGACGCTCAAGCAGGTGGACATCCCGTTCGACGACAAGTACGTGCTGGACGACGGCAACCAGCGCGTCGAGTTCCTTCACTTCGGCCACAGCCACACAATCGGCGACGCGGTGGCGTACCTGCCCACGCACAAGATTCTGTGCACCGGCGATGCGTGCGTGAACGGGGCTTACAACTTCATGGGCCACTCCAACAGCGCGAGCTGGATTCGCTGCCTGGAGGCGATGCACAAGCTCGACATCGACGTCATCTGCCCCGGGCACGGTAAGCTGGCGCGGAAGGATTTGCTGAAGACGGAGGTGCGTTACTTCACCGAGTTGCGGGCGGCGGTGCAGGCGGGCATCGACGGGAAGAAGAGCCTGGAGGACATCACGGCCGGGCTGAACTTCCCGTGGTACAAGGAGTGGACCGGCGTGGACGTGGCCGGCCCGCAGATGAACAAGGACAGCGTGAAGCACGTCTACACGGAGCTGCAAGGCAAGGTCGATCACGAGCGGCTGGGGTGGGTGCCGGGCCTGCCCGACACGCGCACGGCGGTGGCGCGGCAGAACTGACCCGGCGCCGCGGCGCGAAGTCGCAAGCGGCAACCCAGGTCGATACG
>JBGAQM010000232.1:0-10765 GCA_044220735.1 Urbifossiella sp. | reverse complement strand
GATTCACCTGACGTGAATCACCCGGGGCCTGACGGCCCTCGGCTCGCCGCCGTAGAATAGCCCCCACCGCCCACCCACGGAACGGAACCGACATGCCGACCGAGTACGACGCGATCATCATCGGCGCCGGGCACAACGGGCTCACCACCGCCGCGTACCTGTCGCGCGCCGGCTACAAGGTGCTCGTCCTCGAGCGCCGCGACATCCTCGGCGGCTGCTGCATCACCGAAGAAATCTGGCCCGGCTACAAGGTCTCCACCGCGGCCTACGTCAACAGCCTGCTGCGGCCCCAGATCATCCGCGACCTCGAACTCAAGAAGTACGGCTTCGAGATGCTGCCGCGCAGCCCGTCGTCGTTCACGCCGTTCCCCGACGGCCGCTACCTGATGATGGGGCCGGACAAGGAACTCACCCGGCGCGAGATCGCCAAGTTCAGCGCCAAGGACGCCGAGGCGTACCCGAAGTACGAGGCGATGCTGGAAAAGGTCGCCGACTTCCTCGAGCCGATGTTGGAGCAGACGGCGCCGGACCCGTTCAGCAACCGCCTCGGCAACCTGTGGCAGATGGCCAAGACCGGCCTCGGCTTCCGCAAGCTCGGCCGCGACACCGCCACCGACGCCGTCGAAATCCTCACCGGCGCCGCCCGGCCCATCCTCGACCGCTGGTTCGAGTCGGAGCAGCTGAAGGCGACCATCGCCACCGACGCGGTCATCGGCGCCTTCGCCCCGCCGAGCCACCCGGGCACGGCCTACGTGTTGTTCCACCACGTCATGGGCGAGTGCAACGGCGTCCGCGGCGTGTGGGGCTACGTCCGCGGCGGTATGGGCACGATCTCCAACAGCATCGCGCAGGCGGCGATGGCGAAGGGCGCGACCATCCGCAAGAACAGCGAGGTGGGCAAGATTCTGGTGAAGGGCGGCAAGGCGGTCGGCGTGGCGCTGAAGGACGGCACCGAGTTCCGCGCGCCCCGCATCATCAGCTGCGCCGACGCGAACGTGACGTTCGTGAAGCTGATGGACGCTTCCGACCTGCCGGCCGAGTTCCTGGCGCGGGTCAAGAACATCGACTACTCGTCGGCGACGGTGAAGATCAACGTGGCGCTGTCGGAGCCGCCGCAGTTCAAGGCGCTGCCGGGGAGCGGCGTCGGCCCGCAGCACCACGGCACGATGCACGTCTGCCCCGACCAGGACTACATCGAGCGCGCCTACGACGACGCCAAGTACGGCCGCCCGGCCCGCGACCCGATGCTCGAGTGCACGATGGCGACGGCGCTGGACGACACGCTGGCGCCGCCGGGCAAGCACATCCTGAGCATGTTCGTGCAGTACGCCCCGTACCACCTGAAGGGGACGACCTGGGACCAGGAGCGCGACAAGTTCGCCGACCGCTGCTTCGACGTGCTGAACGAGTACGCGCCGAACTTCAAGGCGAGCGTGATCGACCGCGTGGTGTACGCCCCGCCGGACATGGAGAAGGCGTGGGGGATCACGGGCGGGAACATCATGCAGGGGGCGATGAGCCTGTCGAGCATGGCGAGCTTCCGGCCGGTGGCGGGGTACGCGAACTACCGGACGCCGGTGCGCGGCCTGTACATGTGCGGCGCCGCGACGCACCCCGGCGGCGGCGTCATGGGCGCGTGCGGGCTGAACGCGGCGCGCGAGATTCTCAGGGACGGGTGACGCCGCTGGCGGCGGTGCACCGCCGCCAGCGGCGACCCGATTCAAGTTTCGTCGTCCGCACGTCGATACCCTGCCGGGGTCCACCCGGCAGGAGTCGTCATGCTCGCCCTCCGCCCGGCGCTCGTCCGGGTGCTCGCCCGGTCCGCGCCGGGTTGCCCGTACGCCCGACTCTTCGCCGCCTGGCTGGTCCTCCGCACCGCCTTGTGGGCCGCCGTCGCCGCGTCCCAGCCGAACCTCCCACTCGACGCCGTCGAACTGCTCGCGTTCGGGAACGCGTGGCTGTCCGGCTACCCGCAGCACCCGCCGCTGCCGGCGTGGGCCGCGGCCGCGTTCGCCCGCCTCGCCCCGGACCCGGCCGTCGGCGTCGCGGTCGGCGGCCTCCTCGCCACCGCCCTCACGCTGCTGGCGGTGTGGCGCGTCGCCCGGGCGTACCTGCCGCCCGCCGTGGCGCTCGTCGCCGTGCTGGCGCTCGACGGGCTGAAGTTCCTGTCGTGGGACGCGACCGAGTGGAACAACAACGTCGCCCTCAATCTCGGGGCCGCGCTGACGGTGTGGTTCGGCGTCCGCGCCGTGCAGACGCGCGCCGCCGGGTGGTGGCTGCTGGTCGGCGCCGCGGCCGGGGTGTCGCTGTTGAGCAAGTACACGGCGGCGTTCCACCTCGCGCCGCTGGCGGTGTATCTGGTTGCGTCGCCGGCCGGGCGGGTCTGCCTGCGCACGCCGGGGCCGTACCTCGCGGCCGCGGCCGCCGCGGCGCTGTTCGGCCCGCACCTCGCCTGGGTCGCGGCGAACGACTTCGTCACCCTCCGCTACGCCGCGGCGCGCGCCGCCGACGGCGGCGGGTGGGCGGCGCGCGGCTCCACCCCGTGGTCTTCCTGGCCACGCAGGCTTGTACCTGGCATCGGTCGCGGTCGTCGTGTGGCCGCTGCTCGGGCGGCGCGGGGGCGGGCGCGGCGACGTGTGGTTCCTGCGCGCCGCGGCCGGGGGGCCGGTGCTGCTGTTCGTGGCCTACGCGGCGACGACCGGGAGCCAGCTGCGCGACGCCTGGGGCTCCACGTTCTGGACGTTCGCGTCGGTGTGGCTGCTCGCCGAGCGCGGCGCCGCGGCGCCGCCCGCGGAGGCGGTCCGCCGGGCGACGCGGCGGTGGGCGCTGGTGGCGCTGACCGTCCCGGTGCTGTTCCTGGCGAAGCAGGCCGGCGAGCCGTACCTGGCGGCGAAGCCGACGCGGGCACACTTCCCCGGCCGGCCGCTGGCGGCGGAGGTCGGCGCGGCGTGGGACGCGGAGTTCGGCGTGCCGTTCCGCACCGTCGCCGGCGAGGCGTGGCTGGCGGGGAACGTGGCGTGCTACGCCCCGCAGCGGCCGGCGCTGCATTCGGACTGGTCGGTCGGCTACCTGTCGCCGGTGCCGGGCACGCAGGCGTGGAACTGCGACGCCGCGGTGAACGAGCGCGGCGGCGTGCTGGTGTGGAACGCCGACGTGTACGGCGACGCGCTCCCGCCGGTGCTGGCGATCCGCTTCCCGGCGGCGACCGGCCGGCCGCCGCGGGTTCTGCCGTTCCAGACGGCCGCGGCCGTGCCGCCGTTGCGCGTCGGGGTGGCGTTCGTGCCGCCGGATGTGGGGCCGGTTTCCAACCGGCCGCGGCACGAGACCGGCCGGTTGGAAACCGGCCCCACGGCCGCCTTGACCCGCCCGCCGCCTTGCTATTCCCCCCGGGCCGCCCCGAGCCCGGAGGAGTCGCCCCCATGACCCGCGCTGCGGCCACGTCGCGGCTCGTCCTCCTCGCCGCCGCGGCCTGCGACCGATGACGCCGAACCGGCCTTCATTCCCGTCGCGCCGCCGCCGGGCGCGCCCTCCGCGACACGCTCAAGCAACTAAAGACTCGCCGCGCGCTGGACCGCCTCGCCGGCCCGCACGACCCGTTCGACCTGACGTACCTGCGCGGGCCAAGACGGTGCTGGCTGCGGCCGACGTGATCTTCTTCCACCCGGACCTCGCCGCGGCCGCGCCGTGGCTCCACGGCGTCGGCACGACCGCCGTCCGCTTCCTCGGCGGCGGTTCCGCCGGCCCCGGCCTCGACGGCCTCGACCAACTCCTGATCTGCGCGCGTGTCCGTCACCCCCGAGCCGGACGACGGCGACGGGAACAACGCCATGTTCGGGGCGACCGGCGGCGCCTTCGTGGCCCGCGCGGCGCGGCCGTGCGACTGGGCCGCGGCCGTCCGGGCGTGGTTCCCCGACTCGCTCGTGCGCGTCCACCGCGGGTACGGGTACCGGGTGGTGCGGATCAACCTCGGCACCGTCGTCCCCGGCCTCCCGGTCGAACCCACCGAGGCCGCGCTGTTCCCCGCGCCCGACGGCCGCACGCTCGTCGCCGACGACGTGGCCGGCGTGGCCGCCCTCATCGACCGCCTCGCCGACCGCCGCGACCCGCCGCCGCCGCCGCCGGGGTGGGACCGGGTCGCCACGGCCGCGGTCGCGGCGGCGGTCGACAACCGGGACAAGCAGTGGCTGTTGAACCTCCAGTCGTCCCGCGGCGGGCCGGAGGTGCGCGGCCCCGGGGACCGGCTGTTCCTCGCCGCCGACCACTTCGCCGCCGGCCTCGACCTCGGCCCGACGACGCGGCTCCGGGTGGTGGCGCTGGCCGGCACCCAGTTCCGGGCGAAGCACCTCCTGCAGAGCGCGCGTGAGTTGAAGCGGCGGGTGGCCGACTGGTCGGCCGACGAGCCCGCGGCGGAATTCGTCGCCCGTGCCAACTCGTTCGCGTCGCTAGGCGATGGCGGCACGATCGAGCCGACGCCGCTGGGCTTCGTGTACGAGCTGGAGGTGAAGCAGGACGTGCTCGGCCAGGCGGTGAGGCTGATGAAGGAAGTCGCCCCTGCCGTCGGGGCTCGGCCGCGGCAGCTTGCTGCACACCGGGGTTCGGCGCGCAGCCGACGCGGCCGGTGCCGCCGGACCCGTTCCCTCCGCCGGCGACGGTCGTGCCGCCCGTCGGGGACATCCCGCGGACGCGCAGCCCGATCCCCGGCGACCAGGGCATCCCGGGGTACCTGAACCCGGCGCTCGTGAGTGGGGCCGGCTTCCAGCCGGCCAGGTTCAGGCCGGCTGGAAGCCGGCCCCACGCCGCGCTACTCGAACAGCTCTGTCACCACCTCGCCGGTACTCAGCGGGCGCGTCAGGCCGTCGCGCGTCACCCGCGCCTCCCACGGCACCCCCAGCGCGTGGAAGATCGACGCGCTCAGGTCCTGCGGCCGCACCGGCCGGTCCTTCACGTACGCGCCGATCTTGTCCGACGCCCCCACCACCGCCCCGCCCTTCACCCCGGCGCCGGCCAGGAGCGCCGTGTAGCACGCCGGCCAGTGCTGCCGGCCCGGGGTCGCGCCGCCCAGCTGGTTGATCCGCGGGGTGCGGCCGAACTCGCCCATCACCACCACCAGCGTGCTGTCAAGCAACCCGCGGTCGGTCAGGTCCGTCAGCAGCGCCGACAGCCCGGCGTCGAGCACCGGCTGGCACCAGCCCATGCCGTACGAGCCGGTGCCGAAGGCGTTCCCCATCCCCATCTCGCCGCCGTGCATGTCCCAGCTCGAACTCGGCGGCCCGTTGCCGCCCGTGCCCGGCGCCGGGCCGGTCCAGCCGTTCACCGTCACGAACCCGACGCCGGATTCGACGAGCCGCCGCGCCAGGAGGAGGTTCTGGCCGAGCGGGTTGCGGCCGTAGCGGTCGCGCACCCGCGGCGTCTCGCGCTCCAGGTCGAACGCCTCGCGCGGGGCGGTGCTGGTGGCGATGTCGAACCCGCGCCGCTGCACGCCGCGCCAGCCCTCGCCGCTGCCGGCCGGGCCGCGGTCGAGGCCGTCGAGCAACCCCCGCCGGCCGTTCAGGCGGTCGGCCGGGTCCACGGGCACGAGCGCGTCGGGCGCCTTGAAGCCGGGCTTCGCGGGGTTGTTCTCGGCGCTGCCGACGAACAGCGGGGCGTGGTGCGCGCCGAGGTTCCCGCCGGTGCCGATGTTCGGGGCGCAGAACACCGGGTCGCCGACGCACTTGATGAGCCACATGTACGACGCCATACTCTCCCGGCTCGGCCGCACCTTCGACAGCACCGAGCCGAGGTACGCGGCGTCCGGCGGGGCGTTGTGCTGGCCGGCGAGCAGGTTGTGCATCGCGTCGAAGTGGTTGCTGATGTTCCCCGGGTGCGTCATCGACCGGAGCAGCGTGAACCGGTTCGCCAGCGCCGACAGCCGCGGTTGCAGCTCGCTCAGGCGCAGGCCCGGCACGACGCTCGGGGCGGGCCGGTAGGGGCCGCGGATCTCGTCGGGGGCGTCGGGCTTGAGGTCCCACAGGTCGAGGTGGCTGGGGCCGCCGCATAGCAGCACGAAGATGCACGACTTCTCGGCGGCGCCGCGGGTTGTGCGGTTGGGGTCGGAGCGGGCGGCGACGGTGCCGGGGAGGCCCATCGTGAGCGCGGTGACGCCGCCGGCCTGGAGCAGCTGCCGGCGCGAGGGGCGGGTCGGGGTCATGGGAGGTGCGCCTGGCGGGGAGGGGGGCTGATACGACTGTCCCCGCGCCGCGGCGCCGCGTCAAGCGCTATTCTGGGTGCAACCAGCTTGGCACGCTGGCGCGTGTACGTGTAGCGTATTACTTCCACCATCCTTGCGGGTGCTGGTGAGCGGACCGGCAATCTCGAAACGAACAATCTTGTCTTTCCGAGGCGACATCATGTCAGCGAAAGAACTCATTGGTGGGAGGTACCAGGTGGAAAAGACACTGGGACAGGGCGGCATGGGCGTTACGCTGCTCGCAGTCGATCAGGTTCTTGAGCGGCGCGTTGTTGTCAAGCAGCCGCTGAAACACGACATGGAAGAGTGGTACACGAAGGAGGCGAAGGCGCAAGCTGCTCTCAACCACGCGAACGCAGTCAAGGTCTTCGACTTCGGGTTCCACAACGGTCAGCCATACATCGTAATGGAGTGGGTCGCCGGGTGGGACTTGCACCGGCTCATCAAAACGGCGGGACGCATCCACCCGGACCGGGCGACCGGTGTCATCCAGTCTGTCGGGCGGGCTGTGGCCCACGCCCACGCTCTCGGCGTGATTCACCGCGATATCAAACCCCAGAACATCCTGATTGGCAGCGACGAGATTCCCCGCTTGGCCGATTTCGGGTTGGCGAAACTCCCTTCCCAACCCATGACGGTCGCCGGGTACGGGATGGGCACGCTCGGGTTCGCGGCTCCCGAACAGTGCAAGAACGCTAAGGGCGTGGACGGCCGGGCGGACGTGTACTCGCTCGGAATGACCCTCCTGGCGATGCTGAGTGGGTGTCCCTTGCCCGAGAACCGAGATGTAGTCGCCGATGTCCCGCACCAGTTCTACGACGTCATCTACCGAAGCCTCGATCCCAGCCCGGTGTCACGGCAGCAGACGGTAGAGGCGTTCCTGGATGCACTTCCGCCGCCGGCCCAGCAACCCGGGCAACGACAGGCCGTAGCCAACATGGTAGGGACCGCGAAAGCCGTGAAGGTGATGAAGTCGCGCGGAGCGAAGCCCGCGCGAAAGGCGGATCACGTAGAGTTGTTGTTCAACCTGGGCGATGTGCGTTTCTCGGGAAAGGGTGAGGTGCGCACGATCGTCGGTTACTGCACGGTACCAGCAGAGGCAACCGCGGGGTACGTGATCCGCATGCACGAGACGAACACGTTCGATGTTAAGCGTGCGACGAAGGCGCTCGCGGAGTACAGCCCGGCTGTCGGCACCGACGAGACCGTCGTAACATCGCTGGTCGCGCTCTAGCGGACTCGAGCCAATTGCCCGCTCACGCAGGCCGCTCGCTGCGCGATCCGTTCCCGCACAGCGCCGACAGCGCGTAGAACCCGCCCGCCACGCACAGCAGGTACTGGAAGCCCAGCACCACCGACGCGTTCTCCGCCAGCCCGCCCAGCAGCGCACCCGCCACGTTCGCCCCGAACACCCGGTCCGGCCGCGACGACCGCGCGAACGTCGTGGCGAAAATCACCCCCGCGAACGCGATCGGCAGGAACACCAGCAGGCACGCCCCCGCCAGCTGCGCCGCCGGCGGCAGCCCCAGGAAGTGCTCCACCTTCACCACCAGCCCCAGCCCCAGCGCCGCGAACAGCCCGGCGTAGTACGGCCACAGCGCCCGCGGCTTCGCCCACCCGGCGAACAGGTTCCCCGCCAAACTCATCACCAGGATCGCCGCGAACACCACCGAGTTCACCGTCCACGTGCTGCCGAACAAGAGCGCCATCTGCACCACCGCCTTCGTCTCCACCAGCATGAACCCGGCGCCCAGGAAGAAGCTCCGACCCGCCAGCCCCCAGTCGGCCGCGGCGCCCGCGGCGACCGTGCTCTCCCGCGGGCGGAACACCCACCACAACAGCGCCGACAGCCCCACCATCAGGCCGATGCCGCGCCACGTCACGCGCGGGATGCCCGGCTCGCGGACGTACAGGAACGGCCAGTCGTCGGTCGCCAGCGGCAGGCCGCCCGGCTCGGCCACGTCGGCGACGCGCACCCCGACCCACGGCGCGGGCGCCTGCCGCAGCGGCAGCAGCGCCACGTCCGGCGGCGGCAGCGCGGCCGGCGGCGCGGTGCCGCCCCAGCGCGTCGGGTAGCGCTCGCGGTCCGGGTGCGGGGCGCGGTCGCCGGGCACCCAGTAGAAATTGCCGTTCGCCGCGAACTGCCGCTTCAGCGGGCCGATCACACTTTCGGAGCCCGCCAGGAACGCGGTGAACGCCTCGGGCTCGAAGTCGTCGAGCTTGATGCTCGCCGTCGGCTCCTCGTTCAGCACGAACACCGCGGGGTCGGCGCTAAACGCCTCGCGCAACTCGGCGCGGATGCGGGCCGCGAGCCAGCCGTGGCGGAAGTAGTTGTAAACGGCGCACGCCCCGTTCGGCTTCAGCACCCGCCGCGCGTCGCGGAACGCCTCCGTCGTGAACAGGTAACTTTCGAGCCGCAGGTTCGAGTACCCCGAGTGCAGCACCAGCGAATCGACCAGCGCGAACACCACGAGGTCGTACGTCTCGGCCGGCGCCCCGCGGAGGAAGTTGCGGCCGTCGTTCAGCACGGGGTTGATGCGCGGGTCGGCGTAGGGTTGGTCGGGGTGGTGCTTCTTGCCGATCGACTGGATGACCGGGTCGATCTCGACGGCGTCGATCTGCGCGTCTGCCGGGAGCCACTGCAGGGCGCGGGCGAGGTCGTTGCCGCTGCCGGCGCCGATGACGAGCACGCGGCGGATGTCGGGCCAGCCCTTCTCCGGCAGGTCGCGGCCGAACAGGTACGGCAGGGCGTAGTTGGCGTACCGCGCGATCGGCACCCGCTTCCGCGGCTCCACCACCTGATGGCTGACGAGGTTCGTTTCCAGCTCGTCCACCCGCTCGCCGTCCTTGGTGGTCTGGCGGTGGAAGTCGATGCGGTAGTACGGCGACCACGCCGTGTCGCGGCTACGGAGGGTGAAGAAGCCGGACGTGGGCACGGTCAGCAGCACGGCGGCGGCGAGGAACAGCAGCCACTGCGTGTTCGACTTCGGCGCGGGGGTTTCGTCGGCGTCGGGGCGGAGGAGGAAGTACCCGAGCCCGGCGGCGACGGCGGCGAACCACACGACCGGTGGCAGTTGCAGGTACGAGCAGAGCGAGAACGTGGCGATGCCGGCGAGGCTGCCGAGGAGGTTCGCGGAGTAGGCGCGGGTGCGGCTCGTGACGCGGGTGAAGGCGCGGCCCATCTCCTGCCCCGGCCCGACGAGCAGCACCGCGATGAGCACGAAGAACAGCCCCGCGACGGCTTCGACCGGCACGCGGAACGGCAGGTTCACGAGCGTGTCGCCGGCCTCGGCGCCGAAGTACACAACATCGACATCGGCGCGGTCGCCGACGGCGAGGTACTTGAGGAGCGTCTGCCGGAAGCGCTCGGCGAGGAGCCCAAGGGCGACGGCGGCGGCGAGCCAGAGGGGGGTGCCGCGGAGGTAGCGGGTGCGGTTCCCGGCGGCGAGGCAGCCGACGGACATGCCGACGAAGCACGCCAGCAGCACGATGTTGGTGAAGAACGTGAGGAACATCACGTGCGACGGGAACCAGCGGATGCAGGCGAGTTCCAGGAACAGGACGAGCCAGGAGACGAGGAACAGGTCGCGCGTGGGGCGGTCGGTCATGGGCTCGGCCGGTGGCGTACGGGTGCGGGCGGGCGCGTGTAAACCGTAGTTTACAATCCACCCGTGCGAAAGCGCGAAGTGCAACCCGCGGAAGGGGCTACGGTTGCGGCTCGGGTCCTCGCGTCGCCCGACTTCCGCTTGCGGTGCGGGGCCGGTTCGGCGTCTAATCCGCGGCCGCCCGTCACGGAGGACGCGCCTTGCGGACCGACACCCTCCCGCTCCGCGCCCCCACAGCCGAGCCCGACCCGGCGTTCGCCGCGCGGCCCGGCCTCGTCCGCCTCCGCGACGCCCTCCGCGCCGCCGCCCCCAGGCGCCCCGCGCGGCGGGCGTGGAAGGAACCCCCCGTATTCTTCTTCGACCCCGCCCGGCAGGCCGAACTCGACGCCGCCCGCGGCCCCCTCCCGCCCGCCGACCGACACCCGCTCGACGCCCGCGTCGCCGCCGCGCTGCCGGCGCTGGTCGCGTCCGTGGAAGTGCGTCGGGTGGCACGAACGATCCCCGGGCTGCGCGAGGCCGCGCTCGCCACGAAGCTCCCGGCCGCGAAGGACCTGGCGGACCTGCTCGCCGTCCCGGACGACGAGGTGGTGGTGGCACTCGACCCGGCCCGCGAGGTCGGCGTGCGGCTGCTCGTCCGCGGGGTGGCGGACGTCGGGCAGTTTCAGGCGCTCCTCGCCGACGTCGCGCCGGAGCTGCGCGACCGCCGTGTGGCGCGGTGGCAGGCGTACCGGCCGGCGGCGCTGCGGGCGGACGGGACGCTGCCGGCGGGGATGAGCGGGTGCGAACACTGGTTGTGGTGGCACGAGTCGCTGGCCGCGGTGCCGCTGGTGCGCGGCGAGCGCGTATTGCTGCTCGGCCCGGCGGCGTACCCGGCGGCGGGGGGCGAGGTGCACTTCCCGGACCTGGAGGCCTCGGTAGAGGTGCTGGCGGTGCT
>JBGAQM010000231.1:967-10469 GCA_044220735.1 Urbifossiella sp. | reverse complement strand
CCGGGTGACGTTCCCATCACCCGGCCCCTTACGGGGCTCGGCTCGCCGCCTCAATCGCCGCTACCCGCTCACCCGCGCCGGGAACGGCGTCTGGCTGGCGGTCTCGGCGGCGCTGGCGCGGATCGTCGGCAGGAACTCCGACCCCGGGTCGGACGTCGGCAGCTCCTCCTTCATCACCTGGACGATCGCCTCGCGGATGGCCAGGAACGCGGCCGCGCACGCCGGGTCGAACTGCCGCCCGGCCTGCTTCTCCACCTCCGCGAACGCCGCCTTCGCCGGCTTCCCCTTCTTCCCCTCGTGGTACGGCCGGTCCGACGTCATGGCGTCGAAGGCGTCGGCCACGGCCACGATGCGGGCCAGCAGCGGGATCTCCTCGCCGGTCATGCGGTCGGGGTAGCCGGTGCCGTCCCACCGCTCGTGGTGGTTCCGCACGATCGGCAGGATCGACTTCAGCTCGGGGATGGTGGACAGGATTTCGGCGCCCTTGGTGGTGTGCGTCTGCATCTCGGCGAACTCGGCCGCGGTCAGCCGGCCGGGCTTGCGCAGCACCGCGTCGTCGATGCCGATCTTGCCGATGTCGTGGAGCGGGGTGCCGAGCTTCACCAGCTGGAGCTGGTCGTCGGGGAGTTCGAGCTGGCGCGCCAGCAGCGTGGCGTACCGGGTGACGCGGCGGGTGTGGCCGCCGGTGTAGTCGTCGCGCAGTTCCACCGCCTGCGCGAGAATCGTGATCGTCTTGAGGAAGAACTCCTGCTGCTTGCGGAACAGCTGGGCGCTCTCGATCGCCGCCGACACGTGCGCCGCCAGGGCGTCGGCCAGCAGCAGGTCGTCCTCGGTGAACGGGTTCTGCATGAGGCCGCGGTCGAGGTGGAGCACGCCGAGCCGGCGGCGCGGCGTCCGCAGCAGCACGCACAGCACGGAGGTCATGGCGCCGGCGTACATGCTCTCGGTGACGGGGTTGTCGCCGTCCTGACTGAGCGCGCCGTACAGCAGCGACTCGCCCTTGGCGTACACCCGCTGGGTGAGCTTCTTCGAGTAGTGGAACCGGCCGTGCGCCTCGCCGTGGCCGACGGCCAGCGCCCGCAGCTTGAACGCCGGCTCGGGGCTGTCGTTCTCGGCGAGCACGATGGCGCCGCGCTGCGCGTCCAGCACGCTGACGGCGTCGTTGAGGATGTTGTCGAGGAGCTGGTCCTCGTTCTGGGTGTTGGCGGCGTGGTGGCCGGCGCGGAGCAGGGCGCGGAGCTGGTCGCCGGCGCGGGGCAGCTGGTCGCGGGTGAACGCGATGCGGTCGAGGCCGACCTCGAAGCTGCTGGGCACGGCGGCGACGACGTGCTGGTTCGACGGCGGCCCGTCGGAGCTGGGGTCGTCCGGCTCGACCATGACGGCGACCTTGCCGAACTGGACGATGTCGCGCGGCCGCAGCGGCTGCTCGCCGGGGCCGACGCGGACGCCGTTGACGTAGGTGCCGTTCGTGCTTTCGAGGTCGCGGACGTGCCAGGCGCCGTCGGTGAACCGCACCTCGGCGTGGCGGCGGCTGACGGAGCTGTCGTCGAGGACGATTTCGAGCGAGGCGAGCCGGCCGGCGCGGAGCACCGTCGGGGACTCCCACAGACGTCCTTTCACCTCGCCGCTAATGCCGCGTAATCGAATCGTCGTCCGTTTCACATCCGCCTCCGTCGCCGACCCCGAACCAGACGTGACGAAGCGAGTCGGGGGCTGTGGGTCGGGTCAAATCTATCACGAATACCGACGCGGTGGGTCGGGAAGGGGACTGATTCTGGCGGTTTTTTCTGCAGCGGCTCGGGGTTTCAGTCCGGAGTTGATCGAATCGTTGGGGGAGTAGGCAGCTCCGATTTCAATCTGTGCTGCACAAGTCCGAATCCGCGCAGGTGCCTGACCGGAAAAGGGTTAGCGAGTGGTCGTGCCGAAGGCTCGGGTGAAAACCGGTAGAATCGAGTTGACTTGCTGGGTGGCTGTTGAGTACAGTTTAGTTGTCCCGCCGGTGTGGCGGTCGGTGAATGGGCGACACCGACCGAAACCCGGCGGGATTTTTCGTTTCTACGGCCGATCGGCCACCCGACCCACCATCGGCTTACGACGTGCCGTGGTGACGCCAGCACCACGCTGAGGCCTGCGCCGCCGCGACAAGATAGGCGACGGCCACCACCCATCCCCACGGGCCGATTCGCGTCAGCCAGCACGCACCACCCACCGCATGAGCTCCCGCGACGACAACCGCCACCCACCCGGCTAGCGAGTGACGCCACGTCACGACGACGGTCGACAGCGTAGCCAGCCAGGCCGCCGCGACCGCGACGAACAATCCAGGGCCGCGTGAGAGCAGTGGGTGAGCGACCGGGTTGGCTTCCAGTGCTGAGCCGTACGCACCGGCCCAATAATCCGCCGGTTGCCCGGCGAGGGTGAGCGCGACGTCGCCGGCGTAGAGTGCCGCGGCCGGCGCGAGAAGCCAGAGGCGCGAACCCATCAGCCGGCCTCCGCCGGACCCGTCACTTCTTCGGCGGTGGCGGTGCCGACGGGGGCGCGGGTGCAGCCGCGGCGCGGAGTTGATCGAGCGCCGCCCGCGCCGCGTTGAGCTCGGCGGTCGCCGCGTCGAGTGCCGCCTTCGCCGGCGCCACCGCGGCGGCGGCCGCGTCGGCGGCGGCCTTCAGCCCTGGTACGGCGTCGGCCGCGGGCTTCACCGTCGGCGTCACCGCGGCCACCGTCTTCTGCGCGTTCGCCAGCGCCGTCGAGGTGTCGGTGAACGTCTTGGTCGCGGCGGCGTGCTTGTCCGTCGCGGCCTTCAACTGCGTCGCGGCGGTGGCGGCCGCGGTCTTCGCGCCCTCCAGTTCCTTCTGACGCGCGACGACGCCGTCGGCCCCCTCTTCGCGGCGGCGTCGGCGGCCACCTTCGCCGCCGCCACGTCCGCGGCCAGCATCGCCTCCGTGGCCGTCACCTTCGCGGTCGCCGCCGTCGCCGGCGGGGCGAGCTTGTCGGCCTCGGCCTTCGCGGCGTCGGCGGCGGTCTTCTGCGCGGCCGTCGCCGGCGTCAGGTCGGTCACCTGCTTCTGCGCCGCGGCCAGGTCGGCGGCCAGTTTCGCGGCGTTGGCGGCGGCGGCGGCGTGAGCGTCGGCTGCCATCTTGTTCTTCGCGTTGGCGGCGTCGAACGCGGCCTGCGCGCCCTTCGCCTTGGCGTCGGCGGCGGCGAGCGCGGTCTCGGCGAGCTTCGCGCGCTCCGCGGCCGGCGGCGGGTTCGCGTCGAGCTGCGCCAGCACCTTCGCGTCGGCGACGCTCCACACCTTCACCACGCCGGACCAGTCGCCGCCGATCACCTTGGCGTTCTCGTGCGTCACCGCGACGCGCAGCCCCAGGTCCGGCAGCGCCTCGAACTGCTTCTGCACCGCGCCGTTCTGGTCCCACAGCTTCGTGACGCGGTCGCGGCCGGTGCTGGCGAGCTTGCCGTCGTGGGTGAACCACACCGCCGCGGCCCCGCCGCCGTGCGCGCCCCAGTTCTTGATGTTGCCGCCGTTCTCCATCTCCCACAGCTTCACCGTGCCGTCCTCGCTCGCCGACGCGACCACGTTCGAGTCGTCGCGCCACGACAGGCCCGTGATCATCGCCGTGTGCCCGCGCAAGTTGAAGTACTCGCGGCCGGTGAACGCCTCCCACACGAACAGCCCGCCGTTGCGGTCGCCGGTGGCGAGCAGCACGCCGTCCGGGCTGTACTCCACCTGCGTCACCCAGTCGGTGTGCTTCTTGATCTCGCGCAGCACCGAGCCGTCGGTGGTCGAATAGATGCGCACCATCTTGTTCGAGCTGCCGGCGGCGATCTGCGTCTGGTCGGCCGAGATGTCGGCGGACAGGATGGCGTCGTTCTCGATGCCGACCTCCGTCACCTTCTCGCCGGTCTCGACGCGGTACAGGACGGCCTTGCCGGTCTGCCCGCCGCGGCCGCCGGCGGCGAGGACGAACTGCGCGTTGCGCGAGAACTTGACGCTGTTCACCTGCCCGTGCGGGAAGGGGAGCACGCCGGCGAGCTGGCCGCTGTCGGAGTTGTACAGGAGCACCTGCTTCTGCCCGCCGACGGCGACGAGCGGCGCCCACGGGCTCGCGGCCAGCGCCGTGACGGCCCCGGGCCGGCGGGCCTTCACGAACGGGTCGAGCGCCAGCTTGCCCGCCGCGGGCATCGGCGGCGGGCCGGGCGGGCGGCCCTTCACGACCGACTTCAGGCCGATGTCCACGGCCTTCGGCGCGAGCTTGACCATGCTGCCGCTGTTCTCGCGGCCGCCCTGCTCGACCCACAGCTTGAGCAGCGCCAGCTGCGGCTCGGGAATCTTGGTCCCGCTCGGCGGCATCTTGGGTTCTTCGAGGTGCGCCGACAGCGCGTAGAGGCGCGACTTGCCCGGGTCGCCGGGGACGACGACGGCGCCGCCGGCGCCGCCCTTCTGGAGCGCCGCGTAGGTGGCGACGTTGAGGTCGCCCTTCTGCTTGTCGTTGCCGTGGCAGTTGGTGCAGTGCTGGCGCAGCACGGGCGCCACGTCTCGTCGTCGAACGTGGGCCGGGCAGGGTCGGCGCTCGCGCGGGGTCAGCGCGAGGGTCGCGGCAACGGCGAGAATCAACCGGGACATATCCAGGAGTCTCGGGTGGAAACCGGGGTTCCGCCGGCTTGCGGCATCGCGTCCTCGCGCATCGAACCGCGAGACGCGACGCCGCGAGCGGCCAAGAAAGATCAGTGGTTGAACATGAACTCGCGGGAGTTCAGCACCGCCCAGAACACGTCCTCGAGCGCCTGCTGCGGGTTCGGGCTCGCCGCCACCGCGGCCGTCAGCTTCGCCATCTCGTTCGCGGTCGGCGGGCGGCTCACGCAGCGGATGTAGATCTGCTCGATCACGAACGCCGGCGGCCGCTTCTCGGCGATCATCTTCGTGATCACACCGCCCCGACTGATGTTCGACGCCACCGTGTCGCCGTTCAGCAGGTGGAGGCTCTGGCTCAGCGTCGGCTCCAGCCGCACCTCGCACGAGCACACCGTGTCGCGGCTCGGCCGGCCGAACGTCGTCAGGAAGTAGTTCGACACCTGCCCGTCGGCGATTTGCACCGCCCGGCTGCCCACCGGCAGCCCTGGGAACTTGTTCTTCACCTCCGTCACCTGGCCGAGGATGTCGAGCATCGTCTCGGCGCGGATGCGGCGGATCGGGCCGCGGGCGAAGTTCCGCGTGTCGCCCTCGTTGGTCGGCGTCGGCCGGGTGTCGCGCTGGTACGCCCGCGACATGCAGATGTCCTTGACGAGTCGCTTGAAGTCGTAGCGGTACTCGGTGAACTTCTTCGCCAACTCGTCGAGCAGCTCGGGGTTCGACGGCGGGTTCGAGATGCGCACGTCGTCCGGCTCGTCGATGATGCCGCGGCCGAAGAAGTGCGTCCACACGAGGTTCGACAGGTTGCGGGCGAAGTACGGGTTCTCCGGGCTCGCCAGCCAGTTCGCCAGCACCACGCGGCGGTCCTTCCCGGCCACGTCGGCCACCGCCCCGCCGAGGAACTTCGGCGGCATCGGCCGGCGGTGCAGCGGGTGGTTGATCTCGCCGCCGCCGCCGTTGAACACGACCAGCTCGCGCGGGTCGTCGCCGGGCTTGCGGCCGATCTGGCTGAAGAAGCTGGCGAAGCCGTAGTAGTCGTCCATCGTCCAGCGGTCGAACGGGTGGTTGTGGCACTGGGCACACTGCACCCGCATCCCCATGAACACCTGGGCGACGTTCTCCGTCACCTTCACGATGTCGGTCTCGATCTGGTAGTAGTTCGTGGCCGGGTTGCGGAAGGTGCCGCCGTTGGCCGCGAGCAGCTCGCGCACCCACTCGTCGGTCGGCACGTTGCGGGCGATCTTGTCCTGCAGCCACGTGTAGTAGAGCAGCATCGCCTTGTAGCTGACCTGGTTGCTGCTGCGGATCTGCAGCAACTCGGCCCACTTCAGCACCCACAGCTCGGAGAACTCCTTGCGGCTCAGCAGCTCGTCGATGAGCAGCTCGCGCTTGTTCGGCAGCGTGCTGACCATGAAGCGGGCGAACTCGTCGGCGGTCGGCAGCAGGCCGGTCACGTCGAGGTACACGCGCCGCACGAACACCTCGTCGGTGCAGGTGCCCGACGGCTCGACGCGCAGCTTCTTCAGCTTGTTGTGGACGTGCGTGTCCACGTAGTTGTTCTCGGGGGCGTTGTTCCAGGTGAAGGCCAGTCCCTTCGGCAGCGTGATGAACGGCACGCCGATGGTGAACGTGTGGAACCGCGCCATCACGAACGCCTCGCCGCGGTCGCCGGCCGTGACCACGCCGTCGCCGTCGGCCGCGATCTTCGCCGCGGTGTCGTTGCTCGACATGAACAGCGCGAGGCTCGTCACGTCGCGGTCGGTGCCGTCGGCGTACTTGGCCCGCGCCACGATCCGCTGCTTCTCGCCCTTGCCGTCGAGGACGGCGCCCGGCGGGAACACCTCCATGCTGACCGGCAGCGCCACGGTGGCGGGGTCGTTCGGGGCGTCGGCGTCGAGCCAGCGGAGGATCGTCGTGGTGTACTGGTCGCCGTCCTTGAGCTTGCCGCCGCCGGTGTGGGGGACGCGGCCGCACGCCTTATCGACCAGCAGCGACTCGTTCGGAAGGGCGAGGTTGATGCGGCGGCCGTTCAGCTCGCGGGTGAGGCGGAAGTGGTCGCCGTCGGGGTCGAAGCCGAAGAGCGACAGGCGGAAGCCGTCCTTGCCGCGGGCGGCACCGTGGCACCCGCCCTGGTTGCAGCCGGCCCGCATGAAGATCGGCATCACGTCCTTCTTGAAGGACACCGGCGGGTCCACGGCCGCCTGCGCCACCTTGACCGGCACCTTGAGCGCCTGCCCGGCGACGGTCACCGTCATCTCGGTGGCGCCGTCGGCGACGGGGAACACGACGCCCTTGTCAGCGCGGGCGAGCGACGGGTTGGCGAAGGCGATTTGCGCCTGGTCCGTCACGTCGCGGGTGATGCCGTCCGGCTGCGTGAGCTGGACGACGAAGCTCTGGCTGTCGCGCTTGTTTTCGAGGTTGATGTCGGGCGGGTAGACGGCGACCTTCGGCCCGGCCGCGGGCGGCGCGGCGGGCGGTTGCGCGACGGCGGCGGGGGCGGACGCGGCGAGCAGGGCGAGCGTCAGGAGCGTCGGTCGCATGGCAGGAACCTCTGCGGTCGTCGTGTCTTCAGCCCCGGAGGGGCGTCGGCGTGTAGCCCGGGGTGGAACCCCGGGCGGCGTTCGCGGTGGTCGAATGGCGAACGCGGGTCAAACTTCGCGGCAGGCCGTCCGGGGTTCCACCCCGGGCTATTCGCCCACGCCCCTACCGGGGCTAAACCCCGGGCCGTTCGTCCGGCCCTTTTTGTTTCCGTACTTGGCTCGCAACCGAGCCATGACTTTCTCTGCAGGAATGCCCTTCACCCGGCCGGACCGCAGTTCATCGAGCCGCCGGTTGAGTTCCTTCACGAACTCCGCGTCCGACTCGTTGGGGTTGAATGGTTCGTTCCGGGATTCGCCCATCGCGGTTCCCTCACCACACCGGGCACGCGGCCAGGGCGTAGATCATGAGCCCCACGGCCGCGGCGCCGCCGACGCATTGTAGCGCGCCAATCACCACCGCCTTCGCCCCGCTGAACTCGCGGTCGTCGGCCAGCGACATCGCCTGCCGCGTCGCCGCGCCGTGCCCGCCGATGAAGATCATCAGCGCCCCGATCAGCCCGACCGCCACGAACCCGTACCACGGCGTCGCGGTCTGCTTCCCCTCCTTCGGCAGCCCGTCGGGGCCGAGCGCGGCGAGCAGCACCCCCGCCACGCCGACCGCGGCCAGGAGGCTCATCCCCCACCACGTCAGGCGAGGCTTCAGGGCGGGGGCGCTCACTTCTTCGCCGGCGGGGCGGCGGGCGGCGGAGTCGCGGGCTGACCCGCCTTCTCGCGGGCCTCCTGCTCCAGCCGCAGCTGTTCGAGCCGCGTCAGCCGGCGCATCGGCTGGCCCATCGGCATCGGCATCGGTTGCGCCATCGGCATGGGTGTCGGCGTCGCCACCGCGGTCTTCGCGGGGATCGGCACGTCGATCCGCAGCTCGGTGCCGCCGGTCGCCAGCGTAATGACGTCGCCGTTCTGCTCCAGCACGATCTGGCAGAACACGCCGCCGTGCTTCCCGGCCGGGCTCGTCTTGTCGGCGGCGATCGGGAACGCCAGCTCCTTCGTGTCCTTCGTCAGCTCCAGGTCGGCGGTCGTCACCTTCGCCGGGAGGCCGAACACCTTCACCTTCGCCTTCCCCTCGAACGGCGCCGCCACCGCCACCTTGCAGAACAGCTGCGTGCTCGCCCCCTGTTCCACCGCCGGTCGCTCGGCCACGAGCGTCACCGGCGGCGGCGCGACCTCCAGCGTGAACAGCTGGCTGCTCACCCACACCGGCCCCTTGCCCGCGTCGGACACGGCCGTCAGCGCCGTCTTCCACTTGCGGGCGCCGGCGTTCGCGGCCGCGTTCACCGGCAGCACCGTCTCCGTCGCGTCCGGCGAGATTGCGGCCGAGCCCTGGATGCCCATCCCCGGCGGGGTGAACAGCGGGAACACCGTCACCGCCCCCTTGAAGCCCTCGGCGCGGGTCACCTTCACCTTCAACAGGTAGGAGCCGTTCTGCACGATCGGCACCTTCGGCTCGATCACGTCGATCTTGAACGGCGCCGCCTCCGTGACGGCCACGGCCGTGCGGTCGAAGTAGTGCCGCGTGTACGGCGTGTTGTTCTGCCCGACGCTGAACACGGCGTCGAACGACGTGCGGCCGGGGATGACGGTCTTGCCGTCGGCGTGGGTCGCGGTGATCGGCGTGAGGAAGCCGCCGAGCGCGGCGTCGGGCGCGGCCTCGAACACGACCGGCACCACGCCCTGACCGGCGTCCATCGGCTCGGCCGCGGCGGTGACGCCCGGCGGAAGCTTTCCGAGCCCCATCACCAGCGGCCCGCCGAAGTCGGCGCGGTTGGCCTGGAGGAGCGCCGCGTAGCGGTTTCCCTTCGGCACGCTGATCGTCTGCCGCTCCTGGTTCGCGGGGTTGTTGCCGTCCACCCGCGGGATGAGGGTCGTCACCGCCGGCTGCACCGGCGTCACCTCGACGCGGTAGAAGTGATCGGGGCCGCCCTTCTGGAGGTGGTCGCTGACGGCGACGGCGATCTCCTTGTCGTCGGGGGCCGTGAAGCGGAGGTAGCTGTCGGGGCCGCCGCTGTCGTCGTTGCCGCCGATGCCGGGGCCGCCGACCACGCTCACGTTCAGCACCGGGTCGAGCGGCGAGCCGAGTTGGCGGGCGAACACCCGCACGTCGAACACCTGGCCCTTCTTTGCCGCGAACTTGAAGAAGTCGGTCTCGCCGGCCTTCGCCACGACGCCGTGGAAGGCGCCCGGCGCGGCGCCCGGCGTGGCCGTCGCCGGAGTGTTGTTCGCGCCGCTCTCGATGACGCCCGTCAGGTCGATGAGCCGGAAACCGAGGCCGGAGGGATGC
>JBGAQM010000231.1:0-948 GCA_044220735.1 Urbifossiella sp. | reverse complement strand
CCTTCCGGCGTCTGGCAGTGGATGCGGAAGTTCGGGTCGGCGACGGCCGGCAACTTCACCTTCTGCTTGATCGGGCCGGACGGGTCGCCGAGGAACGTCAGCTCCACCTCTTCGCCGGGCTTGCCGCCCGCGGGGACGACGCCGGTCGGCCGCGGGAACGTGCCGACGTGTAGGCGGTACTGGCAGGCGCCGTTGCCGCCGAAGGCGCTCTCGCGGATCTGGACGATGTACTTGCCGTCGGCCGGGATCACGACCGAACCGCCGCTGTCCTGGCGGGTCGCGGGCGAGTCGTCGCCGATCGCCATCTCGAACCGCTTGCTGTCGAGGATGGCGACGTAGGGGTCGAAGAACGTGACGCCGAGCCGCATCCCTTCGACTTCCACCGAGAGGCGCTGACCCTTCTTGCACTCCACGGCGAAGTAGTCCACGTCCTCGTTGTCCACGACGCCGATCACGGTGCTGTTCAGCGGGATCGGCTGAGCCTTGTCGAACTCGGTGTTCGGCTCCACTTCCGCGATCGTCGGCAGCGCCCCGACCCAGAACGTGCGGATGTCCGAAATGCCGGACGCGGTGCGGACGCGGAAGGCGTGGTCGCCGAGGCGGGCGTCGGCGGTGATGTCCACGGTCACCTTCAGCGTGGAGTCGTTGACGACCTCCAGCTTCTTGACGGTGATGCCGGGGTAGTACGCGAGGACTTCCTGGGCGTCGCCGAGGCGGCCGCCGGTGAACGTGAGGACGAGGTCGGTGGCGCCGCGGGTGCCGCCGCGCGGCTGGATGCCGCCGAGGCTCGGGGACGCGGCGAAGGCGGTGGCGCAGAACACGACCGCCGAGGCGCCGACGAACAAGGAAGCGAGAACGGCGCGGCGCATCGGGTGTGCCTCGGGGTGGGAAAGAGAAGGCCGGGCGAGCCGACCGCCGTAAGGCGGCGGGTGACACGCTTCGGAAACG
>JBGAQM010000230.1:0-10375 GCA_044220735.1 Urbifossiella sp. | reverse complement strand
ACCTCGGCCCCGCGGTACACCTCGGTGTACCCGCGCTGCCGGCCGCACCCGCGCACGTCGCTGACGGTCATCAGGTACACGTCTCGCTCGGCCAGCGCCCGCTGGACGTTCTCCAGCTGCTCGGCCCGGATGATCGCCACAATCAGTTTCATGGGGGGAGTGTGTGTGGGGGTGTGGGGCGGGGAAAGCCCACCCGCCGCGGCGGGTGGGCGTCCGGGCGGGGGTCAGCTCTCGACCGTCGTCTTCACCGGGGACTTCAGCGCCGCGCTGAGGAGCTTCTGCAACTCGTTCCGCAGCGCCACCGGGTCGCCGCCGCGGAACCGGAACTTGTTCCCGGTCATCGTCGTGAAGTACGGGTAGACGGCCTTGAACGACGGGGTCGGCGGCGTCTCGCCCGGCTGGCACATGGCCGTCCACGCCTTCGCCAGCGTCGCCGGGTCGGCGCCCTCGACCGTCACCGTGAACCGCTTCGACAGCGGCCCGTTCGGCGGCGCCAGCGCGGCCTTCGGCTCCGGCAGCATCGCCCCGGTGGACTCCTCCAGGCCGCCGCCGCCGTAGTCGAACCCGACCTCGCCGTGCTGCGACAGGTCCAGGCCGGCCGTCTCGTCCTGCGCGGTCACCGTGAACCCGATCGTCTTGTCGATCGCCAGCACCAGCACGCACGTCGCCAGGAAGGCGTAGGCGGCCGACATGACGGACGCCATCAACTGCCACTTCACCTGGGCCGCGATGTCGATGCCGTCCTTCGCCTCGTTCAGCTTGCCGGGGAACGTCGCCGCGTCGAGCTCGGCCCCGTAGGCCCACAGCGGGAGGCTCACGAACACGCCGGTCAGGACGGCGCCGATCAGCCCGCCGACGCCGTGGACGCCGAAGGCGTCGAGCGAGTCGTCGTAGCCGAGTACGCCCTTGAGGAGCACCGCCCCGTAGCACGCGGCCCCCGCCACCAGGCCGATGACCAGCGCCCCGCCGGGGGCCACGAACCCGCTCGCCGGGGTGATCGCCACCAGCCCGGCCACCATGCCCGACGCCAGCCCGAGGGCGGTCGGCTTCCCCTTCAGGAGCCACTCGGTCAGCGTCCACGACAGGCCCGCCGCGGCGGCCGCGACCTGGGTGACGGTGAACGCCGAGATGGCCTGGCCGTTCGAGAACAGGGCCGACCCGCCGTTGAACCCGAACCAGCCGAACCACAGCAGGCCGGCCCCGAGGAGCGTCAGCACCATGCTGTTCGGGTGGAACGTCTGCTTGCCGTAGCCGACGCGCTTGCGGAGCAGCAGCACCGCGGCGAGGCCCGAGAACCCGGCGGCGATGTGGACGACCGTGCCGCCGGCGAAGTCGATGGCGCCGTTGACGCCGAGGATGCCCGCGGCCGGGAGCCCGGTGGCGCCCTCCGGCGTCGTCCAGTGGAACGACCACACCCAGTGGGCGATCGGGTCGTACACGAGCGTCGTCCAGAGCAGCGCGAACAGGCAGAACGGGCCGAATTTCACCCGCTCGGCGAACGCCCCGCTGATGAGCGCCACCGTGATGATGGCGAACATCCCCTGGAACATGGCGTGCAGGAACAGGGGCAGGTTGGTGTTCGGGAAGGTGACGAACTTGTTCTTCTTCTTGGCCGTCTCCTCGGCCGCCGCCTTCTGCTCGTCGGTCGCCGCCTTCGGGTCGATGCCGCCGGCCTTGAGCACGTCGTCGGCCTTCGTCGGCACCGCGGCCGAGGCCTGGAGGAACAGCAACTCCTTGCTGAACCCGACGAGGCTCCCCTTGATCGGCTCGCCCTTGTCGTCGCTGCTGATGGAGGCGGTGTAGGCCGACTCGCCGAAGGCCAGCGAGTACCCGCACACCATCCACTGCACGCCGACGAGGGCGAGGGCGAACATGGTGTGCATCATGGTGCCGAGGACGTTCTTGCGGCGGGCCATGCCGCCGTAGAAGAGGGCCAGCCCCGGCATCATCAGCATGACAAACGCACACGACACGAGCATCCAGCTGATGTCGGAGTACTTGTGGGCGGCGGTGGTGGCGTCGGCGGCGGCCGTTTTTGCTTCGGCCACGTCGGACAGCATCGCCGGCGTCTTGGCCGGGTCGGGAGCGTCCTTCTTGGCGGGCTCCTGGGCCAGCCCCGCCGGCGCCAGCGCCAAGCCGAGGACGACCGCCGTGAGGGCGGAGAGAGCGAGGCGCAACACTGGCGACTCCTGCGCGGAAAAGAGGTCTGTCGGCCCAGCTTCAAGGCAACGCCGATGCCGGGAGGCGAGGGAAATTGGAAGGAGTCGTGAACTGCCTGAGAAACAGGCACTTCGGACGCCACTACGAACAGAACGCGGGCGGTCACGCGGGAGCGTATGACACGAAATGTGGCAGACGTGCCCGATTGTGTGCCCGGATTGTGGGCAGGCTAGCTAGTTCGGTTGCCGCTTGCGGCTTCGCGCTGCCCAACGCGAAGCCGCAAGCGGCAACCGAACCGAAATCACAGTTCGCTCAAGTCTGTCGCGCCCCCGGCCGATGCCGGTTGTAACGCCCGACCGGCCCGCCGCGGCACCCCCTCGGCGGATTCGGAGCCGGGCGTCGGCATCGAAGCTGTATGGCTTCGCGGCGGGCACCCGGCTATGGGTTCCCGCCCAGAGCGGCAACCCCCCGCGTCCGGTTTTCCCCGGACCCGTGGGGCGGCCGCCGGACCGCCGAGGCACGGGCCGACCGCAGTTCTCCTCCCGTCGGCCGCCCGCCCCTCCCCGATCCGTCGTTCCGACTTTCACGCCGGCTTTGCCCCCGTTCCCGCGGGGGCCGCCGGCCCGGAGCGCCCTCATGACCGCGTACGACCTGATCGTCGCCGTGTCGCTCTTGTCCGCGCCGGCCGGCACGCCCGAACTGCCGCCGGAGCCCGACCGCTGGCCGGCCGTGCAACAAGCCCTCCACGCCGCCGCGCTGCGGCTCGAAATCCTCGACGAGCGCGAGACGCGCTACGTCCTGGCGCGGCTCGACGACTTCGAGAGCGACCTCGACCTGCTCCGCCGCCGCCACGCCGACCTGCGCGACGCCCCGCGGCTGGCCGAGGCGGAGCGGCTGCCGGCGCGCGACGCGGTGGCGCAGCTGATTCAGTTCAACCGCACGTACCGGCTGCACCTGGAGGCGCGGCAGGCGTGGGAGGCCGACCGGGCCGACGTGATCGGCGTGGCGCTGGCCGAGACCGACCGGCTGTACAAGGTGTGGGACGCGGTCCGCGACGCGCGGTGCGAGTTCTACTACGTGACGGTGCGGCGGCAGGCGCTGAAGCGGCTGCGCGACTCGCTGGGCGACGCGGCCTACGCCGCGACCGACCTGCCGCCGCACGTCCCGGCGTGGCGGTTCCTGCCGGCGCGCTGAAGTTCCGTTGCCGCTTGCGGCTTCGCGTTGGGGGTTGCGACTTTGGGACGCGAAGCCGCAAGCGGCAACTCGGGGGTAAACCTACCCGCAGCTTTTGCACCTGCGTGACTCTTTTTTGCAAGAACACCCCCGTCCGCACCCGTGCCGCTCGCCCGCCACTTTTTTCTTCCCGTGCCCCCGTCAGTACTTACGTCCGCGATGCTCGCACCCGTCGCCCGCGTGGCACGGGCACTGCTTTAACCTCTCCCGTCGAACCGGTTCTCCCCCAGAACGGCCGACGGGTCGAGCGGGTTCCCAGCCGCACGACCAACCCGAGCCGAAACCCCCCGACGCCCTCCCCCAACCAACGGGCGTCCCCTTCGGATCGGTGGACTTCCTTCCCCCTGCGAGCCGACCGGCCCCCCAGCCGGTCGGCTCGCCGCATTTCCGGGCCGATTCCGCCGGTCGCGCGTGCCTCGCGGGTCGTATAATTCGCGGAGCCCCACAGCGACCGCACCGCCGAGCCGCCATGAACGCCAACGCGCCGCTGTTCGTCACGCCCGCCGGGCCGGTGGTGATCCCCGAGTCGCCGTTCCCCGGCGCCGAGATCGCCGACCTGCTGCGGCAGTCGATCGACCTCCAGCGCGAGCAGGTGCAGCTGCTGAAGGCGCAGCAGGCCGCGAACGACAACGTCGGCCGCTGCCGGGCGTTCCTGGCGAAGTGGGCCGCCGACTTCCCGGACGTCGGCCCGGCGTGCAAGCAGTCGCTCCCGGCGCTGGAGCGGGCGTACCTGGCGCTGCTGTCCGACCTGACGGACAAGGTGAAGGAGCTCGGCGACGACCTGTCCGACGAGTTCGTGCTGTCCGAGTTCCTGGACCGCTACGGCATCAAGGTGAACCAGCTCGGCGGGATCATCAACCAGATCAGTCCCATTGCGGACGCGGCGCCCGCCGAGGCGCAGTGAGGAGCGGGGAGTGAGGAGCCGACCACCCCGCTCCCCTCTGGGCTCCTCACCCCCCACCCCTCACTCCTCACTCCCGAGCAGATGGACCCAACCCCCGCCGACCTGAGCCGACTCCGCGAGCTGTACGCCGCCGGGAAGTACCGGCAGGCGCACGACGCGGCGGCCGCGGTCGGGCCGGTGCGCGGGTGGCAGGGCACGTCGGCCCGGCTCATCGGCGGCCGGCTCGCCATCCAGCTCGGCGCCCCCGACCTCGGCCGCAAGCTCCACCTCGCCGCGTACCGCGCCACCCCCGGCTACCCGGAAGCCGTGTACTACCACGCCCGCTACCGGCTCGACGCCTTCGGGCCGCTGTCGGCGTGGCGGTTCATGCGCGGCCACATGGACTGGTCCGACGCCCCGCCCGAGCTCCACGCCGACTGGCTCGCCCTCGCCGGCTTCACCGCCGCGCGGCTGAAGGACTTCGACCGCGCCGAGCGCTGGTTCAACCGCGCCGAGACCGTGACGCCCGACCGCCCGTGGCCGGCCGTCGAGCGCGCCGGCGCCTACGACCTCGCCGACCGCCCGGCCGACGCGCTCGCCGCCGCCCGGCGGTCGCTGGAGCTGTCGCCGTGGTTCCGGCCCGGGGTGCAGGCGGTGGCGCACGTCCTCATCAAGCAGGGCCGCGACGCCGAGGCGCTGGACTTCCTGACGGAAGCGGCGACGCACCTGGAGAGCGGTTTGGTGGTGGCGCAGCTGGCGGCGCTCCAGACCGACATGGGTCATCAGGCGGACGCGGCCCGGTCGCTGGAGCGGTACGCGGAGCTGTCGCCGCTGATCGAGCCGGACGTGGCGAAGTGGCTGGCGGCCCGGCGGGCGGAGGTGTTCTACCTCCTCGACGACATCCCGACGGCGGCGGTCCACGCCCGCGCCGTCGGCGAGAAGGTGTTCACCGGGTTCGCGGACCGGCTCGAAGCGGGCGGGCACCCGTTCGCCCGCACGGTGCTGCCGCTGAACCTGAAGTACGACACGACCCCGCCGACGCCCTACGACCTGCTTGCCGCCCACTGGAACCACCCGCTCCCGAACGCCCCCGCCGACGCGCCGCCCGTCCCCGACGGCCTCCCCGACGCCGCCGAGCGCGCCCGCGCGCAGGCCGCCGACTGGGTCGCCCGTGAGTTCACCCTCGGCGCCGACGCCGCCGTCGCGCTCATCCAGCGCGGCGTGCCGTTCGTGCTCACGCTCGTCGAGGCCGGCTTCTCGCAGCCACGACTCGTGGTCGGCGCCGACGCCCTCAAGCACACCGTCTTCCTCGCCGAGCCCGGCGACCGCCGGCCGACCGAGGCGCCGGTCGCCCCGCTGGCCGAGCGGTTCGCGTCGGCCGGGCCGCGCGCCCTGGCGCTGGTCCCGGCCGCGGAGGTCGCCCGCCTCGACGGCCTCGAACTGCCGGACGCCGCCGCCTACGACGCGCTCTACGCCGTGCAGCGGCCGCTGCTCGCGCACGACCGCGCGGCCGCGGTGGACGCGTTCGGGCTGCTCTGCGCCGACTTCCCCGGCCACCGCCTCGCCGTGCTCGGCGAGCTGGCGCTGGCGCGCTACGACGCCCACCCCGTCAAGCTGCTGGCGGCCTACGACCAGCTCCTGACGCGCTTCCCGCACGACGCCACGTTCGTGATGGGGAAGGCGACCGCGCTGCGCGAGCTGTACCGCCCCGCCGAGCGGCTGGAGCTGCTGGACGCCGAGGGCGCCCGCGGCGAGGCGGAGGCGCTGGTGATGCAGTCGCTGGCGCAGGTGCTGCTGCCGCGGCCGGACCGCCAGGCCGACGCCGACCGGCTGCTGCGGCGCTCGGTGCGGCTGCGGCCGGCGGCGGCGTCGGGGTACTTCCTGCTGGCGACGCAGTGGTGGGAGCAGCGGCGGTTCGACGAGGCGGCCGAGGTGTACCGGTTCGCGGTGACGCTGGAGGAGCGCGAGGAGCAGTTCGCCGACGCCTACGTGAAGGCCGCCCGCGCCACCGAGCAGGTGCCGGAGGCGGTGCGGCTGTTCCAGCAGCGGGCGGGGCGCGCGGCGGTGCCGTCGCCGGCCGCGACGCGGGCGCTGTACCACGCGCTGCTCGACCGCGACGAGCCCGAGCAGGCCGAGGCGGCGCTCGACGGGGCGATCAAGAAGCTCCAGGGGCAGGCGGAGGCGCCCGCGGCCCGCGCCCGCGGCGAGCTGCTGCTGTTCCGCGCCGAGTGCCACGCCGCCGCCGACCGCGTCCCCGACGCCGACGCCGACCTCGCCGCCGCGCGCCCGCTCACCCCGCCGGCGGCGTGGCACCGCGCCGCCGGCCGCGTCGCCCGCCTCAAGCCCGACCTCGCCGCCGCCGGGGCGCACGCCCTGGAGGTGCTGAAGTTCGAGCCGCTGTCGATCGAGGCCCACCGCGCCGCCACGGCCGTCCTCGCCGAGGCCGACGGCCGCGCCGCGGCGCGCACGCACCTGGCGCAGGCGGCGCAGCGGTTCCCGCACCTCCACCCGCTGCTCAAGCTCCGCGCCGAGTTCCTGTCCGGCGACCCGGACGCCGACGCCGACGCCACCCTCGCCGACATGCTCGCCGACTGCCCCGCCGACGCCTGGGCGCTGCGGCAGCGGGCGCTCGTCCACTCCGACCGCAAGCGCCACGCCGACGCCCTCGCCGCCGTCGAGCAGTCCGCCGAGACCGAGCCCGGCCACCCGTGGTACTACGGCGTGCTCGCGCAGGTCCACCGCCGCGCCGACCGGCCCGACGAGGCCGCCGCCGCCCTCCGCGAGGGGCTGCGCCGGAACATCGACCAGGAACCGCTGATCGGCGAATTGGTCAGCGGCGCCCGCGGCCGCGACGCCCGCCGCGACGCCCTCGACTTCGTGCTCGCCGAGCTGCGCCGCCAGCCGCACAACGGCGAGGGGCTCGTCGCCTACGTCGGCCAGGCCCACCAGGCGCTCACCGACCCCGACGACCACGGCGAACTGCTCGACGCGCTCGAGGAGCTGCTCGACGCGCGGCCGGACCTGTGGCAGGCGTGGTCGGTGGTGATTCAGCAGATGGCGGGGCTGAACCGGCTCGAAGAAGCGAACGAACTCGCCCGCGAGGCCACGGCCCGGTTCCCGCTCCTCGGCAAGCTGTGGTTCGACCGCGCCCAGGTGTGCCACGCCCGGGGCGACGCCGATGGCCGCCTCGACGCGCTGCGCCAGGCCGTCGCCACCGTGCCGGGGTGGTCGCCGGCCGCGCGCGAACTGGCCGAGGCGCTCGACGACGCGGACGACAACGCCGAGGCGATCCGGGTGCTGCGGCGGAACGTGCTGCGCGCGCCGACCGACCCGCTGGCCCACGGCTTCCTCGCCGAGTGGCTGTGGGAGGCCGGCGAGAGCCGCGAGGCGCTCGACCGCGCCATGCTCGCCGTCCGCCACGAGCCGGGCTACGACTGGGCGTGGCACGCGATTCAGCTGTGGTCCGACCGGCTCGAAGTCCCCGACGAGGCCGCCGAGACCGCCCGCGAGCTGGCGAAAGAGCGGCCCGGCGACCCGCGGGTGTGGCTGCGGCTCGTCCGCGTCCTCGGGCACCCGCGGCACAACGACGAGGTGCTGGCGGCGCTCGACAAGGTGACGGCGCTCGACCCGCGGAACGTCGAGGCGCACGACCTCCGCGCCGAGCGGCTCGCCGACATGGGCCGGTACGACGACGCCCTCGCCGCCGCGCAGCCGCCGGCGCTCGTGGCCGACCTGCCGTTCGTGCTGCAAGGCCGCGCCGCGTGGGTGGAGGCGAAGCGCGGCAACTACGCCGCCGCCATCCCGCCGATGCAGGCGCTCGTGGCCGTCGATCCCAAGTACGTGTGGGGCTGGCACCAGCTCGCCGACTGGTTCAACGAGATCGGCCGCGCCGACAGCTACCTCGAAGCCGCGACCGAGCTGGTGAAGCTACAACCCGGCCACCCGGTGTCGCTGAGCCTGCGCGGCGAGGCGAAGCTGCAGACCGGCGACCGCGACGGCGGCAAGGCCGACCTGCGCGAGGCGCTGGCCGCCGCCGCCGCGTACTCGCCCGCCGCCGCCATCCTGTTCGACGCGCACCTCGCCGACGAGGAGTACCGCGAGGCGCGGCAGGTGCTCGCCGTGCTGCAGGAGCACCTCGCCGGGCCGGAAGTGGCGGTGAAGCAGATCCAGCTCGCGGCGAAGACGAGCGACCCCGACACGGCGGTGCGGGCGTTCGCCGAGGTGTGCGAGGGGCCGGGCCAGTCGCCGTTCCCGATCCAGGCCGGGCTCACCGAGATGCGCACCGCCGGGTGGGAGGAGCGGGCGTTCCGGGTGCTGCGCGAGTCGTGGCAGAACGGCGGCCCGTTCCACCCGTGGGCGCCGATCTTCTGGGTCGATTCGGCCGACGGCCAGACCGCCGACCCCGGCGACCGCATCCGCGCCGCCGACGCCGTCATCAAGGCCTACCCGCGGTTCGTGCCGGGGCACGACAGCAAGGCGGAGCAGCTGGCCGCCGCGGAGCGCTTCGACGAGGCGCTGGCGGTGTGCACGAACCCCGAGCTCGGCGACCCGCCGCCGCGCGAGCTGCGCGCCCGCGCCGCGTGGGTGGAGGCGAAGCGCGGCGACCGCGGCCGGGCCGTGTCGCTGATGCGGGCGCTGGTGGCCGAAGACCCGACGTTCGTGCTCGGCTGGCGGCAGCTCGCCGGCTGGTTCGACGCCGCGGGTCGGTACCGCGAGTGCCTGGAGGCGAGCGAGCAGTACGTGAAGCTGGAGCCGCACAACCCGGTGGCGCACGTCTACCGCGGCGAGGCCAAGCGGAACCTCGGCGACCGCCGCGGCGCCGCCGCCGACTTCGCCCGCGCCTTCGACCTCGACCCGAGCTTCGAGGTGGCCGGGCTGAACCTCATCACCGAGCAGCTGGCGACCGGCGACGTGGGCGGCGCGGCCCGGACGCTGGCGACCCTGCGCGAGCACGCCGACGGCCCGGTGGTGAAGCTGCGGGCGGTGCAGGTGGCCGGCCGGCAGGGCGACGCGGACGCGACGGTCGGCCAGTTCCACGCCCTCGCCGCCGACCCCGACGCCGGCCGCGGGGTCATCCGCGAGGCGATCCAGACGTTCGACGCCGAGGGCTGGGGCGCCCGCCTCACGAGCGAGCTGAAGGACCTGGCGTTCCTCGACGACGCGAACCCGGCGCTGGCCGGGCTGTGGGCCGAGCGCGCCGCCGCGGCCGGGTCGCTGGACGACGTGGCCGACCGCGTCGCCGAGTTGCTGGCGCGGAACCCCGACGCCGGCCGCGAGCTGGTGCTGGCCTACGCCTGGGCGCTGGCCGAGGCGGGGAAGCCGGTGCAGGCCGTGGTGCAGCGGTACAGCGAGGTGCTGCGCGAGACCGACGCCGGCTGGGCGCGCGCCGGCGGGGCGCTGGCGGCGGCCGGTCACTCGGCGCTGGCGGCGGCGTGGCTGGCCGACTACCGCGACCGCGACGCCGTGGAGCCGTGGATGCTGCGGCCGCTGGCGGCGGCGTTCCGGGCGCTCGACCAGGACGACAAGGCGCTGGACGTGTGCCGCGCCGCGGTGAAGCTCGGCGGCCCCGAGGAGCTGCTCGCCGAGTTCCGCGTCTGGCTCGCCGTCGATCTGGCGCTGAGCGGTCAGGCCGAGGACGCGGAAGGCCAGGTCGCGCGGGTGGAGTCGGCGACGCTGGCCGACGGCGCGCGGCTGGTGCTGGCGCTGGCGGAGGCGGTGCTGATGCTGTTGCGCGCCGGGCCGGGCGGGAAGGCGGCGGCGTTCGCGGAGGCGAAGGACCACCTGCGGACGGCGGCGGCGGCCTGCGCGGCGAAGGACGTGCCGGCGGGCGCGGGCCGGGCGTACCGGCGGGCGGTGGCGCGGGTCGCGGCCGAGGCCGGCACGGTGGCGGCGAAGCTGTGGGCGGTGTGGCAGCGCGTCGCGCCGGCGGTGCGCTGACCCCGGCTCAGGGGCTTCGCCGCTTGCGGCTTCGCGTCGCGGGCATCGAAACGCTCGACGCGAAGCCGCGAGCGGCGGAAGAGGTGCTCCCATGCTCCCCGCCGACCTGTTCCGCTTCTGCCCGCGCTGCGGCGCCGCCCGGCCCGCCGACAACGCCGGCGC
>JBGAQM010000229.1:0-10366 GCA_044220735.1 Urbifossiella sp. | reverse complement strand
GAAGGCCGGCGGCGAGCGGCCGATGGGTGACCCGAAGATGGGCGACCCGAAGGGCGGCGGCGACCCGAAGATGGGCGACCCGAAGGGCGGCATGCCGATGGGCGGCGAGCCGAAGTCGCCGGGCGAGAAGAAGAGTCAGGGCGACGGCAAGGGGGACAGCAAGGGCTCGCCGAAGGAGGGCGGTGGCGACGCGAAGCCCGGCCCGCCGTCGCCGGGCATGCCGATGGGCGGGATGCCGCCGCCGCCGAGCCCGGGCGGGGCCAAGCCGCCGCCGTCCGGCGCCCAGCCGCCGCCGAGCGCCCCGCGGCCGCCGAACCCGAACAACCCCAACGACGACGCCCGCCGCAACCTCGAAGACGCCGTGCCGCCCCAGGACGGGGCCAAGCAGGACCTGCAGAAGAACGACCGCGACAACGCCTCGAAGAAGGAAGACCAGGCCATCAAGGCGCTAGACCGGGCGCTGGCCGAGCTGGAGAAGCGGCTCCAGCAGCTCCGCGAGAAGGAGATGCTGAAGAAGCTCGAAGACCTGGAGCGCCGCGTGTCGCGGATGCTGCAGGCGCAGATCGAGGTCTACGAGGCGACCAAGCAGATCGACGCCACGGTGACGAAGAACAAGGGGCAGAAGACGACCGCCGACATCCAGAAGTCCGGCATCGAGGCCGAGAAGGAGGGCGGCATCGCGGCCGACGCCGGCAAGGCGTTGAGGTTACTGGAGGGCGAGGGGAAGGCGGTGGTCTTCGCCGGCGTGCTCGGCGAGGTGCAGAAGGACATGCTCGCGATCCAGAAGCAGCTGAACGGCGCGAACACCGGCCCGGACACGCAGCTGGTCGAGGAGCAGGTGATCGAGCAGCTGCAGCGGATGAAGGAGGCGCTGAAGAAGGCGCAGAACGACCTGAAGAACCCGCCCCCGCCGCCGCCGCCGGGGATGCCGCCGCCGCCGAACGACAAGAAGGACCTGATTCAGCTCGTCGAGCAGCTGAAGCTGCTGCGCGACCTGCAGCGGCAGGTGAACGACCGGACCACGGCGTTCGGGCGCCGCGTGATGGGCGAGCAGGCGGCCGACCCGTTCATCCAGGAGCAGCTGCGGCTGCTCGGCGACCGGCAGCGGGTGCTGCAGAACATGCTGAACCGGATCGCGGAGCAGTTCAACCAGTAGCCCAGTCCGGCAAGAGAAGATACCGCGGCTTGGCGTTGCCCAACGCCAAGCCGCGAGCGGCAACTCTGCTTTACACGTCGAGGAATCGCTGGACGAACGGCCGCAGCGTCTCCTCCGGGTAGAGCACCCACGAGTAATCTCGCCGCCGAAGCACCGCGTTCGCCGCCGCCCCGGCGCGCATCCGTTCCAACTCCGCCTCCGCCCGCAATACCTTCTCGCCGACGAACGGTCGCAACTGTTCGGTGACCGCCTGCAACGCCCTGAACCACCCCCTCCGCCTCGCGTGCGCCCCGTGCGGCGGCTCGGCCGCGAGCAACGCCTCACGCTCCCTCACGAGTGCCGCGACCTCGCCGCGGCGGGCGTTCTCGGCCGTCAGGTGTCGCTGAGGGTTCCAGTGCAGGTCGCGGACGAGCCGGGCCTGCCGGTCCGCATCGTCGGCCGTCGCAGGGGGGCCGGGCAGCGGCAGGTGGAGCGTCGCGGAGAGCACCTGATAGGCCGGCGGCTCGAGTCCGAAGTAGTCGCGGATGATGGCGTCGGTGACCTCGTCGTACTTTCCGCCGCCGATGCCGTGGATGAAGAAGTCGCCGAGGCACACCCGCGCGAACAGCGTCAGCGTGAGGGCGCGCGGCCGTAACTGCTTCGGGTCGCTGGCCGCGGTGGCGCGGGCGCGGCGGCCGTCGGCCCCGGTGCGGACCCAGAACGGCGCCTCGCCCTCGGCCAGCTCGGGTGCCGGGTGGTTGGCGCTGCTGATGCGGTTCGCACGCCGGTAGGCGCGGATGGCGGCGTTGTAGACAGTGGCGAACCGCGGCAGGTCGTTCAAGATGTGAGACGCGAACGCACGGGATGCTTCGGTCTGAGATAGTCCGCTGACAGACCGTTCGAGGTTCGAACAGCCCCATTGCCGCTCGTAGTGTTGACGCACAGCGGTGAACCGCTCCCCGATCGACCCTTTTTCTGCCAGCACCTCCAGCCATGCCGTGCGGAACAGCGGCTCGAACCCCCACGTCGATGTCGCTTCGTTCACCCGTTCCCACGCGCTGCTGAACAGCGCCTCATCAAGAACTGCCCGATCCTCGTAGGGCACCTCGCCATCGAGGCGGTCGAACGGGATCGTCTCCGTCCCGGACCCGGAAGCGTGCGGCACCCGCAGCGCCGGGGTCTTCAGCGTGTCGGTATCGACGATCAGGTTGAGTGGCGTTCCGCCGAACCGACGGGTGAGCCCCCTGAGGGCGAAGTTCTTCACCCACACCCCGGGGTGGGACAGTTCGGGCTGATGTCCTGCGAGAAAAAGGGTTCCGCGGGTTGATAGCCCGGGGACCACCTCCTGTCGCGCCAATACCCGCAGCTCGCGGAGTGGCAGACCGCCGACGATCACGTCGGCGCGGTCGAGGCGGCGGCGGTTCTCGGCGACGAGCCGCGGCACCTCGGAAAACGGCGGGTCGGCCAGCACCTCCCCGTTCCCGGCGGGCGCCCGGAAGCGGCGGCTCATCCGCACGACCCCGGACACGCCGCCGCCGGCAGGGCGTCGCACTCGGCGGCGGCCAGCACCCGGTGGTAGTACGCCAGCCGGGCCTCGGGGTCGTTCATCACGCCGCCGAACGCGCGGTTCGGGTCGAGGTACAGCCGCGGCACGCCGATCTCCTTCACCCGCAGCCCCTGCCGCGCCGCCTGCACCCACAGCTGCAGCGGCATCCCCCAGCCGTCCTCGGTGATGCGCAGCTTTTCCAGCGCCTCGCGGCGGTACGCCTTGAAGCCGCAGAAGGCGTCGGTGATGCCCAGGTGGTAGCGGTCGTTCAGCTCGGCGGTGACCGTCGCGTTGATGAACCGCCGGTCGGTCGGCGCCGGCGTGTCCTGGCGGAAGTCGCGGTAGTAGCGGCTGCCACTCACCACGTCGGCGTCGTGGATGGCTTCGAGCAGAACCGGGATGCGGGCCGGCTCGTGCTGGCCGTCGCAGTCCATCGTCACGAGCACGTCGTACCCGCCGGCCAGCGCGAAGGCGAACGCGCTCTGGAGGGCGGAGCCGTAGCCGCGGTTGCGAGGGTGGTCCACGCGCAGGATGCCGGGCTCGGAGTCGAGCAGGGCGGCAGTGCCGTCGGTGGAGCCGTCGTTGACGACGAGGATTTCAGGCGCGTACCGGCGCGTGCGGGCGAGGACGTCGGCGACGTGCCGGGCCTCGTTGTACACCGGGATGGCAGTCAGGGTGCGCATAGGCGGCCTTCCGGGCGGCGGACGCGGGCGGGACTGGTTCCCCATTCTAGCGGGGTTCGCCGGCTGCGAGCAAACAGCGGACCACCGAATGGAGTACCACCCCCCGCGGCGGCCCTTACTCCGGTTCCCCGACGCGCGCCGCGGTCACGCGGACGGGGTAGTCCTCCGGGTCGGTGCGGTTGAGCGTCAGCGTGCCGGTCACCTTCACCAGCCCTGTGCGGCGGCCGACGCGCACCCCCGGTGGTAGCTCGACCGCGACCAGCCGCGACGGGTCGGGCGTCTCGCAGAACCAGCAGCCGACGGGGTATTCGAGCAGCAGGAACGAGCCGAATTGCTCCGCGTCGCCGGGCGGCTGCACGAATCCGGTCAGCACCACCGGCTTGCCGTCGAGGGCGGCGACGTGTCGCGGGAAGGCCGGCTCCTTGCCGCCGAGTTCGGTGTCCGCCAGCAGCCCCCACGGCAGGGGGTTCGGCCGGTCGGCCCGGACCGGCGGCAAGACCGACGTGTCGAACCGCCGCGCGAGCGGACGTGCGGAGCGAAAGACGATCGTGCCGCGGTGTCTGTGGTGGCCCGGCTGCTTCGCCAACGCTTCCGCCGCGGCTCGGTAGGCGGCGCGGCGCGTGCGCAGGTCCGCCGCCGCCATCCCGAACTCGGTGACGCACCCGTCGAGGATCGCTGCCGCGGTGCGCACGTCGCCGTGGGCGTTCGCCAACTCGCCGAGCTGCCACAATAGCCGACCATCGGCGGGTAGGGCGAGCGCCAGCGCCTGCACGACCGCCACGTCGTCGGCCGGCAACTTCGCGGCGTCGAGCTTCTCGCCGAAGCGGACGCCGAACAGGTCGTCGGGGGCGGTCGGGCGCTGGGCGGCGCGGCCTTCCGCGAGGCGGAGGCGGACGAGCTTCAGGTGAAACTCCTCGGCGCGCCGGAATCGCTCGGGGGCGAGTCGGACGGCGTCGGCGAGGGCGGCTTCGGCCTGGTCGATGTCGCCGGCGAGCTGCCACGCGGTGCCGAGGTTCGCCGCCGTGCGGAAGTGGTCCGGGAAGCGGCGCGCGGCCGGCCGCAGCACCGCGACCGCGTCGGTGGCGCGGCCGAGGCGGATCAACGCGGCGCCGAGGTCGGCGGACTCGTCGGCGGTGAGGGGGCGGTCGAGCTTCCGCATCTTGTCGGCGGTGGCGAGAAAGTCGGCGCGGAGCGGGGAGGGGAGGGCGTCGGCGGGCCGCTCGACCGCGGCGGCTCGCAGGGCGCGGTGGTCGGGGAGGAAGCCGGCCCACCGGCTCGGCAGCGGCGGCGGGTCGGCGGCGGTGTCGTACACACCGCCGCGCGCCGCGGCGGCGAGGAGGAGGACGGCGACGGGTGCGAGGAAGCGCATGGTCACGACCCGTACAGTTCGCCGACCCGCGCCGCCTGCTGGCGCTCGGCGAGCCAGTCGGACACCTGCTTCGTGTCGGCGATGAGCGCGTCCACGTCGGCCCGCTCGGCCGCCAGCGCCGCCGCCACCTCGCCGGGGATCGGCCGGTACACGCGGCCCAATTCGTCCTCCAGCCGCGTCGTCAGTTCGCGCCGGAACTCGCCGCGGATCGCTGGCCAGCGTACCGGCAGCAACAGCAGCACCAGCAGGTGAATCACGATGATGACCACCAGCGGGACGAGCCCGATCAGCGCTAGCCGGAAGGCGCTGATGTCGGTGTTGCCGACGACGAAGAAGTCCCACAACAACACCGCCGCGGTCGCCACCAGCGCCACCTCCGGCAGCACGTTCGCCGCGAAGCCCAGTGTGCCGCGCACCGCCTTCCGCCAGCCGGTCGGCTGCACCGCCTGCCGCTCGACCTCGGCGAGCGCGTCGATCACCACCCGCGTGACCCGCTCCCGCCAGTCGAGCCGCGACACCGCCGCCGCCCGCTCCTGCAGCAGCGCCAGCGGGAAGCCGCGCTGGTCGGCGTCCACGAGGAGCCGGTTCACCAGCGCCGTCGAGCGCTGATCGAGCACGCGCTCGCCGGCGGCCTTCGCGCAGTCCTGCACGAACGCCCCGAGGTTCCACTCCATCGGCGTCTCCATCCGCCCGCCGAGCAGCCGCCCGGTGATGGGGTTGCGGTCGCGGATGCGGCTGCCGGCGTAGCGGAACACGTTCGTGAGCCGCAGGTACGCCGCCATCAGGCCGCGGAACCGCTGCTGCCCCTCGACGCTGAAGTGGTGTTCGACCTCCGTCTGGTACGGCTCCAGCGTGCCGACCAGAACCTCGGCCTGCACCCCCGCCTCGTCGGCCAGCACGTCGCCCCACGTCTCCGTCACCTTGGTCGCGGGCTCGCTCAGGTCCGGCGGCTTCGCCGCGGCTGCGGCCCGCTCCACCTGACCGAGCAGCTGCCCGACGCCCCGGGCCTTCACGGCTTCGATCTCCAGCCGCGTCAGGCCGAGTTCGAGCCAGTTCTTCAGCAGCGCGAACTGCTCGCCCTCGGGGAGGTCAGCCGGCGGCGCCCCGCCGCTCTCGACCCACGCCCGCGCCGTCGTGCGGAACAGCAGGGGGTTGGCGAACCCCTCGTCCTTCAGGTCGCGGAGCAAATCGTCGTCCGGGCGCACGCCCGACTCGTTGGTCAGGCAGCGGTCCCACTTGTTCAGCACGAACGCGAACGCCCGCCGTCGCCGCTGCTCCTTGAACAGCTCCCAGCCGAGCTTGTCGTGGTACTTTTCCTGCGAGCCGACGTAGAGCACGACGTCTGCCACCGGCAGCAGGGCGATCAGCTTGTCGCGGTTGGCGGTGTCGTTGCTGTCGAGGTCGGGGGTGTCCACCAGGACTTTCTGCTCCAGCCCGGGGCGGTCGTGCTGGGCGAGGCGGCAGAGGCGGAGGGCGGGGTCGAGGCGGTCGGTGCGGACGGACTGGTGGAAGTAGACGACCGGGTCGCGGGTGGTGGGGCGGGTGAACGACGACTGCGCAATGGGGGCGCCGGCGAGGGCGTTGAGGAGGCTGCTCTTCCCGACGCCGGTGCCGCCCATGAGCATGACGACGAGGAGCGGCTGGTCGACGTCGAGGGCGGTGGCCTGCCGGCCGAGGTCGGTGGCGAGGCCTTCGAGTTCGGCCCGCTGGAGCATGGTGAGGGGGTGGGCGCGGCGGGCGTCGAGCCAGCCGCGGAGCCGGCGGTCGAGCCCGCGGAGCAGCGGCGCGAGGGTGCGCAGGAGCGGGTCGGGGGCGGCGTCGGTCATGCGGATGGTGTAGCGGAAACGGCCGCGGCGCGGCACCAGCCGCCCGCGCCGCAACGCTGGTGTTCGGATGTCCGACGGTCGCCAGAAAATTCGCGCGGAATTCTCTTGCCTTTCCCCGGGGAGGGGGGGATGCTTCATTCCAGCGGTTCCGATTTCCGGATCGTCAGACTCTCCGCCGCGGACCATCAGCCGATCGTTTGGTAAAGCTGGTCTTATGGCGTGACGTGGGTCCGTCATCCGGGCCGCCGTGGGCGGCCTCCTGGTGCCCGCGGCCGGCCTGAAGCTGGCTGGGCTCGCCGCGTCGGCCGTGCCGTCGGTGGGGTGGTACGCCCGGGCGTGCGTGCAGGCCGCCGCGGGCGGGTGGGAACTCGTCATCGGTGCGTGGCACCTCGGCGGCGCGGCCCCACGGGCGGCATGGGCTGTGACCGTGCACACGTTCCTGGCGTTCGCCGGGGTAAGCGCGTCGCTCGGGCCGGCACGCGTGTCGAACTGCGGCTGCCTCGGTGCGGTGGAGGGGAGCCCGTGGTTGGCGTTCGGCATCGTCGCGGTCTCGCTGGCCCTGCCGGCCGCGGGCCGGTGACGCGGCCGGCATTCGACGACGTGGTGGTGGGCACGACAACCGTGCCGGTGGTACTCGGGGCGACGGGGTCGTGGGTGTACGGCTCGCCGGGCGCGGCCCTGGCCCCTCTCCACGGCGGGACGCGAAGCGGCACCGCAGTTTGTCCGAGGGCGAGCGGTTGGGGCCGAAGTCCTGCTCCGGAACGCGGTGGAGGGCTCGTTGGCCACACGAGGGGAAGCAGCCTAATGGCCGCTTGTGAGACCGAGCCACAGCACGATCTAAGGAACGCCATACCAGGGGTTGCACCTCACGCGGCCCGCATGTAGGCTTTTTCGTAACGTGAAGCTCATCGAGCGGCCCGGGCAGGTCAGTCAGTTGCGTCGTTTGCCAACCTGAGAGGCGTCGGTTATGGCTCTGATTTCATGCCCGGCCTGCCAGAAGCAAGTTTCCAGCATCGCGGTCAACTGCCCCCACTGCGGACACCCTATCGCGGGCTCGCCGGCCTACCGACCCGGTCCCGGACCACAACCGACTTCCGGTGGGGCCGGATGGGTCGTGCTGGTCGTGCTGATTCTGGCCCTCGCCGGCGGTGGTGCCTTCTTCGTCACACAAACGGAAGCGGGGAAGAAATTGGTCGCAGGTGGCGGTGCGGGTGGCGGTGGGAACGTTGCCCCCCCGCCTGTCAACGGCGGGCCGAAGTCGGACCCGCAATCCGCTTTCGTCCCGCCCCCGCAGGTGAAGGCGGAAACCAAGAGCATCGTTGGCCGGTGGGATGTCGTTCGGTCCGGCACACAGACTGGCAGTAACGTCGCGGGTTATATGCGATTCAACACCGACGGGACCTTTACATCGACGCTGGCGTTTCTCGCCACCACCGACGGACGATACAGGACGATGTCCAGCACCGCGATCGAACTGGATTTCCCAGGTGTTATCTACGGACGAAACCAGGTCGAATTCCTGTACCGGTTGAGCAACGATTCACTCAGCCTCAAGGATTCCAAGCTGTCGATCGACCTCGAGTTCCGGCGAGTCGATTGACGGGATCGTTGGTCATTTTGTTTGTGTAGTCGCGCCATCAGGCCGCGGGACAGACTTGCGGAGCATAATCATATGCCCTTGATCGCCTGCCCGGATTGCGGCAAACAGGTTTCCGAACAAGCCCCGAGTTGTCCGCAGTGCGGCCGTCCCATAGCGACGCAGCCGTCACCGGCACCGGTTCCGGCCCCGGCATTTCCGACTCCGACCCAAGTCGTCGTCCATCAACCCCAAAACTCCGCATCCGGGGGTTTCGGCCAGGGCTTCGGCTGTGTGTTCGGCGTGATCGCCGCGGTGATTGTCTTGGCGGTCGCGGTCAGCAGTTTCAAAGCCGTCGCCAAGTGTTCCAACTGCGACGGCACGGGCCGGGTATGGGGCGGGTTGAGGGAGTGTCCGGATTGCAAGGGGCGTGGCGTCCTGGGGAAATAGCTGCCCCCGCGGACGAGTAAGACCCCCTGGCCAGTGCAATCACGACGACAGCCATCGGACTCGGGAAGTGATTACGACGCTGGCGTGGGTGCAGTTCCAGCGCGAGGACCGGGCCGAGTACGGCGACCCGCTGGATCAGTGTGGACAGGAGTATCATCGGCTGTGGGGCAGAGGGCGGAACGAGGCGATACCTAGCGGTTGTTGTGAATCCAAGGGTCGGTGGGTAACTCTTTCCGGCCGTGAACACTGACCGGAAGCCGTACACGACGGGCGTGACCGACGACGAGTGGGCGTTCGCCGCCCACGTACCTGACGATGTTCCGCGAGGACGCACGCTAGCGGGTCCACGACCTCGGGGATGTGTTCAACGTCGTCCGGTGGGGAGCAGCCTGCCCTCCACGCCCAGGCCGTCGAGTCATACGACGCGGTCGCGGCCGGCTCGCTTCGCGGCGTACAGCCGGTCGTCGGCCTGGCGCAGTAACTCGATCGCGCCCACGTCGGGCTCACCGGTCGTCGTCGCCACGCCGACGCTGACGGTGATGCGGACCTCGGCCGCGGCGACGCGGAACGGCCCCGCGGCGACCGCGGCGCGGACCCGCTCGCCGGCCGCGACCGCGGCGTCGTGCGGCGTCTCCACCAGCGCCAGTGCGAACTCCTCGCCGCCGTACCGGGCCAGCAGGTCCTCGCGGCGCACCGCCGGGCGGACGCGGTCGGCCAGGTCGCGCAGGACCGCGTCGCCGGCCAGGTGGCCGTGGGTGTCGTTCACCGCCTTGAAGTGGTCGATGTCGAACAGCACTACCGACAGCGGCCGGGCGTGGCGGCGGCTGCGGACCACCTCGCGCTCCAGGAAGTCGGTCAGCGCCCGGCGGTTGCCGGTGCGCGTCAGGCCGTCCTGGATCGTCAGCCGGTAGAGCTCTTCGTGGTACTCGGCCTCGACGTTCCCGCCGGCCAGGTATCGGTAGATGCACCCGCCGACGCGGAGGTAGTCGCCGTCGCGGAGGGCGGTCGGGCCGTCCACCGGGCGGTCGTTCACGTACGTGCCGTTGGTACTGCGGAGGTCCACGACGCGGTGGCCGTCGCCACGCGGCTCGACCCGGGCGTGGCGGCGCGACGCGGCCGGGTCGGGCGTGGTCACGTCACAGGTGTCGTCGCGGCCGAGTTCGACCCCGCCGTCGGCGAGGGGGTAGCGGCGGCCCATGTCGGGGCCGGTGGGGTAGATGAGGACGAGGCACGCTTCGCGGGGCGCGGCGGAACGGGCATTTCCGAGGGCGAGCGGGTGTGTATCCGGGGCGGGGGTGGCCACGGAGGGCATGGGCGTGCTCCGGCGGCAGGTGGACTGACGCCGGAAGTGTGCGACACAAACGCGGGCGGGGCAAATGCTCGGCCGGTCAGTCGCCGGTCAGTTCGACGACCCGCACGGCACCGGCGGGCACCGAAAGGCGCACGGCGCCGGCCGCGACGGGCAGTGCGGCGGCTGTGAACCACTCGCCTGCCGCCGACACCGGCCGGGCCGCGCGGATCGTCACAGACCGCGCCTGCCGGTAGTCGGTCGGGCCGACGCCGTGCTGCAGGCGCGTCGGCCCGGCGGGGTTCAGCAGCGTCACGAGCCAGCCCTTCTCCGTGCGGTTCAGCAGCCACTCCACCTCGCCCTCCACCTCCACCGGCAGCAGACCCAGCCGGGCGTGCGCCAGCACCAGCCCCACCAGCGGCGTCGCGGCGCCGTCGATTCCGAGGCCGAGCGGCACCGACAGCACCACGAGCCGACCCTTGCCGCGGTCGAA
>JBGAQM010000228.1:0-10510 GCA_044220735.1 Urbifossiella sp. | reverse complement strand
GCCGGCCACCGTCGGCGAAGATTTTTCTTGCAATCGGCGGCGCTAGACGAATCGCGTCAGCCCCGGCACCGCGACCGGCGGGTCGGCGACCGCCTGATCCCAGGCGTAGCGGGCCGGGCTGAGGTCCTCGCGCGACGCCAGCGCCTGCTCCCAGGTGATCTGCTGGCCGGTGTACGCCGCCATCCGCCCCATGATCGCCAGCAGCGTGCTCTTGGTCATGTATTCGCCGTTGTTGACCGGCCGGCCGGCCCGGATGCTGGCGAACAACTCGTCGTGCTCGGTCTGGTACATCTGGTTGGCGGGGCCGTCGTAGAACCAGTCCTTCCCGTCGGCGGGATGGATCGACAGGCCGTTCGTCCGCTCCGACAGCACCGCCCGGCCGCGGCTGCCGACGGCGTGCGCGCTCAGGTCGTTCTTGCAGCCGGGGTTCTGGCGGCAGTTGCTCACCAGCCGGGCGCCGCCGCGGTACTCGTAGGTCACGGAGAAGTGGTCGTAGATGTTGCCGTAGTCGGGGCTGTTCAGGACGGCCCGGCCGCCCATGCCGATCGCCCGCACGGGGTACTCGTCCTTCATCAGCCACGCGCACACGTCGAGGAAGTGGACGTGCTGCTCGACGTTGAAGTCGCCGCTGAGCCAGGTGAAGTTGTACCAGTTCCGCATGTGGTACTGCATGTCCGTCTGCCCCTCGGTCCGCGGCTTGCGCCAGCGGCCGCCGCGGTAGTCGTTGGCGAACATCGTGCTGACATCGCCGATCGCCCCGCCGTGGATGCGCTTCACCGTCTCGCGGAAGCCGAAGTCGTAGCGGAGGCACAGGCCCGACACCACCGACAGGTTCTTTTGCTTCGCCAACTCCACGGTCTGGAGGACGTGCCGAACGCCGGGGCCGTCCACGGCGACCGGCTTCTCGGCGAAGACGTGCTTCCCGGCCTCGACCGCGGCGCGGAAGTGGATCGGCCGGAAGTGCGGCGGCGTGCACAGGAGCACCACGTCCGACCGGCGGATTACCTCGCGGTAGGCGTCGAACCCGACGAAGCAGGCCTCGGGCGCCACGTCGATCTTGCCGGCGATGTCCTTGCGGTTGCGGAGCGTCGTCAGGCTCGACCGGAGGCGGTCGTCGAAGGCGTCGCCCATTGCCACCAGCTTGACGTTCCGGTCGGCGAGCAGCGCCTGGGTGGCGGCGCCGGTGCCGCGGTCGCCGCAGCCGACGAGGCCGACGCGGAGGGTGTCGTCGCCGGCGGCGTGGAGCGCCGCGAAACCGGACGTGGCGACCGTACTCGCGGCCAGGAACTCACGACGCGACCCGGGCATGACGAACCCTCCGGAACGGTGTTAGGAAACGAGTCCGGCCTCACGCCGGCCGGCCCAGCAGCCGCCGCCGGACGAGGTGGTCGATCGAGAACACCCCGCTGCCGATGGCGACCACGGCCAGGCACATCACGATGAGGGCGAAGTTGTACTCCGCCCCGGTCGGGATCCGGGACGGGTTCGCCCGGTGGTACTCGCCGACGTAGATGAAGTCGAACCGCCCCGTCTGGAGAACGATGGCCCCGACCATGATGACCACCAGCCCGACGGCCGCCAACCGGGAGAGGAGCCCGACGAGGAGGGCGACGCCGCAGACCATCTCGCCCCACGCCACGGCCACCTGCGTGTCGGCGTCCAGGGTATCGGTCCACGCCCGGCCGCCCTCCTGGATGAGCTTCAGGTAGCCGTGGAAGACGAAGATCACGGCGAGCCCGACCCGCAGCAGGAAGCTGCCGAGGTGGGCGTGCTGCTTCGGGAGGTCGGGCCAGATGCGTTTGATCACGACGCGGTCCTCCGGTGCGGGAGAGGGGACACCGACGGGCCAGCTCGACCGGGCGAGTGGTCGTCCGGTGGGAGTGCGAGTCACCGGACAGCTGGCATTCTGCCCCATCGCCGGACCCGCCACAAGCACCAGGTGACCACTTTGTCAGCGGCGTTCACCCTCCTTTCGCCAGCGGTCGCACCTCCAAGTTCCGCACGAACAGCTCGAAACCCTCACACTGAAGCAGAACCTTCCCCGCGGCCGGCGTCACGTCGTAGGCCCGGTTCACGACGGTGCCGTTGATCGACACCGCGATCGTGTCGCGCTCGCAGACGCACTCGACGGTCGTCCACCCGTCGCGCAGGCTCTCGCGGTCGTTGCGGCCGCGGGTGTCGAGCAACTCCTTGAAATCCGGGTCGTGGTCGCGCCACCAGAGCTGCCGGCCAGTGAAGACCGTCTTCGTCCCGCCGACCGACCACCGTGGCCGCTTGTCGGGGCCGAGTACCACGTCGCTGGCGAAGGACACCGGAATCACTTTGCCGTCGGCGTCCTTCCCCCGGATGGGGATCAGATCCCCGGCGCAGCCCTGGGCCAGTTGCACCTCGACGCTCGCCATCCAGGTGCCGCCGGCGTTGCCGTCCGGGCCGGTGGCGTGGAGGAGCAGCCCGGAGTTGCGGACGTACTTGCCGCCGTCGGTGCGCGTGCCCCACTTGTAGTCGAGCTTCACCCGGTAGTCGCGGTACGCCTTTTCGGTGGCGAGGTAGCCGAAGCCGTCGCCGGTGACGTGGAGGACGCCGTCAGCGACGCGGAACACGCGCCGCGGGTCGGCGGCCTTCGTGTCCTTCAGCCACGGGGTGAAGCCGGACAAGTCCTTGCCGTTGAGCAGCAGGGTGCGGGCCGGCGGGGGCTCCGGCACGGGTTCGGCCGCGGTCGCGGCAGCGACGGCGGTGCCGACGAGCGCGACGAGTGCGATGCGTCCCATCCCCACCCCCTTGGTGCCGGACTAGGCACCAGGGTAACCGCACGGGTAGCCGAGTGCCAGCAGTTCTGACGACGGGGTGCGGCGTTACTTTGGGGCCGTCGGCGTGGCGGTGGTGGCGGCCCTCAGCTGGCCCTGCCGCGCCAGGTCGATCGCCTGTCCGAGGACGCGGGCGGACTCCTAGGAGGCGTGGAACCCGCGGCTGTTCTCCGACTGGATGAAGTCGGCCCGCCACTGCGCCGCGCGGTGGAAGGCCCGGGCGTCCTTCAGCTGGTCGTCGGTCGCGCCGCGGGCCTTCGCGGCCTCGATCGCGCGGATGAGGTCCACGCAAACGTCTTCCGAGCGGTCGAGCAGTTCGCGGGTGCGGGCCTGGATCGTGTCCACGCGCGCGACGATCTCGACCTCCGGGTAGCGGTGGCACGTTTGGCAGCTCCGGTTCACGCTCCGCATCGGGCTGCGGACGTGGTGGTCGCTCACATTCACCGCGCCCTCGCGCAGGTACGGCCTGTGGCAGTCGGCGCACGACACGCCGCTCCGGGCGTGGATCCCCTGGCTCCACAACTCGAACTCTGGGTGCTGGGGCTTCAGCAACTCGGTGCTGGCGAGCGCGTGCGTCCAGTCGGTGAACCAGCCAACCTCGCCGCGAGTGGTATGATGCCCGCGGCGCGAGCGGCGCGGCCACGTCGAAGGCGGTCAGGGCGGTCGGGGCACACCCGTCTCGGGTGCCGCTGACGACCCTCAGACTACTGGTCCTTCCGGGGCGCAGCGCAGCGAGTGGTCGTCTGCTCGACGCCTACGACCGAGCCGGACGAGACCGTGATCCGCATGAAGCGGTACGACGACGCTTCGACTCGCTCGAGGCGCGCCCGCGTGACCCACGACTCCGCCGTGGCTCGACAGCCGTCGTGACCTCCAACAAGAGTGTGAAGACGGGCACCCCCAGATGACTCCGGTGGCGGACGAGCTGCGGTTGCAGGGCATCGGGGTGGGCGGTACGGTTTCTCCCTCGAGGTGCCCATGCCCGACCCCGCCCCCCCGGCCGCGTGCGTCATCCTCGTCCCGGTCGGCTCGGTGCTCGACCCGGCGTGCGACGAGGCGCTCCGCGAGTTAGAGCGGCGCGGGCACCCGGTCTGGCGCTACCGCGGGTACTCGGCAGTGGACGCCGCCCGTAACCAGATGGCGTCCGACGCGCTCGCGCGCGGCTTCGCAGAACTCATGTGGATCGACGCCGACGTCGTCTTCGACCCGGACGACGTGGCGAGGCTGCGCGGGCACGGGCTGCCGTTCAGCTGTGGGGTGTACGCGAAGAAGGGACCGCGTCAGTTCGCCTGCGAGTTCCTGCCGGGCACGGCGGCCGTGCGGTTCGGGCGGGCCGGAGGGTTGACCGAAATCCGCTACTGCGGCTTCGGGTTCACCCACGTTCGCCGCGAGGTGTTCGAGGCGGTGCGGACGCACGCCGCCCTTCCCGTCTGCAACCTGCGGTTCGGGTCGCCCCTGGTCCCGTACTTCGAGCCGACGGCGGTCCCCGACCCGGGCGGGTGGTGGGCACTGTCGGAAGACTTCGCCTTCTGCGAGCGCGCCCGCCGTGCCGGGTTCCGGGTGACGGCGGACACGACCATCCGACTTTGGCACGTCGGCACCTACCGCTACGGGTGGGAAGACGCCGGGAGCACTAAGGAGCGCTTCGGCGACTACCTCTTCCACCTCCCCACGCCGGCCCCGCCGCCGTCGGGCGCGGCGCCCCCGGACCGCTGAGTGGGGGCAGCGGTCGTGTGGTGCGATCCAAGGCGTTCGGTCAAGTCCGCCTTGCCCCGCCCGCCCCGTCGCTATTCCCCTGGCCCACGTGGAGGGCACGGCCATGGCGGAGGCGAGGAAGAGCGGCTGGCTGAAGGCCAGCATCGTCGGCCTACTCGGGCTCGGCGGCGGGGCCGCGGGGACGTACACCACGGCCCTCATCGACCGCGTGGTGAAGCCGTCGCTGCCGGTCGCCAACTTCGCCGCCGCCGCCGACGGGCTCACCGTCACCTGCCAGAACCACGCCACCGGCGAGACCGGCTGGTGGGACTTCGGCGACGGCACGCCGCTCGAGCCGTTCGCCCCCGGCGTCCCGGCCGTATTGCACACCTACGCGAAGCCCGGCAACTACACTGTCAAACTCGTCGTCCGCAACTTCACCGCAGACGAGAACGAGCGCGCCGTTGCCGTCGAGGTCGGGGCGGGCGGTAAGAGCGGCCCGGCGCTGCTGCCGCGGATCGCGACGTTCGCCGTACAGCCCGTGTCGCCGGCCGCGGTCGCGCCCGCCACCTTCCGCCTCACCGCCGACGTGACCAACGCCGACAGCTGCGTCTTCGACTTCGGCGACGGCCGCCTCGAAGTTGCGGGCGGCGGCAAGATCGACCGGCTGGTCACGTTCGAGAGGCCGGGCGAATTCCCGATCCAACTCGTGGCCCACAACGCCACCGCCGCCGCGAAACAAGCCCAGGGGGTGAAGGTGGACGCCCCCACCGAGGGGACGCTGGTCGCCGTCCTTCGCGTCCTCGACAGCGGCACCCGCGTCGACCGGCAGACGCACAACGAGACGGTCGCCGTTCCCGCGCCGAAGGACACGCGCCGGACCGCGTTCACCCGCGCCATCCCGGCCCGGTCGGGGGGTGTGCTCGTGAGCGCGACGGCCGCGGGTAACGTGGCCGGCGTTCGCAACCTCCGCGTGGACGTGAACCCGGACCGCAAGTCCGCGGTCGTGAGCGGCGAGTGGGCTGGAAAGGGCGGGGCCGACGTCCTCGTTCCCGTGCTGCTCACCGAGGAGCGGACGACGACTGTGGCCGGCATGCCCGAGACGATCACCGGCGTGTTCACGACGACCGGCAGCCGCGCCACACTGGCCCTACCGCTACCGCCCGCCCCGGTCGGGATGGCAAGCCCGCGCCGGAAAATGTCGCTGGAGATTCGGCAGTCCGGCCCGACCGGAACCGGCCGCGTCGTCGCCGCGGCTCCGGACGTGACCTTCCCGTGGACCGGCCGCGTCGCAGCGTTCGTTCCGGTCCGCGCCGAGGTGGTGAACGGACAGGTCGTACTGACGGCCGGGAACTGACTCGCTACACCGTCAGCACCCGCACCCGGAGTGCTGACGTGCCCTCTCCCATCACGCCCGCCCAGGCCCGCGAGTACCACGACGCCGGCTCCGTGCTGGCGAAGGGTTTCTTCGATCCCGCCGAGATCGACCTCCTGCGCCGGGCCGCGAAGGAAGACCACGAACTCGACCGCCGCTCGTTCGGCCGGGCCGACGGCGAGGGCGGCGTGGTGCGCCTGAGTTTGTGGAACCACCCCGGCGACGGCGTGTACGGCATGTTCGCCCGCTGCGAGCGACTGGTCCGCAGCTGCGAGACGCTGCTCGGCGGCGAGGTGTACCACTACCACTCGAAGATGATCCTCAAGGACGCGAAGGTGGGCGGCGCCTGGGCGTGGCACCAGGACTACGGCTACTGGTACCAGAATGGCGTGCTCGAACCCTTGCTGACCAGCGTGTTCATCGCCGTGGACCCGAGCACGCGGGCGAACGGCTGCCTGCAGGTGGTGAAGAACTCGCACCACTGCGGGCGGATCACGCACGTTTTGACCGGCGACCAGGCCGGGGCCGACCGCGAGCGCGTTGCCGAGGTGCTGAAGCGCCCCGAGCGGTTCCCGCTCGTTCACGCCGAGATGGACCCCGGCGACGCGCTGTTCTTCCACCCGAACCTGCTCCACCGGTCAGATCAGAACACGTCGGACCACCCGCGCTGGGCGATGATCTGCTGCTACAACGCGGCCCGGAACGACCCGTACAAGGACAGCCACCACCCGCGCTACACGCCGCTGAATGTCGTGCCCGACGCGGCCATCCGTGACGTGGGGGTGAAGCGCTTCGCCGAGTCGGGAGACGTGGCGTGGCTCGAAGACAAGCGTGACAGCAGCGCGAAGTCGCTGCTGGAGGAGAAGTAGCGGTAGCTGCCCGGGGACGACCTCCACCCGGGCTTCCCGCGCGGACCGCTACCGCGCCGCCGGCCGGTACGGCACCGCCGGCGGCGGCTGCGTCGGGTGGCGGAAGCCGGTTTGCTGCACGTCACCCGCCGGAGCCACGTCCGGGTACGCGGCTGGCGTGCCGGCGGTCGGGGTGGCGAACCGGAAGCCGGGCATCACCGACTCGCCCGGCGTGGGGCACGTCGTGCAGCCGCGCCCGCCGACCAGCCCGCCGCCGAGCCGCGGGTGGCCGGTGGCGCAGCCACCGGGGCCGCAGTTCCCGTCACCGCAACCCGCCCGCTCGGTGCACGGGAACAGGGTGTACTGCGGCGTGATCCGCGGCGTCGGCGTGAGACCGAGGTGGATCGGCGTCTCGCGGAAGCACAGCCAGCCCTTGAATTTCTCCCAGCAGCTGCCGTCGTGCCCGCGGGCGCAGGAGTTCGTGGCGCACGACACCGGCGCCGGCGGCAGCGGGTACCGCACCGCGGGGGCGCAGTCCGTACACCACACGTTCGCCCCACGGGTCCAGTCGCCGGCCGGGACCAACCCCGGCGCCCGGAAACCGACCGGCTGCACCGGCCCGGCGGTCGGCGCGGCCCCGAGCGGGACGACGCTGCCGTTCTTTAGCACGGGGGCCGGGACACGCGGCGACGTGGGGGCCAATCCTGTCGGCAACGGCAACGGGTCCGCGGCCCGGGCGGCTGTCGCGCCCCACACCACCGCCGCCGTGAGAGTCAACAACTCGAGCCGCTTCATATCGCCGCCTCCGTGCGGGCCGCACCCGTCGGGGGGTGCGTGACGGAAGGGAGTTTCGGCCGGGAGGAGCCGGTCGGTGCGGCGGAAGGGGTTGGACACGGCGCCGAAGACGTGATTCCCGACGGCAGGACCGGTACGACCCAACGAAGCCCACCCCTCCGGTTCGGACTGGGGTGGCTCGGTCAGGCGACCTCGAAGCCGGGAAGGACCGGGTGTGACGGCGTCGGCCGAGTGTTGTGCGGCTCCAGAGCGGGTGCGTGCGCCCGCACCTGCAGCCGCGTCGCGGCGTCCCGCCGGCGGGCGCGGGCGATCGACCCCGTGGGGGCGTCCAGTTTAGCAGTCAGCACCACCGCCGAGGGATTCAGGTCGGCGAGGGCGTTGCGACCGGCGGACTCGGCGAGAAACGGGTGGTTGCAGTCGCGGCTGAGGTGAAGTTGCACGACGTGCGACGGGAACCCTGGGCCGGACCGGGCCGCGACGGCACGGGTGAACTCGGCCGCCTGCCGGTTCGACAGGTGCCCCTCGTCGCCGAGCACCCGTTGCACCAGGAACTTCGGCCGCGAACTCGCCCGCTCCATCCGCTCGCAGTGGTTGTACTCGACCGCCAACACGTCCACGCCGGCGAATTCCGCTATCAGTCGGGCCGACGCCACCCCGAGGTCCGAGGCGTACCCGACCGACCACGCCGGCCCGTCGCCCTCGGCGTAGTCGAACCGGAACGCGAACGTCGGGTCGGAGTCGTGCGAGACCCACACCGGCGTCGCCGTCAGGCCGGCGGTGATGGTGAACGGTTCGCCGTCCGCGTAGGCCCGGGTATAGCCGGCGGCCTTCAACGGGCCGAACGTCGCGGCCGCGGTGGCGAGGTGGTTCAGGTGCATCGGGTGGGCGTGGAGCGGAATCTTGCGGCTGCGGAAGTCGGCGAGGCAAGTGTCCTTCCAGTGGTCGCCGTGGGTGTGGGTGAGGACGGCGGCGTGGACGTGCTCCCAGTTACGGCCGACCGCCGCGAGTCGAGCCGAGATGAAGCGCGAGTGGAGGCCGCAGTCGATGAGGAGGCCGAACCCGTCGGCTTCGAGGAGTGCCGCGTTGCCGCTGCTGCCGCTGGCCAGGACTGTGAACCGCGCCGTCATCGCGGCGGTACTCCAATGGGTGTGTGGGAAGCTCTACCCGTTCTACCGGTCGGACGGGCGCGTCCGCAAGGACGGTAGCCGACTCGGGGGCCGATTTCCAATCGGCCAACTCAAGGCCGGTTGGAAACCGGCCCCACACGGGCATCACGGCAACATCACCTCACGAGACTTGGTGGTTCGGTCGCCGATGTCGAGGACCGTCAGCCGCACCTCCGCCTGCTCCCGCGCGGCGGCGTAGAACGCGGCCGGCGTCGAGGTCACGGTTCCGTTCACGTGCGTCACGACCCACCGGGCGTTCTCGCCGAGCGACTTGAACCTCGCCGCAGCCGGCGAGTCGGGCACGAGCTCCCGCACGGCCACGCCCGGCGGGATCACCTGCGGGCCGATGCCGCCCTGAGCGTTCACGCTCGCCCAGTCCACGCGCAGGCCGAACACCGCCGCCGGCCGGTTCGCGTAGATCGCCGGGCTGTTGTGGCTGTACTTGGCCAGCATCACGTCCACCGGCCGCAGCCGGCCGTCGGACCGGGACCGGACCGTCAGCGTGACCTTGCTCCCGGCGAGAGCCGAGCCGACCTGGTACAGCAGGTCGGGAAAGTTCCGCGTCGGCTGGCCGTTGATCTTCGTGATCACGTCGCCCGGGTCCAACCGCCCGTCGGCCGGGCTACGCGACGACACCTGGCTGACGCCGACGCCACCGCGGTCGCCCTTGTCGATGACGATGCCGAGGAAGCCGTACTCGACCTCCTCGCCGCGGGCCAGCACCTCGACAATACGGCGGTTGGACTGGTCGAACGGCACCGCGTACGCACGCCCGCCCTCACCGCCGCCGACCGTCGCGGTCGCACTCGTCATCGCGATCAGCTCGCCGTCCAGGTTCAGGACCGCGGCCCCGCTGACCGGCGGCACCGCCCGGGCCTCCAACTCCAGCAGCGGCCCGTAGCGGTACACACTCTGCGGGGTTTCCTGCACGAACTGGTTCCAGGTCGGAAACTTCAGGTCGCTAACGACCGGGATCGTCAGCGTGGCCCGGCCGGCGACGCCGCCGGCGGCCGGGCGGTGGTCGAACACGGCGACGAGTTTGCCGGGAAAGACGTTCTGCAGCCCGGCCGGCAGGTCGTGCAGGCGGGCGTCACCGATCTTGACCGCCTTCAACCCGGGGGGCGGGTTAAGGAGTTTCAACACGGCCAGGTCGCTACGGCCGTCGGCGGCGTGGACGTCGGCGTAGCTCCCCTTCCCGCCGGCGACGTGGACGTACACCCGCGTCGCGCCCTCGACAGTGTGGAAGTTGGTGAGCACGAGCCCGGCGGCGTCGATGACGACGCCGGTTGCCGAGTCGTGGTCGGTGACGCTGCCGGGGTCGGCGAGGTCGAGTTTCCGCGCGAGGGCGACGCGCTCCGGGCCGCCCTTGCGGAAGGCCTCGGCGTCGAACGAGCCGAGTCGGCCGGGGTAGTCGGGGAGTTTTGCCGGGGCGGGGTACTTGTCGCTACGAGACACCACGACGCATACGACCGCGGGGCCGGCCGTGACGTGAAGCTCCTTCAGTTGCTTCTCGTAGGCGTCGAGCAGGTCGCGCGGGCCGGGCTGGGCCAGCACGGGAACGGCGCCAACGAGTACGACGAGCAGGACGCGCATGAGCGGCCCCGAGGAACGGGCGGTGGGAGGGGTATGACGACACCGGCGCGCCAAAGCCCGGGGGCAGGCGTCCCCGGGCACGCAGTCCCGAGACGGGTTCACTTGTCGAGGATGATGTCGCGAGCCTTGCCCATCAGGTCCATCAGCTCGAACCGCTCCCGGAGCTTGACGTCGTGCTTGGTAATGACGCGCGCCAGGGCGTAGGTGAAGTGGTTGTACTCGTCGCGGGTGATC
>JBGAQM010000227.1:0-11286 GCA_044220735.1 Urbifossiella sp. | reverse complement strand
CTTCCTGGCGCGGCCGGCGGTGAGCCGACGACCGACCTGAGGCGCAGGCGGCGGTGAGTATGCTGCGGGAGCGGGCGGAGGTGCTGGAGCAGATTCGGCACGCCGGCGGGCTGGTGGTGGACGCCGAGCCCGACGGCGTGACGCCGCCGCTGGTGAACGGCTACCTGGAGGTGATGTTGGGCGGGCGGCTGTGACCGCGCCCCGCGAACGCCACGTACCCGGCGAACAGCCCGCCCGTGACCGCCGCCGTCCCCCAGCGCACCGGCGCCGAGAAGTGCGGCGTCACGAACGCCTCGATCACGCCGGCGACGAGGAGCATGAGCACCGCCCCCGCCAGCAGCCGGAACCCGTCCCCGGCCGCGGCCCGGATGGCGTCGGCGCGCGTGCGCCGGCCCGGCGCCAGCACCGCCCAGCCGAGGCGGAACCCGCCCGCCGCCGAGATGCAGATGGCGGTCAGTTCCAGCACCCCGTGCGCCGCGATGATGGCGTAGAAGCCGACGAGGTAGCCGCCGTTGAACACCAGCCCGGACAGGGTGCCGAGCATCCGCCCGTTGTACACCAGCAGCAGCACGCCGAGCACGCACCCGAGCGCCCCCAGGCCGAACGCCAGTAGCGCCACGCGGACGTTGTTGCCGATGATGACCACCGCCACCAGCGGGCTCTCGGCCGTGCTGAACGTGAAGTTGCCGCGGTACTCGCCCTCCTGCTTCTCCAGCCGCACGTTCTCGTACTCGACGACCTTCTCGTCGAACAGCGAGTAGGCGACCTCCGGGTCGCGCACCACCGCGAGGCCGGACGCCAGCGTGCTGAGGAGGAACACCGCGACCGCGGCGGCGACCGGCCGCCAGTTGCGGCGCAGCGCCCGGGCGAACCCGCCGGTCACGAATTCGACCAGCGGCCGGAGCCGGACGCGCCCCGCGGCGTACACCTGCCCGTGGGCGCGCGCGGCGAGGGCGTTCAGGTACTGGATGCGGGCCGGGTCGTCGCCGGCGGCGCGGGCGTGCGACAGGTCGATCGTCACCTGCCGGTAGAGGCCGCCGAGGCGGCGGACGTCGGCGGCGCCGAGGCGGGCGGGGCCGCGGTCGAGCAGGGCGCGGAGGTCGTTCCAGCGCTCGCGGGGGGCGGGTCGCACCGGGGGGCTCCGGGGTGGTTCGGTTGCCGCGTGGGCTGTTGCGCGGGGACGGCGCGGAAGCCGCACGCGGCAACCGAACCACCCGAGTTGCCGCGTGCGGCTCGCGCGTCCCGCGCAACAGCCGCACGCGGCGGACGTGCGAGTATACCAGGGGGCGGCATGCGCTGGACCGACGAAATGCGGATCGACACGCCCGAGCAGATCGGGCTCGACCTCGAACTGGCCGGCCTCGGCTCCCGGTTCGTCGCCTGGTTCGTCGACGCCGTCTGGAAGGCGCTCCTGTCGGTGGTCATCGGCGTCGTCGGGCTGGTGATCCTCGCCCTGCTCAGCCGGGCCAACCCGTTCGAGGAGTCGGCCCCGCTGGTGCTGGCGCTGGTGCTCGGCCTCATCACCACGGTGTCGCTCGGGTACGGCGTCTACTTCGAGGCCCGGTGGAACGGCCAGACGCCGGGGAAGTGGTTCGCCCACGTCCGCGTGGTGCGGCTCGGCGGCGCCCCCGTGGACGTCGTCGCCGCGCTCGTGCGGAACGCGCTGGCCGCGGTGGACTACCTCCCCGCGTTCCACCTCCTCGGCGCGGTGCTGGTGCTGACGACGGCCAACCGCCAGCGGCTCGGCGACCTCGCGGCCGGCACGGTGGTGGTGCGCGAGCGCCACGCCGGCGACGCCCCGGACTCGGGCGACGAACTGATCGAGGGCGCCGCGGCCGACGTGCGGTTCAAGCCGGCCGAGCTGGCGGCGCTGGAGCCGACCGACCGGGCGGTAATCCGCTCGTTCCTGCAGCGGTACGACGACATGGACCGGAGGGGCCGGGAGCGGCTGGCGCGGCGGATGGCGGCCGGCTACCGCCGCAAGACCGGCCACGCCGGCCGGCCGCCGGAGGACGACGACGAGGCGCGGGCGTTCCTGGCGGCGCTGCTGCGCGACCTGGAGCAGTACCGCCGGCACGGGTGATCGGTCGTGGGGCCGGCTTCCAACCGGCCGGTCCAGCAAGGCCGGTTGGAAACCGGCCCCACGACCGAGCCCAAACGCCCGCGGGACGCGGGTCCGCGGGCGTTGAATGAGTGCGTTCGCGAACCGCGATCGTTACGACACGGCCGGCAGCGGGGCCGAGCCGTCCGGCCGCTGCTGGTTCAGCGGCAGCAGCTCCTGCCGGTAGATGGCGACCTCGCGCGGCGCCTCGATGCCGAGCCGAATCTTGCCGCGGTCGATGTCCACGACCGTGATGCAGATGTTGTCGCCGATGTAGATCTTCTCGCCGAGTTTCCGACTCAGGACCAGCATGATGTGACTCCTCCTGTGAGCCCCGGTCGTCCGCAAACGCTCCGCAATTCTACGCCACGTTTGCGGGCACGCTTGCGCGGGTGGGAAAAACCCCGGACGACCACACCGGCCACGCTAGCACACCCGGTACGCCCGGCGCAAGTCGCCTTCGGGCCGGCGCAAGAGTTTTCCCAACCCGTCCCGCGCCAAACAGTTGGGGCGAACGACGCCCGAAGGCGTGTCGGAGATGGGGTCGGAGGCGGGGTGGCAGCCCCAGAGCTTGCGACCGGAGGATCCGCACCGCGAGCGGACACCCGGGTCGCGGGACGGTGTGACAGTGCGCCGTCACAACCGGACCAGGTGGTTGAGTTGCCCGGTTCCGTCGGACAGCGCGACAGCCGCGGCGTTCCCGTGGGTGGAACGGAGGCCGCGACGGCCTCACACCCGCGACAGCGTACTCGCCGCGGCGGCGAGCAGGTCGGCGTCGTCGTTGGCGTCCAGTGCCGCGAGGTTCTGCCGCACCCGCCGGAACGCCAGCGCCAGGAAGTACCGCCCCGCCACCGGGTCGGCGAACGGGTCGGCCGACGGCACCGCCGCCAGGTGGTCCAGCCGCGCCAGCACGCACGCCGACACGTACAGGTCGATCGCCACGTCCGCGATCCGCTCGTGCACCAGCTGCGCCTGCGCGAACGTCGCCTCGTCCTTCAGCGCCATGAAGACGTGCGGCAGCTTCAGCCCGAAGTCGCGGACCAGCTTCCCCAGGTCGTCGGCGAACGGCTTCAACTCCGCCGCCTTCACCGGCACCGGCGGCGCCGACGCGGCGAGCCACGGAACCGTCAGCCGGCCGACGACGCCGAGCGACGCCCCGATGTTGCGCAGGCTCCACTTCCCGCGCAGCATATCGTCGCGCAGCCCCTGCAGCATCATCCCCGGGCCGCGGCAGCCGACCACGGCGATGAACGCCTTCAGCACGTCGTTCGCCCCCTCGCCGATGGTGTTGATGCGGGCGTCGCGCATCCACCGCTCCATCGGCTGGTCGCAGAAGTAGCCCTTGCCGCCGTACACCTGGAGCGTGTCGTTCACGACCGTCCACAGGTGCTCGGTGGCGAACACCTTGAGGATGGCCGTTTCGAGCATGTAGTCCGGCGAGCCCTTGTCGATGAACGCGGCGCACTCCGTCGTCGCGGCCTCCATGGCGAACACGTTCGCCGCGGCGAAGGCGATCTTCTTGCGGACGAGCTGGAATTCGGCGAGCGGCTGCTGGAACTGCACGCGGCCCCGGGCGTGGGCGGCCATCGCGCTCAGGCACACCTTGGCGTGCCCGGTGCAGGTGGCGCCGAACGTGACGCGGCCGTAGTTGAGCACCGTGAGCGCGGCTTGCAGCCCGCGGCCCTGCTGGCCGAGGACGTTCTCCTTCGGCACGCGCATGTCGGTGAAGCGCATCTTGCCGGTGGCGGTGCCGCGGATGCCGCACTTCTCGGCGCGCTCCTCCAGCACCTCGAACCCCGGCATGTCGGGCGTCACCAGGAACGCCGTCACCTTCGTGGCGGCCGGGTCTTCGGGCGTCGGCGCCGGGGTGCGGGCCATCACCGTGAGGATGTGGGCGATGCCGCCGTTGGTGATGTAGTGCTTCGTGCCGTTGAGCACGAACGCCGAGCCGTCCGACGTGGGCTTCGCGGTCGTGCGCACGCCGCCGGCGTCGGACCCGGCTTCCGGCTCGGTGAGGGCGAAGGCGCCGATCTTCGAGCCGTCGAACAGCCCCGGCAGCCACTTCGCCTGCTGCTCCTTCGTGCCGAACAGCACGAGCGCCCGCACGCCGATGGAGTGGTGGGCGTTGACGAACACGGCGACGCTGGCGTCGTGCCCGCCGAGCACCTCCATCGTCTTGAGGTACTGCTGCTGGTTGAAGCCGAGGCCGCCGTACTCCGGCGGGATGGTGAGGCGGTACACGTCAAGCTCGGCGAGCCCCTTCACGACGGCGTCGGGGATGCGCGCCTCGCGGTCGATCTTCGCGGCGTCGACGGCGAGCTTGGCGAAGTCGCGCACCTTGGCGGCCATCGCGTCGGCGGCGGCCTGCTTGTCGGGCGGCAGGGTGGGGTACGGGAACAGGAGGTCGCCCTTGAACTGGCCGAAGAAGAGCGCCTTGGCGAAGCCCACGTCGGGGCCGGCGATGAGTTCCTCGACCTGCTTCCGCTGGTCGGCGATCTGGGCGGCGGTGAGCGCCATCGGGTCGGCCCTCGGGACGTGAGATGCAGTATTGTACGCCGTTCGTCGTGCCGCCGCTCGCGGCTTGGCGCGGAAGCCGCGAAGCCGCAAGCGGCAACGTAACCACCTGTGTTGCCGCTTGCGGCTTCGCTTCCCCGTGCCAAGCCGCAAGCGGCGACCCCTCACCCCACGCGCGTCAACAGCTCCCCCAGCACCTCGCCGTCACTCGGGTAGGTGGTCGGCAGGATCACCCGCAGCGGGATCGGCACCTCGTCCATGCGGTACGCGGTGCCGGGGCGGTGGACGCCGTACACCGCCGTCGTGAACCGCACCGCCGCCGGCAGCGGCGTCTCTGCGTCCGGGGCGTCGAGGAGGATGACGGGGATGCGTTCCAGGTGCGCCCGCGCCGCGGCCGGCAGGTCGGCGATCGTGTCACCGCCGACCACCAGGCACACGTCCACCTCGCCGCGGGCCAGCAGGTCGGGGCCGGTGAACTCGCCGGGGTTGTAGCGCGGGTAGCCGCGGGCGAGGTTGACCCCGAACGGGTAGCCGGTCTGCCACACCAACACCGAGTCGGCCCCGGCCACGTCGCCGAACCGCCGCATCCGCCGGGCGTAGAACCGCGTGTGTTCGTTCAGGTCGGTGACGAGTTGCAGCAGCGCCTCGACGGTGCGGTGCGCCAGCGGCTCGCGGGTGATGCCGGCGCCGAAGAAGACGGTGCCGCAGCGGCACGCCTTCATCCGCGCCGCCAGGTCTTTGAGACTGTGGGACTGTGGGACCGTGGGACCGTGGGAGGAAGCCGCGTGACCGTCTTCTCCCAAAGTCCCACCGTCCCACCGTCCCACCGTCCCATCGTCCCCGAGCCGAACCAGCATCCGCAGCCGCCACAGCGCCTCCCAGTGCCGGCCGCGCTCGACCTTGATGAAGCAATCGGCCGCCTTCGCCGTCTCCGTCTCGCGGTCGTCCACCACGACGAGGAACCGGTCGCGCCGGCCGCCGGGGACGAACCGGCCCACCGGGTCCGCGGAGTAGCGTTCGAGGTGCCGCGGGTGTGTGACCAGCGGGTCGGAGCCCCAGAAGATCACCAGGTCGGCACGGTTCCGCACCTCGCCGAGCGTGCTCGTCGATTCGCCGACCTGTTGCAGCGCCATGATCGACGGCGCGTGCCCGGTGCTGGCGGTGGTGTCGATGGTGGCGCCGATCCGGTCGGCGAGCGCCGTCGCGGCGCGCTGTCCCTCGGTGGTGCTGCGCGACAGTCCGTAGATGAGCGGCGCCCGGGATTCGCGTAGCAACTCGGCGGCGCGGGTGAACGCGGCTTCCGGCTCGACGCCGACGCCGTCCACGAGCGCGGCCGGGGGGGCGTGCGCGTTCTGGCCGCGGAGCCACGGGTCGGACAGCGCGCACGTGCCGGTGGCGGCGACGACGCGGCCGGCGTCCACGGTGACGGCGAGGTCGTCGCACACGCACCCGCAGAAGGTGCAGGCCACGTCGCGGATGGTTTCGGACATCACTTCGTCGGGAAGGGTTACGGGGCGGGGACGGCGAACTTCTGGACGCGCTGGTTGCCGGCGTCGGCGACGTAGAGGAAGCCGCGGCGGTCGAACGCCATGCCGTGCGGGCGGGCGAGCTCGCCGGGCGTCTTGCCCGATTCGGTGATGCCGAACAGGTACTTCCCGTCCGGGGTGAACGCCTGCACCCGGTCGTTCAGGCTGCTCACCCAGACCCGGTCGTGCTTGTCCACGGCGACCGCGATCGGGCCGAACGCGTTCTTCGAGTTCCCGAACGCGTACGCCCCGAACCCGCCGGGGCCGTCGCCGGTGTCGGCCCACGCGGCAAGCGGCTGGCCGTCGGCCGTCAGCTTCTGCACGCGGCCCGGGGCGCCCTCGGTGGCGTAGAACCGTCCGGCGCCGTCGCGGGCCAGGAAGTGCGGCCCGCCGAACCGCGACCCCGCCGATTCCTTCCCGCCGAACTTCCCCGCCTCGGTGCCGTGCCCGCCCCACTGGCCGAGATACTTCCCCTCGGCCGTGAACCACTGCACGCGGTGGTTCCCCTGGTCGGCCACGTACACGGTGCCGTCCGCGAGCAGCAGCAGCCCGCCCGGCTGGCTCAACTCGCCGTCGCCCTTCCCCTTCTTCCCGATCGTGCGGAGCAGCTTGCCGTCCGGCGTGTAGGCGGCGACCTTGTGCTGCTGCATGAACGACAGGTAGATGGTGCCGTCGGCCGCGACCGCGACGCCGCCGGCCTGCGTGCTCTTGCGCTTCGGGTCGTCCCACGGCAGGTCGAACCCGCCGAGGTGCTTGCCGTCGGTGGTGAACCGCTGCACCCGGGCGTTGTTCAGGTCGGTGACGACCACCTCGTCGGCCGGCGTGACGGCGATGCCGATCGGGGAGTAGAACTCGCCCGGCCCGGCGCCCTTCTTCCCCCAGGCGAGCACGAACGTGGGTGCGCGCGGCTCGGCGCCCGGGGCCGCCCCGCCGAGCAGCACGGCGACCGCGGCCGCGAGCCCGGCGGCGACGACGCGGGCGGGGGTAGTCACGAGGGTGCCTCCGGGCGGGTGGGCTTCACTCTACCCGCCGCCGGCCGGACGGGCTACGCGCGGGCCGCGGCGGGCGGGCGGGTGAACTGCTCCAGCACCGCCTCGACGATCAGGATCAGCTGCACCCGGCGGGTCACGTTCGCGTCGGCCTCGACGCACTTGTCGATCAGCTCCAGCAGCCGGTCGGGGCCGAGCCGGTGGGCGAACGCCGCGAGCCGGTCGGCCTCGGCGGCGTCGAGGTCGGTCACGTCGGCGCCGAGGCTGATCCGCAGCGCGTCGCGCACGGCGTCGATGAGGAAGCCGACCGCCAGCGACGCCCGCAGCCGCTGGGCGGCGGTGTCCTTGCCGGCGTCCTCGTGGAACGCCTGCCACGCCTCGGACAGCGCCCCGAAGTTCGGCCGCGGCGCCGTCACCCCGTCGAGGAGCGTCTTACGCAGCTCCCACACGGCGGGGTCGGCCAGCGCCCGCGCCCGCCCGACGCTGCCGCCGCCGAGCCGCACCAGCCGGTCGAGTTGCTCGGCAGCGACGCCCTCCGCTTCGAGCACGGCGCGCAGGTCGGCCGGCGCCAGCGGCGGGAAGCGCACGACCTGGCAGCGCGACAGGATGGTCGGCAGTTGCTGGTCGGTGCCGGTGGCGAGCAGCAGCAGCAGCGACCCCGGCGCCGGCTCTTCGAGCGTCTTCAGGAAGCTGTTCGCCGACTCCTCGTTGAAGTCGTCGGCGTCGAGGACGAGGCCCACCTTGCGGCGGCCGCGCGCGGGCTTGAGCGCCATGCGGGTGCAGAACTCGCGCATCGCCTCGACCGGCAGCTCGTGCTTCCCCTCGGGCGTGGCGAGGGTGAGCACGTCGGGGTGGGTGCCGGCGGTCACCTGGGCGCAGGCGGGGCAGTGGTCGCAGGCGGCGAGCGCGGCCGGCGGCTTCTCGCACAGCAGCGCCTTGGCGAGTTCGGTGGCGAACAGGCGCTTGCCGACGCCGTCGGGGCCGACGAGGAGGTACGCCTGCCCGAGCCGGCCGCGGTCGAACGCGGCGTGGAAGGCGGACAGCGCGGCCGACTGGCCGCGGATGCGGGACCAAGCCATCGGGTTCTCCCGTAGGTCGGGCCGAGTCTTCGAGGCCGTCGCCGCTGCGCGCGAGCCAGGTTTTCAGCCCGGAGGGCGAGGGCGTCGGCGTGTAGCCCCGGGTGGAACCCGGGGCGGGCGACGGCGTGGTTCGAGGTGTCGTGCGGCGCGCGAACGGGCCGCCCCGGGTTCCACCCGGGGCTACCTCTCGACGCCCTCCGGGCTACGAACCCGACTCCACGTCCGCCCACCCGAAGTCCGTCAGCAGCCGCGCCACCTTCGCGCGCACGGCCTCCTGCACGGTGGCGAGGTCGGGCGTCGCGTCGATGATCTGGTACGGCCCCGGCCGCACCCCGGCCTCGTACAGGAAGCCGCGCCGCACCGCCTCCTGGTACTCGCGGTCGCGCTCCTCCAACCGGTCGGCGGCGCGGGTGCGGCGGCTCAGCGCCACGTCCAGGTCGGCGTCGAACACGAGCGTCAGGTCGGGTTCGAGCCCGCCGGCGGCGACGCGGCCGACGGCCCACAGGTCTTTGGGGCTCATGCCGCCGGCGTGGCCCTGGTAGACGACGTTCGCCAGCGTAAACCGGTCGGCCACGACGACCTCGCCGCGGGCCAGCGCCGGGCGGATCACCTCCTCGACCAGCTGCGCCCGCGACGCCATGAACAGCAGCGCCTCGGCCGGCAGCGCGATGCGGTGGTCGCGGCCGAACAGCAGGAGCTGCCGCAACTGCTGGCCGAGGGCGGTGCCGCCGGGGTCGGTGCAGGCGGTGACGGGGATGTGCTGCGCGCTCAGCCACTCGACCAGCATCGCGTGTTGGGTGGACTTGCCCGTGCCGTCCGGGCCGTCGAGCGAGAGGAACGCGGGGCGGGGCATGGCTACGGACCGGTCCCTTCTTCCTGAATCTCGCCGATCACCTGACCGGCGACCAGCGGGTCGTTCGCCAGCACCGCCTGCGCCACGACCACGCCGCCGACCGGCGCCGGTACGTCCACCGTGGCGCCGGGGATGAGCACCTCGGCGACGCGGTCGCCGGCGAACACCCGGTCGCCGACGCGGGCGTACCACAGGCTCAGCACCGCCCGCGCGGCGCCCAGGTCCGGCAGCTCGATCGGCACGCGCGGCACGGGTCGGGTCTCGGGCGTGGGGCCGGTTTCCAACCGGCCGGCTCGGGGCTTGAAGCCCGGAGGGCGTCGGCGTGTAGCCCCGGGCGGAACCCGGGGCGGGCGACGGCGTGGTTCGTGGGAGCGACGCGTGTCAAACACCGCCGACGCCGCCCCGGGCTCCGCCCGGGGCTACACGCCGTCGTGCTGCCGCACTCCAAGCCCCGAGCCGGCCGGTTGGAAACCGGCCCCACGCCCGGCGACTACTTCGTCGGCACCATCTCGTCGGCGTGGTAGCTCGACCGCACGAACGGCCCCGCCACCACCTGACGGAAGCCCAGCAGCCGCGCCTTCGCGGCGATGTCGTCGAACTCGGCGGGCGGCACGTACCGCGCCACCGGGATGCTGCGCTCGTACGTCGGCGCCAGGTACTGGCCGAGCGTCACCACGTCGCAGCGGATCGCCCGCAGGTCGGCCAGCACGTCGAACAGCTCGTCGATCGTCTCGCCGACGCCGAGCATCAGCCCGGCCTTCGTCACCATCGCCGGCGCGGTCCGCTTCACACGCTCGAGCAGGTCGAGGCTGCGGCGGTACTCGGCGCGGCCGCGGGCGGCGCGGTACAGCCGCGGCACCGTCTCGATGTTGTGGTTGAACACCTCGGGGCCGCTCGCCACCACGGCGTCGATCGCGGCCGCGTTCCCGCCGAAGTCGGGCGTGAGCACCTCGACCGCCGCTTCCGGCGTCCGCGCCTTCACGGCGCGAACGCACGCCGCGAAGTGGGCCGCGCCGCCGTCCGGCAGGTCGTCGCGCGTCACGGAGGTAATCACGACGTGCTTCAACCCCAGCCGCACGGCCGCTTCGGCGAGGCGCTCGGGCTCGTCGTGCTCGACCTGGAGCGGCTCGCCCTTCGGGACGGAGCAGAAGCCGCACGGGCGGGTGCAGACGTTGCCGAGGACCATGAACGTGGCGGTGCGGCGGCTCCAGCACTCCGGCCGGTTCGGGCACTTGGCGTTCTCGCAGACCGTCTCGAGTTTCAGGTCGTCGAGCAGGTGCTGGGTGAAGGCGTTGCCGTTCCCCTTCGGCAGGGGGCGCTTGAGCCACGCCGGCAGGCGGCCGGTGCTGGTCGGCGGCGGCTTATCGAGTACCGGTAGCGCGCGCATGGGCCTCGGGCCGGGGCGCGAGCCCCGGGTGGGTGTGGAACAGGGACACGCGGGCGAACCCGAACCGGGCCGCGACCGCCTCCACCAGCTGCGTCCGAACGCCGGCGATGCGCACCCGCGACGGCGCCGCGCGCTGGAGCGAGGTCATCGGCTGCGGGTCGCCGTCGCAGTGGACGGCGCGGAACGGTTCGAGGTCGGGATCGACGTTCAGCACCAGCCCGAACGCCGTGACGCCGCCGCGGACCGCGACGCCGACGTGGGCGACGCGCCGGCCGTGTACGCGCACCCCGGGGGCGTCGGGGTCGGCCTCGGCCTTCAGCGCGTAGCCGGCGAGCACGTCAACCACGACGTCTTGCAGCGCCGCGACGTAGGCCGCCGGGGTGAGGTTCCGTGCGGCGAGCGGGAGGACGGGGTAGCAGGCGACCTGCCCGGGGAGGTGGAGCAACACGCCGCCGCCGCGGGCGACCCAGCGGACGGGCCAGCCGCGGGCGGTGAGTTCCTCGGGCTCGGGGCGGACGTGCGCCCGGCTCCCCTCGCGGCCGACGGTGATGCCGGGCGGGTGGTCGCACACGATCACGGCGCCGCCGCCGGGTTCGCCGGACACGTCGTAGGCGACGCGGCGCTGGAGGCCGAGCAGGGCGTCGAAGTCCAGCCGGCCGAGGAGGTAGGCGTGGAGGGCGGGGGGGTCCGTCAACGGCGGTCCGTCCGGGGTGTGGGGTCCGTGCCCGACGGGGGCATTTTAGCAGTCACCACCACCGGAACCCAGATGAGGTGTGCGCGCTCCGCCACTCGCGGTTTGTGTTGGGAAGCGCGAAGCCGCAAGCGGCAACGGAACCA
>JBGAQM010000226.1:0-10672 GCA_044220735.1 Urbifossiella sp. | reverse complement strand
GCCGCCGCCGTCCTCGACATCCAGGCGAGCATGGGCGACGAACTGGTCAACGGGCTGGAGCAGGACTACAGGACGGCCGACGCCCGCTACCTCAAGGCGTTCGCCGACTACGGGGCCGACCTGACCCGCCTGCCGCCGGCCGAGGGGGCGGCGGTGGTCCGCGGCCTCGGCAGTTCGTCCGTCATCGAGCTGGCCGCGGCCATCGACGACTGGGCGTTCATCCGCTCCACGGAGGCGTCCGGCCGGGCGGGCTGGAAGGAGCCGCTCGTCGATCCGCTGGTTCACGTCACCCGGGCACTCGACCCGGACCCGACGCGGACCCGGGTACGCGACGCCATCCTGGCCCGCGACCACGCCGCCTTGTCCAAGCTGGCAGATGAGATCGACCCGGCGGCGCACCCGCCGCAGACCATCAACCTGGTGTCGGTGTGGATGCTGCGGCTGAGGTACTTCGCCGTCCCACAGGACGAGGCGGCGGCCGACTCGGTCCGGTTCCTCCGCCGGGCTTACCCGCACCACCCGGACAACTTCCAGCTGGCCCACAACCTCGCCCACTTCCTGCTGTGGCACGGGAGCAACCACGCCGAGGCGCGGTCGTGCGCGGCCGCCGCCGTCGCCCTTCGGCCCACGAGCTCGGCCGCGTGGACGGTCGTCGCGCGGTCGGCCGAGGGGCTGGGGAACTCGGCCGACGCGGCCGTGGCCTACGAGCGGGCCGCGGCGCTGTCCCCGAGGGCGTGGCGGCTGAGCTTCCGGGCCGGGGCGCACTGGGAGCGGGCCGGCCGGCCGGTCGCGGCGGTCGCCGCCTTTCGCGCGGCCGCCGACCGGCTGGCCCACGCACCGACGTTCGAAGCCGTTCTCACGAAGCAGACGAGCGAGATCGACCGGTCCGAACTCGGCGAGCTGGCCAAGCGGTTGAAGGCCCACAAGCTGACCGATCTCGTCGCCGCCCGGCTCCGCCCGGGACTGGACCGCGCCCCGCCCGACCCGGCCGCCGTCCGCGAGTTCGGCGCGTTCCAGGAGCTGGCCGGCGACCGCCCCGCCGCCGTCGCCCTGTACGACCGCTGGGCCCGGGCCGACCCGAAGAACCTGGCCGCCCACCAGAGGCTGGCGGAGGCGCTCCGGCAGAACGGCGACCCGGACGGGGCCGAGGCGGCCGTCCGGCGGGCGGTCGCGGCCGACCCAGCAGGCGCCGCGGCGCGGGTGCTCCTGGGGGAGTTCCTGAAGCAGCGCGGGAAGACGGACGAGGCGGTGGGAGCGTACCGCGAGGCGGTCCGGCTCGACCCCGGGCGAGTCGCGTACCGGTCGGCGCTGGGGATCGTGTTCAACGACGCCGGCCGGGTTCCGGAGGCGCTGGCCGAGTTCCGGGAGCTGGCCCGCCGCGAGCCGCACGACGCCCTGTGGCACGACTGGGTGGCGTTCCTGCTGCTGCGAGCGGGCGACGGCCCGGGAGCGCGGGCGTCGGCCCGGGAAGCCGTCCGGCTCGACCCGGCGAGCGCGCAGGCGCGGTGCAACCTCGGGCGGGCCGAGTGGCTGACCGGCGACCTGGGGGCGGCCCGAGAGGTGCTGCGGGACGCGGTGCGGCTCGACCCGCGGTACGTCACCGCGCAGACCCGGTTGGGCGAGGTGACCCGCCGCCTCGGCCGGCACGACGAGGCCGCGGCGGCGTTCCAGGCGGTGCTCGCCGTACAGCAGACCAACGGGTACGCCCGGGAGCAACTCGACTACTGCCAGCGCGTGCTTCGCGGCGAGGTGCCGACCGCGCCGCCGCCCCGGCCGGCCGTCAGGCCGTGACGTTCACGAAGTCGGCCTTGCGGTGGACGCGCTTCATCAACCCCGCCAGCACGCGGCCCGGGCCGACCTCGTAGAACCGCTCCACGCCGGCCGCCATCAGCCCGCGGAGCGTGTCCTCCCAGCGCACCGGCGACAGCACCTGCCGCACCAGCAGTGCCCGCATCTCGGCCGGGTCGGTGTGCGGCTGCGCGTCCACGTTCGACCACACGGGGATCGTCGGCGCCTTGATCTCGACGCCAGCGAGGGCCGCGGCGAGGGCGTCGTCGGCGGGCTTCATCAGGGTCGTGTGGAACGCCCCGGCGACGGCCAGCCGGGCGGTGCGGATGCCGCCCTTCTCCTGGCACAGCTGTTCGAGCCGGTCGAGCGCCGGCAGCACGCCGGACGCGACCGTGTTCCCCGGGCAGAGGTAGTTCGCCACCTCCAACGTGCCGGCCGACCGCGCCTCGGCCACCAGCGCCTCCACGTCCGGCGCGTCGATCCCGAGCACCGCGACCATGCCCGACGGGCTGGCGACCGCGGCCGCCTGCATCGCCTCGCCGCGGGCCTTCACGACCTTCAGGCCGTCGTCGAACGAGAGCGCCCCGGCGAAAACCAGGGCGGTGTACTCGCCGAGGCTGAGGCCGGCGGTCGCGGTGACGGCCGACAGCGCCTCGGGCTGCGTGGCGCGGAGTTGGTCGAGGGCTGCGAGGCTGGCGACGAAGATGGCCGGCTGGCTGACGTCGGTGGCGTTCAGCCGCTCGGCCGGCCCGTTGACGCACACGTCGAGGAGGTCGTAGCCGAGGGCGGAGGACGCACGCTGGAACAGGGCGTGCGCCGGCGGGTGGCTCTGGCAGAGCGCGCCGGCCATGCCGACCGACTGGGCGCCCTGGCCGGGGAAGAGGAGAGCGGTGTTCGGCATCGGGAGGGGTCCGCTTCGCGGGTCGGGCCTCGGCGACGCGGCCCGACCGACGAGCCGCGGGCCGCGTTACTTCGCGTCGTCGGCGGGCTTCATCAGGGTCGTGTGGAACGCCCCGGCGACGGCGGCACAGCCGGTGCGGCATCACCGGCCTGTTGCACTTCTTCGGTGTACTGCACCGGCACCGGCGCGGACGTGGCGTGGCTGCGGCGGGCGTTTCAGGATCCACGCGTCGCTTCGGAACGGCCATGTCTAACCCCCAGCCCGTGCGGTGAGCCTGGAAATGAAGACGGGTATCGTGGTGACCAGGCTGAAGGCGCTCAACGCGCGGCCAGGCGTTGCTCGGCTTCCAGCCGGCTCCTGTTCAGCCCGGCGGCTGGAAGCCGGCCCCACGACCGCCGGGATGCCGCACTCCAACAGGGTGATCGACCCGTCCGGGTGGCACGTCGCCGCCCCCGCCGACGCCGGGATGAGCACCACGTCCCCGACCGCCAGGGACGTTCGGCTGTCGCCGCAGTCCAATTCGCCCGCACCGGCGGTACAGACCATCGCCCGGCACTCGCCGGGCACGCCGACGGCGAACGGCTCGCGGCCTGTGTGGCGGTCGAGCGTGAAGTAGCGGCAGCCGGCCAGCCGCTCGCGGGCGCCGTGCCGGGTCGGGGTCGTCGGCGGGCACGGGCCGCGGGAGAAGTCGGCGCACGCCAGCCCCTGCTCGATGTGCAGCTCACGCGGCAGCTTCGTCTTCGCGTCCACCCGGTCCCAGTCGTACAGCCGGTACGTGATGTCGCACGTCTGCTGCACCTCGAACACCACCAACTCGGCCCCGATGGCGTGCACGGTGCCGGCCTCCAGGAACACGCAGTCGCCCGGCTCGGGCGTGAAGCTGTGGAGCGTCTGCGGCGCCGTTTTCGTTTCCAGCGCGGCGATGAAGTCGGCGGCCGTCACCCCATCGCGGAAGCCGGCGTAGACGCGGCTCGTGTCCGGGTTCGCGCGGAGTATCACCCAGGCCTCCGTCTTGCCGTTCGCCCCCGGCAGTGCGGCCGCGGCCCGAGCGTCGTCCGGGTGGACCTGCACCGACAGTTCCTGCCGGGCGTCGATGAACTTGAGCAGCAGCGGGAAGCGGCCGTTCACCAGCGGTGCGTCACCGAGGATCGCGGCGGCGTCGGCGGCGAGCAGTTCGCGGAGCGTCCTACCGGCGTGGGGCCCGTCGGCGACGAGGCTGGGGCTGCCGTCCACGTCCGAAAGTACCCACGCCTCGCCGATCGCCCCCGCGACCGGAGCCGGGCGGCGGAGGAAGGCGGGGAGCCGGCTGCCGCCCCAAAGGTTCTCCTTGAAGATCGGCTCGAACCGGAGCGGCGGCAGGGCACGAGGCATCGGGGCGTCCTGGCCGAAGAGGGACGCCAGAAGGATACACCACGCCGGCCACCGGCACCATCCGACCCGCGCACCTACCTTGCGACCCGGAACGAGACGTAAAACTCGTCCTGATAGAGAACTTCCACCGACGTGAGCCCGCGGGCTGCGAGTTGAGCCGTCATCCAGGACCAGGGCTCGGGGTGGTCGAATTCGCCGATGTGACTCACGAACTGCTCGCGCTCCTCGGGCGTGGCTGCGGTCCAGGTCGTGCGGACTTCCACGAACAGCCGAGCCAGGAACGCCTCCCGCGATTCCCCCTCCTGGCGGTAGGTGTCGGTCCAGATGAACGACCCGCCGCGGGCCAACACGCGGGCGACGTCGTCGAGGACGGCGGACTTGCGGTCCGTTGGGATGTGGTGGAGCGAGAACCCGGCGAGGACGAGGTCGAACGCGGTATCGGGCACGGCGCGGATGGACTCGGCGATGTCGCCGCACACGAGTTGCCGCTCGACCTCGCCGGGGCACGACCCCGGTGCGGGGCGGCGGCCGTTCAGTTCCAGCGCCCCCGCGGACAGGTCGATCCCCACGTACCTGACCACCGGGTTCGCCGAAAGCACGTCCGCGGCCACGCGGCCGTCGCCGCAGCCCAGGTCGAGAACGCGGAGCGGGTCGGACCGCCGGGCGAGGGCCGCGCGGATGGCGGCCTCGGTCTCGGCGTGTCGCATGTGGTTCGCGCGGGTGATGCGGTCGTACAACTCCCACCCGCGGAACAGGTCGGCGGACACGGCTACTTCGTCCCGAAGCAGTACAGGTGGTCCCAGGTGCGGACGTACAGCCGGCCGTTGGCGACCGCGGGGGAGGCGTACGTGACTTCCTTCAGGTCGTTGGTCGCCAGCAGCTTGAACTCCGGACCGGCCTGCACCACCAGCCCGACGCCCTCCCGGCCGACGATCACGATCTTGCCGTCGGCGTGGACCATGTTCCCGCGGTAGATCTGCTTGGCCCCGAGGTTCTGGCGGTACACCTGGTTGCCCGTCTTCGCGTCGAGCGCGGTCAGAGCCCCCCGGCCCTTGTCCGTTTCGAGCAGGTACACCAGGTTGCCGACCCGCAGCGGCGACACCACGTCCGGCGTCTCCTTGTACCGCCAGCGCTCGGCCGGGTTCTTCTCGTCGATCGTCCCCTTCGCCCCGATCGGGTCGAGGGCGACCGTCGGCCCGTACTTGCAGGACGGCACGATGATCAGGTCCGGGGTAACCAGCGGGCACGACACGAACCGCCACGCCATGTACCCCCGTTCGCCCGGCGGGTTCAGGCCGGCGACGCGCCACACCTCCGCGCCGGTGGCGAGGTCGTGGCCGGTGCAGTAGTCGTTCCCGTGGGCGACGAGCATCGCCTGCCCGTTCGGCCCCTCCCACATGAACGCGGAGGCGTACACGTCCGGGCTCTCCCCCTTGCCGTGCCCCGGCCGGTCCACCACCCACAGTTCCTTGCCGGTCGCGGCCTCGAGCGCGACCAGCTTCTGGGCGCCCTTGTGCATCACCTGGAGGTACACCTTCTCCTTGTACAGCACCGGGGTCCAGTGGATGCCGAACTGGATGCCGAACTTGCCGTACTTCTGGACGTCGAGCGACCACTTCTCCTGCCCCTGGAAGTCGAAGCAGGCGAGCTTGCCGTTGCCGGAGTACGCCCAGACGTGCTTGCCGTCGGTGCTGCACGACGCCGAGGCGTCGTTCCCCTCGTCGCCGCGGCCGGCCCGGCCGGACGCCGGGCCCATGCTCGCCTTCCACTTCTCCTTGCCGTTGCCGTCGTAGCAGAGGAGCGAGGAACTGGCCGGGGCGGGGCCGTCGAGCGAGGTGATGAAGATGTTGTCGCCCCAGACGCACGGCGTGGACGACCCGCGGCCGGGCATCTTGACCTTCCAGACGACGTTCTTGTCCGGCCCCCACTCGGTGGGCGCGGGGCCGGCGGCGTGGCCGTCGTTCTTGGGGCCGCGCCACTGCGGCCAGTTGTCGGCGCCGGCGGGGGCGGCGAGCATCGCCGCGGCGAAGGCGGCCGGGAGGAGGAGGCGGGTCAGCACGGGGACGGGCTCCGGGGCGGGAGTGCGCGGGCGGGAATGCGGACAAGCGTATCCGATCCCGCCCCCGGGTTCAACGGACCAGCTCGGGGAGGTACTTCACCGGCAGCGTGCCGTGGCTCAACACCTGCTCGTGGAACGTGCCCAGCACGAAGGCGTCGCCGCGGCGGCGCTGCACCTCCTGCCGCAGCCGGTAGAACGCCGTCCGGCCCACGAAGTACGTCGAGAGTTGCGTGCTGCTCTGTTTCGCCCGCGCCACCTTCGCCACGGCCTCGGCCTCGGTCTGGAAGCCGCGGCCCATCAGGAGCGCGAGCGCCTCCTCGTCGGTCATGCCGGTGCAGTGCATGCGGTGGTCGAGGATCGCGTTGAGGACCGCCCGCAGGTAGAACTTCAGCTGGTGCAGCCGGAGCGACAGGTCGCCGTTCCCGTAGCCCTGGTCGAGCATCATCTGCTCGGTGTAGACCGCCCACCCCTCGGCGAAGACGCCCGACGACAGCACCTTCCGCACCAGCGACGGGCAGCGGTTCGAGTACGCCAGCTGGACGTAGTGCCCCGGGTACGCCTCGTGGATGGTCAGCACCTGGAGCATCGGCGTGTTGTACTCCTTGAAGAACGTCGCCACCCGCTCGGCGCCCCAGTCCCGCGGCGGCGGGGCGACGGCGTACAGACTGTCCGCCTTCGGGTCGAGCGGCGGGGCCGGGTTCAGGTACGCGGCCGAGAACCCGCGCTGGAACTCGGGCATCTCCACCACCTTGCAAGTGTCCGGGTCCGGGAGCGTCAGGATCTTTTTCTCGCGGATGAAGGTGCGGATGCCGTCCACGGTCTTCCGCACGTCGGCGAGGAGGTTCTCCGGCTTACCGTGGTCCTTCCCCAACTCCGCGAGCACGGCGGCGGTGGTGGCGCGGCGTCCGTCGGCGTCGTCGGGCGGGAGCGGCCGACCGGGGAAGTGCTTCGCCCACAGCTGCTTGGCGACGTAGTACATCTCGCGCTCGACGCGGTCGGCTTCGCCCTCGGCGAGCTTCAGCACCTCGGCCGCGGTCAGGCCCGCGTCGAGTTCCAGCTCCAGCTTCTTGGCGAACTTCTCGGCCCCGAGCCGCCACTCGCCCGTCGAGCGCGGTAGCAGGTCGGTTTCGAGCCACGTCTGGTAGTCCTTCAGCGCGGCGACGGCGGCGCGGCACGGCGTCGCCAGCGGCTCGCTGCCGGGCGTCTCGCCGGCGAACTCCCAGATGTCCTTCTCGTAAAACGCGATCGCCCCGCGGTTCCGCTTGATGGTCACTTCCGTGAGAATCTTGGGCGGGTTCTTCAGCCCCTCCTTCGCGGCGGCGACCACCCTCGGCACCGCGGCGATGCGCTTGGCGGCGTTCTGCACGTTCCGCTCCCGCGGCAGCGTGGACTGCGTGAACAGGAGGAACACGCTGTCCGAAATGAACTCGCCGTAGGCGCGCGGGTCGAACTCGAAGCGGTTGTCGTTCACGGCCGACCACAGGGCGTATTCGAGGCTGTGCGTGAACACCTCGAAGTCGATCTGCCCGTTCCGTGACAGCTTCTTGGGGTCGATCTCCTTCTTCACGTCGGCGAGCGTCTTGCGGGTGAGGTCCACGTCCTTGGCGCGGGCCGCGGGCGAGAGGTCGTCCATGCGGTCGTCGTGGTCGTGGTTCCCCTGCTGCGTGGCGTAGACGGGGTGGAGCTGGAACTGCTGGTCGAGGTAGCTCTGGAAGTAGTTGGCGAGGCGGGTGTCCTCTGCGGACGCGACCGCGGCCGGCGGCTGGGCGGCGGGCGTGGCCATGACGGCGATTCCCAGGAGGACAAGGGCGACGGGGGCGGCGAATCGCATCGCGAACCTCGCGGTGTTACGGGACGACCTGCCAGCGGTCGGGGTCGAAGCGGAGAATCGAGACGCCGCCCGCGCCGGCAACGTCGGCGGGGCCGACGGCGACCAGCACCGCGACGGGGTACCCCGCGGCGCGGAAGCGGCCGAGCGCCGCGAGGTCGGCGGCGAGGGCGTCGGGGTTGCTGCCGCTGACGAAGCACAGCGCGGCGAGCGGGCGGTCGGCGGCGCCCTGCTCGCCGAGCTGCCACACCAGCAAATCGGGCTGGCGGCCGGGCGGCGGGGCCGGGTCGGGCTGCACGACGACGTGCCCGAGGCCGAGCCGCACCGGCAGCGCCTTGTCCCACAGCCGGCGGAACTGGTGGTAGAACTCGCGGACGTACGGCCGCTCGCGCTCCTTGCGGGCGGCGGCGGGGCCGTCGGCCTCGGCCGGCGGGTATGCGAGCGCCCCCTTCCCGGCGAACCGCGGGTGGAGTTGGTTCAACGCCTCGGTCACCAGGTCGAGAAACGGCTGCGTCACCCGATCGCCTCTTTCCACTTCTTGACGCGGCTCTTGTCGATCACGCCGTCGCGCTTGCCGCCGGCGCACGCCGACCCGCGGACCGCGAAGTAGTCCGGCACCACGCCCTTGAGTTTCGGCAACTGCTCCGGCTTCAGCGACCCGCCGACCGCCACCTTCGTGTACACCCGCTTCAGGCCGTCCACCAACTCCGCCAGCTCGGCCGGCTTGATGAAGTCGAGGAGCGTCTTGGCGTCCTTCACGCAGGTGTCGATGAGGACGGCCGCGAAGCGGAACCGCTTGGCGAACTTCGCCACCTCCGCCGGCGGGATCGACTTCGCCCGCTCCCAGTCGGCGTAGGCCACCGCCACCATCTCCATCCCGGCCGGCAGCCCGCGGCGGGCGTCGAGCAGGTCCTCCCCCCAACCGGGCGTGTGCGGGTAGCCGGCGAGGCCCCACTTCACGTAGTCGAGCTTCAGTTCGAGGTGCCAGTGGGCGTCGGTGAGGGCGGTCGGCCCCCACTCGCCGAGGGCGGCGCTGACGGGCACGCGGCGCTTCACCCGGTCCACGACGGCGCCGACCACCTCCGGCTCGGCAATGCCGAGGGCGCCGCGGGCCGGCTCCTTCACGTCGATCAGGTCGGCGCCGCCGGCGAGGGCGTCGTCCACCTCGTCGGCCGAGCGGACGCTGACGAGCAAACCGGGGGTGTCGGGCATGGCGCGAATTCCTTTCGGATCAAAGCCCGGCGACGGGAGCCGCCGGACGGTCGTCGGTGCCTTCCGGCACCCGGAAGAACATCGTGAACCCGGTCAGCTGCCGGAAGGGCAGCGGCCGGGCGGCGCGGAACTCGAACCCGTGCAGCCGCGGCGGCGCGAACCAGGCGGGGTCGTTCAGGTGCCGCGCCGCGTCCGCCGCGAACGCCTCGGCCGTCTCGTAGGTCCGACAGTCGACGATCTCCGCCTCGCCGACGACGCCGCCGCACAGCCCGGCCGCGGCCTTCAACTCCGGCGTGGTCACGTACGCCCAGGCCGCGGGGCGCTCGTCGGGCATGCGGCCGGCGTGGATCAGAACCCGGCCGCGGCGGCGGGTGCCCCACGTGCGCACCTCCACCACCTTCACCCCGGCCACGATCAGCGCGGCCCACGGTTGCTTCACCGACAGCGCGAATGCGTCGCTCATGTGAGCTGTCGGGATGTCCGGTGGGGATGGTTCTACCGGTCGAACCGGTGGATTGAGTTTTTGCCAAACCCCGGGGGGTGAGCTAAAGGATACGTACACCCGTAGCCCCGGCAAAGCCGGGCGCGGCGGGCCGTTGACTCTCGCCCCACCGTCCGGTTTTCCCATGGCCGTGAAACTGGTCAGCCACGAGGAGCCGCTGCCCGGGTACCGGCTCATCGAGCGGCTCGGCCGCGGCGGGTTCGGCGAGGTCTGGAAGGTCGAGGCCCCGGGCGGCCTGCTCAAGGCCATGAAGTTCGTCTTCGGCGACCTCGACGCCGCCGACGAGGACAGCCGCCCGGCCGAACAGGAGCTCAAGGCGCTCAAGCGCGTCCAGACCATCCGCCACCCCTACGTCCTGTCGCTGGAGCGGTACGACATCATCGACGGCCAGCTCATGATCACCATGGAGCTGGCCGACGAGAACCTGTGGGACCGGTTCCGCCGGTGCCGCAGCCAGGGCCTGCCCGGCATCCCCCGGGACGAACTCCTCCGCTACATGGAGGAGACGGCCGAGGCCCTGGACCTGATGAACAACCACTACCAGATTCAACACCTGGACGTGAAGCCGCAGAACCTGTTCCTCGTCTTCAACCACGTGAAGGTCGGCGACTTCGGCCTCGCCAAGCTCCTCGAAGGCGTCCGCGCCACCGTCACCGGCGGTGTCACGCCGGTGTACGCGGCGCCGGAGACGTTCGAGGGCTACGTCTCGCGGTTTTCCGACCAGTACAGCCTCGCCATCGTGTTCCAGGAGCTGCTGACCGGCTCGCGGCCGTTCAACGGCGCGAACACCCGGCAGTTGCTGATGCAGCACCTCAACGGCACGCCGGAACTCGGCTCGCTGCCGGTCGGCGACCGGGCCATCATCTCCCGCGGCCTGAGCAAGAAGCCGGACGACCGCTGGCCGAGTTGCAGCGACCTGGTGCGGGCGCTCAAGGCGTCCAACCTCCCCGCCCCGTCCGCGACGCCGGTGTCGAGCCGCACGCCGACCGGCCGCTCGAACCTTCCCGACCC
>JBGAQM010000225.1:0-10752 GCA_044220735.1 Urbifossiella sp. | reverse complement strand
GGCCGGGGCCGGCCCTCGCGGCCGAGGCCATCGTCTACGCCGACGACGCGGTCGTGGTCGTGAACAAGCCGGCCGGGCTGACGACGATGCGGCACAAGGAGGAAGCCGCCGAGTTCGGCCGCGGTCGGCGGTTCCTGCCGACGACGCTCGCCGACCTGCTTCCCGCGGCGCTCGGCTCCCCGACCCGGCCGGTGATCGCCGTCCACCGCATCGACCGCGACACGTCCGGGTTGGTGGTCTTCGCCCGCACCCGGGCCGCGGCCACCCACCTGACCGCCCAGTTCCGCAAGCATACCGCCGACCGCCGCTACCTCGCCCTCACCCGCGGTGCACCGAAGCCCGGCCGGATCGAGTCGCTGTTCGTCGCCGACCGCGGCGACGGCCGCCGCGGCACGTCACGAGACCTGCTGACCGACGACGGCAAGCGGGCCGCCACGCACGTGAAGGTGTTGGAGCGGATGGGGGCGTTTGCCGCCGTCGAGTGCCGGCTGGAAACGGGGCGGACACACCAGGTGCGGATTCACCTCGGGGAGGCGGGCACGCCGCTGTGCGGGGAGCGTGTGTACGACCGGCCACTCAACGGGAAGCCGCTTCCGGACCGGAGCGGGGCGGAGCGGCCGATGCTCCACGCGGCGCGGCTCGGGTTCGTTCACCCCGAGACGGGACAGCCGGTCGGGTGGGACGTGAAGCCGCCGGCGGACTTCGCCGAACTGTGGGCGGCTCTGCGGCGGCGCGGATCGTCGGAGCCCGGCGCGTGAGCGACGGGCCGACGTGCCCCGTCGCTCGGATTGCCCCCTTACTTCACCAGCACGCAGAAGTTCACTTCGTACCGGGCCAGTTCCGGCCGGCCGCTCAGGTCGCGGACCAGCGCCGTCGCGTCGGTCTGCGTCCGCGACTCGAAACAGACCGTCACCTGGAGCGGGCCGGTGTGCCGCACGTCAACGCCGGTCGCCCGGCCGCGGCAGACGGCCATCACGATCGTCTCCACCGGGTCGGCCGGTGCCTGGACGTCGTCGCCGATCTGGCCGCGGGCGATCGGCGGCCGTGGGGCTTCCGACCCGGACGGCCGCACCCACGTCCCCGGCAGCGGTGCGGCGGGACGGTTCGTGGGGTTCGCCTTCCACCGGACGTCGTCTTCCGCGACTGCGGGCGCCGACACCGGCGCGACCGCGGGAGCGGTCGGAACCAGCGACGGCACCGTCGGGAGCGGGGTCGTCGGCATGACCGACAGCGGCGGCAGGATCGGCGGCGGCGTCGGCCGCGCGGTAGTCGGTTCGGCGGTCGCCAGCGGTTCAGCGCCCGAACCGTCGGCGGGGAGGAGGAACCGGGCTGAACACCGGCGCGACCGACACCGGCACCGGCGCACCCATCGACGGCATCGTCGGGACCGGCAGCGGTGTGGAGGCGATCGGGCGGGTCGCACCGATTCAGCCGCGGCGGCGGCGGGATAGCGCCGCTGTCGGCGAGCACTGCGGGGAACGTCGGCCGCGGCGCGCGGGCGTGAGCCCGGCGTAGCTTGGCGGCTCGGCGCCGGGGCCGGTACGGAACGGGGCGACCACCGGCACCGGGAACGCGCCGGGCGTCGCCTTCGTGACCGAGTACCAGTTGGCCGACGCCCGCGGGTACTGGCCGCTCGGGGCGTAGGTGCTCGCGCCCGGCGTCACCGAGCCGTACCCGTACCACCGCCACGCCGGCGGGCCGGCCAGCACGGGAGCGCCGTTCGCGGCCTTTCCCTGGAGCGCGTCGTGCGGCGACCGCATATCCTGCGGCGGCGACCCCGCCGGGGACAGGGCGGCCGTCCCGTCGTGCGACCCGAGCCCCTTGAACGCCTCCACGCCCTTCGCCAGCGGGTTCGGCTCGCCGGGACTGAACAGCGGCGGCGGCGGGGTCAGTTTCGGGGAACCGGCCGGCGGCACCGCCGACACCGGCGGCCGCGGGTCGAGTGTCAGCCTGGCCGGGGTCACGGCCTTCGACGGGGCAGAACCCTTCGCCGGGGCGAGGCCGCCGGCGGGCGTCACGTTCGGGTCGACGCCGCTGAGCCAGTCCTGGGCGGCCTTCGCGCCCATCGGCGGCACCAGCGGCCGGGGCGCGCCCCTCTTCACGACGGGGGTGGTGGCGAGGGGGTCGTCGTCGATGGCGCCGCGGGCGACCACCGGGAGCGGCGCCGGCGCCCCGACGCGCGGCGGCAGCAGGGCCGCCGCCTGCGGGCCGTCGGCGGCGGTCGCCGCCGACACGGCCGACGCCACGGCCAGCCCCCGACGCGCGCACCGCCCACGCCTGCGCGGGCGACGGGTGCCGGCGTTCTGCGAACGGCCATCCATGTCCGGCTCCTTCTCCGCGCCGGGGTCCGTCCCGGCGGTTCTTACCGTCAGCGGCGCCCGGTCCGTTGCGTCGGGGTGCCGGCGGGCCGCGGCCGCGGCCCGCCGGCGCCCGGCCCGCCGGGGAAGTACCCCATCGTGTTGTTGAACACCGCCGGGTGCCCGGCCGGCGGCAGCACGTACCCCTCGCCCGGTTCCGGGAGGACCAGCGCGTCGTCCGGGGTGGACTGGAACGCGAACCCGCCGACCCGCGGCCCGACGTTGTTACCCGAGCCGGCCCCGAACGCGGCCCCGCCGCCGGTGGTGCCGGGGCGGACGCCGTAGTAGTAGTTCACGCCCGCGCTGCCGCCGCGCATCAGGTTCAGGTACGGGCTCAGCGGCTGCGTCCGCGGGTTGTAGATGTTCGGCATCACGTTCTGCGGGTTCACCGTCGGGAAGCCCGGGACGGCGTAGTTCTGCCCCCCCGAAGGGAACCCCGGCTGTTGAGCGGCGGCCGAGCCCGCCAGCCCCAACACGCACGCGCCCGCCAGAATCGCCCGCATGGTGTCGCCCTCGTGGTGCTAGAAGCCGCTGTTGTTGTTGAACCCGTTGCCGCGGCCCGAAACCTGGTTCACCGTGCTGGCCCCGAGCAGGGTGATGCCGAACATCCGCTCGATCGGGCTGAGCACGCGGGCCATCGCGGTGTCGATCGTCACGAGCCGCTGGGCCTTCACGTAGATGCGGTCGCCCGGGAGCACCTGGTAGTTCGTGAACGTCTGCCCGTGCTGCGTGATGCCGACCCAGTCCACCGGCAGAATCTGCCACGGCTGGTCGGGGTGGGGGCAGCGGCGGGCGACCCAGATGTTCCGCTTGCTCGCCACCGCCGGCAGGCCGTTGATGTTGGCGATGGCGTCGAGCACCTTCTCGCTCCCCTGGACCGGGAACGGGAACACCTGCTCGCCGTACCCGCCGCCGTCGGTGATGACGTAGTACCGCTTGCTGTTGTAGGAGAGCACGTCCACGACCACGACGAGGCTCTGCGGCTGCACCCCGGACCGCTGCAACACGTCGGACCGGACGAGGTGCTGGCGGATCGACTCGACCGCCTGGTCGAGGGTGAGCCCGGCCACCACCACCGACCCCCACGAGCCCAGCCGCACCGCCCCCTCGGGGTTGACGAGGAACTGCCCGGAGATGTCCTGCACCGGCAGTTGCTTCGTCACGTCCTTCTTGATCGCCTTCCCGTCCTTGTCCTTCGCCCCGTCCGGGTCGTCGATCTGGGCGCGCTGCACGACCTGGATCAGCAGCACGTCCGGCGCCTCGATCACGTAGGGCGGCAGGGTGATGGGGTCGAGTTCGCGCGGCACGGCCCCCGCGGGCGGCACCGCGATCGCCGGCTGGCCGTGGGCGCCGACCCCGCCGCCCGGCACCGGCCCACCGCCGCCGTGTGGGGTGAGGCAGCCGGACACGCCGCACAGCAGCGCCGCCGCGAGCAGTCCGAACGCCCTCCGCATAACGCCCCCTCCGCGAGACTCGGCCGTCGTCACCCGGAGTATCGGCGCCGCCGGACCGGCGACGTGAAGTATTTGGCGGGGCGCCGCCGGATTCGCTCAAGCCGGGGAAGGTGGGAGAGGTTCGGGCGCGGGCGCGGTTGGCGTAAGACGGGCCGTTACTCGCCGACCTCGACCGCGGTGCCGTCCGCCAGTGCCCCGAGGTTGCCGTTCACCACCTTCTCCGCCCCGCCGAACGGCACCCAGGTTGCGGTCGTGGCCGTGGCCCGCTGCCGGCCGAGCACCTGCACCACCCCCGCCTCCGTGCGCCCGACGCGGACGCGGTAGCGCACCGCCTTGCCGTCCTCGACGAGGTAGACGTAGTGCGTCTCGTCCGCCGGCAGCACGCACCCCGCCGGCAGCACGGTGGCGTCGGCCGACTCCGCGTCGATGCGCACCACGGCGTACATCCCCGGCTGCACGAGCTTGTTGTCGTTCGGCAGGTCGATCTCGGCCCGGAGCGTGCGAGTGTCCGGCGCCACCACGCCGGTGGTGCGGGCGACGGTGCCGGGGAACTCCTCGTTCCCCAGCGCGGGCACGCGCACCGTCGCCTTCGCCCCCGGCGCGGCCTTCACCGCGACCGCCTCCGGCACGTCCACGAACACCCGCACCACGTCCAGCCGGGCGACGACGAACAGCGGGCCCCCCGCGGCCGGCGGCTGCACGAAATGCCCCGTGTGGACGTTCCGCGCGGTGACGATGCCGTCGAACGGCGCGGTGATCCGGGTGTAGTCGACGCGGGCCTGAACTTCCTTCGCGGCGGCCTCGGCGACGGCCGTGCGTTCCAGCGCGGCGGCCACGTCGGCGTCGGCCTTCGTGCGGCGTGCGACCTTCTCCTTCAGCGCCGCCGCCGCCGTGGCGACCTTCGCCGCGGCCTCGGCCGTCCCCGCCTCCGCGGCCTGGTATTGCTTGAACACCACCGCCCGGCTCTGGGCGTCGATGAGCTTCTTGCCGACGAGGTCGTCCGCCTGCGCGAGTTCGGCCTTCCACCGCTCGAACTCCGCGGCGGCGCGCGGCAGTCCGGCCTCGGCCTCGGCGACCGCCGCCTTCCCGGACGTCACCTGGGCGTCGAGCACGGCGAGTTCCTGTTGAATCTGCTTGGCCTCGGCCGTGGTCAACCTCACCGCGGCGTCCTTCTGCGCCTGCTCGGCCAGCAGTTCGGGAATCTTCAGAGTGGCGAGCAACTGGTCCTTGACGACGGCGCTGCCGATGTCGATCACGGCGTCGGCCTTGCCGGCCTTGCGGGCGGCCTTGTCCGGCGCGATCGACTCGACGTACCCGGCGAGCTTCGCGGCGACGGGCGTGGTCTCGAACGCGGTGACGGTGGCGGGCTGCTCGATCACCCAGCGCAGGGTTTGCCGCTTGGGTGACACGACTTTCACGCCGACCGGGCCGGTCGCGGCCGCGCTGGCGGGAGCAGGCGCCGGCGCGCGGTTGCACCCGACCGCGACGAGGGCAACGACCGCAAGTGAGCGGATGCCGATACGCATCGAGTGGCTCCGGGTGATCTCGTTAGTCTACCACCCCGCGGCCCGCGTTTCCCGCGGAACGCCGCCCCCTGGCCGACGTCATCCAGTACGCTAACCGCAACCCGCACCACACTTCCGAGCCGAGATGTCCCAACCCGACGTGGCCGCCGTCGCCGGCCGGATCATCGCCAACATCGAGAAGGTCATCATCGGCAAGCGGCCGCAGGTGACCCTCGCCCTCGCCGCGTACCTGTGCGAGGGCCACATCCTCCTCGAAGACGTGCCCGGCGTCGCCAAGACGATGCTCGCCCGCGCCCTGGCCCGCAGCGTCGGCTGCACCTTCAAGCGGCTCCAGTGCACGCCCGACCTGCTGCCGTCCGAGGTGACTGGGGCGTCGGTGTTCAACCAGAAGTCGGGCGAGTTCGAGTTCCGCGCCGGGCCGGTGTTCGCGCAGACGCTCCTCGCCGACGAGATCAACCGCGCCACGCCGCGCACCCAGGCCGCGCTGCTGGAGGCGATGGCCGAGCGGCGCGTCAGCGTGGACGGGCAGACCTACATCCTCAAGGCGCCGTTCCTGGTCATTGCCACGCAGAATCCCGTGGACCAGGAGGGCACGTTCCCGCTGCCGGAGGCGCAGCTCGACCGCTTCCTCGTCCGCCTGAGCCTCGGCTACCCGACGCTCGAAGAAGAGAGCAAGATGCTGAGCCGCCTCCAGAAGGGGCACCCGATCGACGACCTGAAGCCGGTCGTGAGCGCCGAGGACGTGATGGCGTGTCAGGAGGCGATCCGCGGCATCTTCGTGGACGAGAAGGTGAAGCGGTACGTGCTGGAGATCGTCCACGCGAGCCGCGGGCACGAGGACGTGCTGCTGGGCGGCAGCCCGCGGGCGTCGCTGGCGCTGTACCGCACGGCGCAGGCGCTGGCGGCGATCGGCGGCCGCGACTTCGCCCTGCCGGACGACGTGAAGAAGATGTCGCAGCCGGTGCTGGCCCACCGCATGATCCTGAAGCCCGAGAGCCGGCTGCGCAAACGGACGGCCGAGCTGGTCGTCAAGGACCTGGTAGCCGACGCCCGCGTGCCGATCACCGACAAGCAGCGCGAGACCGCCGTGGACGACTTCGACCGCTGACGTTCGCCCCGCGGGCATTGTGTGTCGCCGACCCCCCCGGGGGGTCGAGGCACGAATTGAGTCCATGCCACAAAAGTCTGTTGGAGCGGCGTCTCGCTCGATGGTCGGATGTATCCCTCGGTGGAATAAAGAGATGGGGTCCGAATCGGCACTCTCGCGGTAGTTGGGTACTCACATCGGTAGCCGAATGGTGTTGTTCCCGATGTCCGACGAGGGAACGCGATGACCCCCGCCCAACGCACCGCAACAGGATTTTGCTCGCTCCTCGCTGTATTGCTAGTTACTCAAATACCCGCCACGGCGAGGCAACCGAACTTTACACAGCAGCAACCGGCGGCGCGGGCACTTTCGACATCGAAGGCCGGTGTGCGATACATCGACCGCCTCGAATTGTCCTCGAATGGTGCCGTGTTGCTCATCGAGGAACATCTCTCGATAACCGAAAACACTCGAAACGCGGTGACCGTTTGGGACGTAGTGTGAAGTGGACCCCATTGTCTAGACCAAAAAGTGGCGATCCTTCGCTCCTGTTTCGTCAGGCCGTCCTGGCCCCGACGCCGTACACCTCGGCCGGGGTCCGGTAGCCCAGCGACTGGTGCAACCGCTCGGCGTTGTAGAAGCAGGTACACGTCCTCGTACTTCACACTCCGCCACAGCCGCTCGACGAACACGTTGTCCAGGCACCGGCCCCGGCCGTCCATGCTCACCGACACGCCCGCCGACTCCAACCGGCCGGTCCACGCCCCGGCCGTGAACTGCACACCCTGATCCGTGTTGAACACCTCCGGCGTGCCCCGGCCCAACGCCTCCTCCAGCATGTCCTGGCAGAACGACCCGTCGAGCGTGTTCGACAGCCGCCAGGCGACCACGTACCGGCTGAACCAGTCGATCGTCGCCGCCAGGTACATGAACCCGCCCGGCAAAGGCACGTAGGTAATGTCCGCCGACCACACCTGGTTGACCCGCTCGACGGCCACGTCCCGCAGCAGGTACGGGTACACCTTGTGGCCCCGGCCCGCCGACAGGTTCGGCTTCGGGTAGATGGCCTCCAGGCCCATCACCCGCAGGAGTCGCTGCACCCGCTTGCGGTTCACCTCGTGCCCCTGACCGACCAGCCACTTCGTGATCCGCCGGCTGCCGTAGAACGGGCAGCGGGTGTACTGCTCGTCGATCAGCCGCATCAGCTTCAGGTTCTCGGCCGTCTCCGGGGCCGGCTCGTAGTACAGCGTCGAGCGGGCGAGCCCGACCAGCTCGCACTGCCGACGGACACTCAGCTCCGGGTGGCCCTCGTCGATCAGACCCCGCCGGGCGTCAGCCGAGGGCGGCAGATTTTTTTTTCACCCAGTCGAGTTCGACCTTGAGTCGCCCGATCTGCTCGAAGAGTTCGGCCGTCTTGTCCTCCGGGGGGCCGGTGGTCTTCGCCCCGGAGGCGAACACGGTCTCGGCACCGGCGAGGAGTTGCTTCTTCCAGGCGTGGATCAGGGTCGGGTGGACCCCGTACTGGCTCGCCAGCTCGTTGACCGTCTTGTCGCCCCGGACGGCTGCCAGGGCGACTTGGGCCTTGAACGCCGCCGAGTGGCTCTTCCGCTTGCCCGCCATCGCTTCCCCTTTCCTGGCTCGCCGGTGTAGCTTAACCGGCGGTCCAGTTTTCGGGGTCCACTATAGCTCGAATGGGCGCCGCCGCAGGCGCGCCCGATGGGCAGCACACTTTACCTATGTCCACTATGCCAGAGGCGCGATCGTGCGCCTAGGTTCGCGTCAGACTGAATTACTTCTTCGCGTCGAGGTAGCCCCGCGTCTTCAGCCAGTCCGCACACCGCGCCGGCCAGCTCGACACCGGGTTCGGCCCCGCCCGCATCCCGTAGCCGTGGCCGCCGCGCTCGTAGACGTGGACCTCTGCCGGTACGCCCGCCTTCTGCAACGCCAGGTACAGCGCCACGCTCCCTACCGGCGTCACGCCGTCGTCGTGGGCGTGCGCCAGGAACATCGGCGGGCTCGCCTTCGACACCGGGTACTCGGCCTTCAGCTTCCCCTCCTTGTCCGTCAGGTACGCGGGGTAGATCAGCGCCGCGAAACTCGGGCGGTTCGACGCCTTGTCCGCGTCGTCGATCGCGTCGTAGTGGCGCTTCTCGGTGAGCGCCGCCCACGCGGTCAGGTTGCCGCCGGCGGAGAAGCCGAGCATGCCGATCCGGTTCGCGTCGAGGTTCCACTCGGCGGCCCGGCTGCGGACGAGGCTCACGGCCCGCTGCGCGTCCTGGATCGCGGCGAGATTGTCGGGCATCTGCATCGTTCGCTTCGGCACGCGGTACTTCAGCAGGAACGCCGTCACGCCGAGCGAGTTCAGCCACTCGCACGTCTGCGTCCCCTCGTGCTCGATCGCCAGAATGCCGTACCCGCCGCCGGGCGCGACGATGACCGCGGTGCCGTTCGCCTTCCCCTTCGGCGCGGGGTACACGAGCAGCTGCGGCTTCGACACGTTCGTCAGCCGCTTCACGTCGATCTGGCCGGGCTTCGCCTCGTTGTACTTCTCGGGGCCGATGTCCGTCGTCTCGCCGGGCGCCTTGCCGGGCCACAGGTCGATGGCCGCGGACGGGTCGGCGGCGGGGACGGCGGCGGGGACGAGGGCCGCGAAGGCGGCCGCGAACAGGAGACGGCGCATGGGAGGGTTTCCGGCGTGAACCCGGGGTTGCGTGGGTAGAATGAGCCCGCCGCCGCCCGGTCGGCTCATTGTGCCGATCCGCTTGCCCCGCCTCAACTCTCTTTCCGAGTCGGCCTTGGACGAACCCGACACCCGCACGCCGCCGAATCACCTCTCCGGCTTCGACTGCGACGACTACTTTTCCGACGGCTATGCCCAGCGCGGGCACTACGACGCACCCGCCCACTTGTGGGTGGTGAAGCCGTTCCACGAACTCGACGCCGGGATGCGCCTCGGCTTCCTGGCCGTCGGCGACGCGGGCGTGGACGGCATTCGATTCGGCTACCGGTTCGGCATGCATGGACTCTGGGCGTATTACCCGATCGGCCACGAGTTCGTCTGGAAGGCCGCGACCCTGGCGGAACTGGTCGAAGGCTGGTGTTCCGGTACGATCACCGTTTGACACCCCACCCGTCGGAGCCCCCTCCCATGCGCCCCGTACTCCTCGCCGCGGCGGCCGTGCTCGCCGCGGTGCTCCCCGCCCCCGCCGTGCAGCCCGACGGCACACGCGACCTGTTCAACGGCAAGGATTTGTCCGGGTTCCGGAACGTCAACTGCGCCCCCGGCACGTTCTTCGTGAAGGACGGCGAGATCGTCACCACGGGCAACCCGACCGGGTTCCTCGCCACCGACAAGCACTACGAGAACTTCGAGCTCGACTTCGACTGGATGCACGTCGAGAAGGAGAAGATGGCGAACAGCGGCCTGTTCGTGTGGGGCGACCCGCTGCCGGCCGTCGGCACCCCGTACACCCGGGGCATCGAGGTGCAGGTGCTCATCAACTTCGCCCCGAAGGACGGCTGGGCCACCAGCCACGGCGACATCTTCAGCATCTGGGGCGCGAAGTGCACGCCCGACCGGCCGCACCCGGTGAACCCGAAGATGGAGCGCTGCCTGCCGAGCGAGAACCGCGTGAAGGGCGGCGGCGAGTGGAACCACTACAAGGTCATCGCCAACGACGGCGCCATCAAGCTCCACGTCAACGGCAAGGAGGTGTCCGGCGTCAGCAAGAGCAACCCGCGGAAGGGCTACCTGGCGTTCGAGAGCGAGGGGGCGGAGTGCCACTTCAAGAACGTCAAAATCAAGGAGCTGCCGAGCACCAACCCGACGGCCGACGAGGTGGCGAAGGTGTGGGAGGGGCACGTCAGCCTGTTCACCGGGCTCGACCTGACCGGCTGGAAGACCGACGCCGGCGCGTGGAAGGCGGGCGGCGGCGTGCTCCGCGCCGCGGGCAAGGCGCCGCTGACGAGCGAGAAGCAGTACGGGGCGTGCGAGCTAATCTTCGACTGGAAGGTGTCTGCGAAGGCCGACGCGGTGGCGGTGCCGGTCAAGGTCGGCGGGCCGACGCCGATCATGGTGAGCCTCCCGGCCGGCGCGAAGGGCGGGGGCTGGCACCGGCAGACGATCCGCCGCGAGGCCGGGCCGGTGGGGCCGATCGTGTTCCCGCCGATGGCCGGGCTGGAGCTGATGAACGTGTTCGTCAAGGAGTTGAAGTAGGCGGTGGGGGCGGGGGCAGCTCGCACTCGCCGGGCTGCTCCTGGAGGCCGTCACAGCAGTGGATTTCGCCCATACCCGCGCACTCGGGGCAGGGCACCCGCTGGCCGTTCAC
>JBGAQM010000224.1:0-10421 GCA_044220735.1 Urbifossiella sp. | reverse complement strand
AAGCGGCAACGCAGGCGGCTGCTACTTCCCGCCCTTGAGGAAGTCGGCGAGCGACTGCGGCGCCCGCGGGTCGCGGAGCGGGCTCCCCAGCCCGTGCAGCGGGCGGTCGCCGTTGTGGTAGCGGTGGCAGTCGGTGCAGCGGTGCCGCACCCCGGCCGCGCGGGCGAGGGTGTCGTCGGGCAGCTTCACCTCGTGGCCGGCCGGGGCGTGGCAGGCGCGGCACGACTCGACGCCGCGGATGGCGATCGGCTCGACCTCGTTGATCGTCCCCGGGGGCGCGGCCGGCCGGCCGGTGCCGGGGTGGCACTCGGCGCAGGTCAGCCCGCGGTGCGACACGTGGTTGAACTTCGCGTGCGGGAACCAGACCGTGTGCTGCGGCAGCGGGGCGACCAGCTTCCCTTCCCCGCCGGGAGTGTGGCACTTGCTGCACGCGGCGGCGACCTGCGGCAGCCCCGTGTCCGTTAGCGACGCCACGGCCGCGCCGAACTTCTTGAGCGGCTCGGTGCTCGGCGCGGGGTCGAGGCGGCCGCCGGGGAGTGCGGCTTCTGCACCCGGGTGCTTCGCCTTCACGAGCCCGAACGCGTAACCGCCGCGGAGTAGGTCCGTGAGTTTCTTCCCCTCCTCGCGGTGTGGCAGCTCGAAGCCGGTCACGGTGAGGTCGCCGACTTTCCCGAGTGGCGCAGCGATCGGGTGGCAGGCCTTGCAGCTCGCGTCGTAGTTCACCGGGAGGTAGTACGCGCCCTCGGCACGCGGCGGGCCGCGCGTCAGGTCGCCGGGCTGCTGTGCGTCGAGCTGGTGGCACGACGCGCAGCTCAGCTCGACGCCCTTCCCCGTGTCGAGCGCCGCGTACCGGGCCACCGCGTCGGCGCTGTACCCCGCCTTCAGCCGCTCGGCCGTGAGGGCGCCGCTCGGCACGTCGGCGTCGCCGAGCCGCGTGGTCGTGACCATGCCGGGCGTCATGTGGACGGCGTGGCTGAACTTCAGCTTCCGCGGCGTGTAGTTCTGCCCCGGCGGGTGGTCGCGCAGCGCCCGGAACTCGGGGTGGGCGCTGGCGAACGACGCGACGACGCCCTCGTAGTCGGACCGGCCGTCGCGGTGCGCCGCCGGCAGGTTCTGGTGGCAGCGGACACAGTGGTCGTCGGACAGGTCCACGAGCGAGGCGTTGCGGCCGGCGTGGTCGTGGTGGCAGTTCGAGCACCGGTCGTGGAACGACGGGTCGGCCGCGGTCGCGTGGTGGGCCGGGCCTTCGTGGCACTTCTTACACGTCAGGTCGTGCCAGCGGCCGCGGGCGTTCAGCACGTTCGACAGGCTGAAGTCGCCGACGCCGTGCGAGACGTGGCAGGCCTCGCAGGTCTGGTCCCAGGCGGCGTGCGGGTTGGCCAGCGGGCCGTGCGTGTGGAACGCCGCCGCCCGCGGGTGGAAGAACTCCACGACCAGCCACAGCACGACCAGCACCGCGGCCGACAGCAGGGCCATCCGCTTGGCCGTGAGGAACCGGTCGGGGACGCGGACGTAGCCGCGGAACCCGGTGAACCGGTCGGACCGATCGCGGCTCGGGGAGCGTGGCGGGCGCATGGGCTACCAGAACTTCAGGGCGCGGACGGCGTGGACGAACATCAGCCCGGTCATCGCCGCGGACAGGCCGACGTGGAGCGGAATCCAGGCGTGCAGCCAGGAGTTCACGCGGCTCTGCGTGTCCCACTCGCGGCGGTACTTCGCCAGCTGCTCCAGCCGGTTGATCGCCGGGAACGCTTCCGCCGGCAGCGAGTCGCGCAGTTGCGCGAACCGGCGGCGGGCCTCGTACTCCGACCGCAGCGGCGACACCGACGCCCGGCCGCGCTCCAGGTACGGTACGAGGATGCCTTCGCAGAACAGCCACAGCTCGTCGGCCGACTTGCCGCGGACCAGCGCCTCCGACCGCGCCTCGACGGCCACGCCCCCGCCCGGCACCGGCAGCACCTCGCCGGGCTCCGCGCCGACGAGCGTCAGCGCCTCCAGCAGCCGGAACACCTCGCCGGTGCGGTCGCGGTCGTGCTCCTTCGACCACACCACCGGCTTCTTGCCGATGTACCCCGCGGCCACCCGGTCCACTTGCGACGCGACCGTCTCGTCGGGCACCTCGTCGATGAGCGTCTGCGGCAGCCACTGCTGTACGACGAGCCCCCACACCCCGCTGGCGATGGTGCCGAGGAACAGGAGCATGGTCGCGGCCGGGAGGATGCCCCCGAACCCGTACTTGCCGTGGACCAGGATGATCGGGAGCACTGCGACGCCGAGGACGACGTGGACCCACAGCCAGAGGCGGACGTTCCACAGGATCGGCGGCCAGCCGCGCCAGCTGCGGTAGCGCTTCCGCACGACCAGGAGCATCTCGAAGACGATGATGACGAGTCCGACGAGGCCGAGGAGGACGCCGGCGGGGCTACTCGGCTCGACCCACGAGTTGAGCGGCCGCATGACCGCGTAGGGAAGGCCGGCGGCGAGGGTGGTGGCGGCGAGGATCACCGCCACGCGGCGGCCGACCGGCCAGTTCTTGCTGAGGAGCACGCGGAACCCCAACGGGTGCGACAGCCCGGATGCTACCACGCCCGGCCCCGGTGTCAACGACCTGTCGCAGCCCAGTTGCGTCGGGAGTCGCGGGCAGGCCGTGCGGGGTGGCGTGCGGGGAGGATAGCGGAAAATGCCGCCACGGGCTTGTCCGCGTCGCAAAAAATGGGAAACTTACGTCGCGTTTTCCACCCCCAACCCGCCCCCACATGACGCGCACCGGCTGGATCGTCGCCGTGTTCACCCCGGCCGTGGCGGTCGTCGTCGCGTCGTCGGCGGTGCTCCGGCCGGTGGCCGGCGTCCAGGGCACGCCCGTGTCGCGCGCGGCCGACCCGCCCGTAGCCGTGACCGTCGGCCGCCCCGTCGGGCAGAGCGGCTGTTCGTCCGTCGGCTGTCACGGCGGTGCGGGTGGCGACACGGCCACGGCCCGTTGGGTGACATCGGCGCACGAGTGGGCCGCCGCCGACCCGCACCGCCGGGCGTTCGCGGTACTGTCGGAGCCGTTGGCCGTCGCCATGATGGCCCGGCTGTACCCCGACGACCCCGCCAAGCGGCGCGCGACAGAAGACGCTCGCTGCCTGGCCTGTCACACGAACCCGTCGCTGGCGACCGCGACCGACGCCCACTCGATCGCGCTGCGGCGCGAGGGGGTCAGTTGCGAGGCGTGCCACGGCAACGCCGGCGGCTGGCTCGGGCCGCACACCGGCTTCACCCCACAGACCCGCGCCTCCGGTTACCAGTCGGGCGGCATGGCGAAGCTGTACGACCTGGGCGAGCGCGCCGAGGCGTGCGCCGGGTGTCACGTCGGCGCCCCGGCGGGGAACGGTTTGCCGCTGCGCGACATGAACCACGACATGATCGCGGCCGGCCACCCGCGGCTGAACTTCGACTTCGCCACGTACCAGTTCATGCTGCCGCGTCACTGGCTGGAGCGCGACCGCTCCAACCCGCACGCCGCGCCCGACCGCGATTTTGAGGCGCGGGCGTGGCTGGTCGGGCGGGTTGCGCACGCCGAAGCCGCGTGCCGGCTGACCGCCGACCGGGCAAAGCGTGCGGACCCGTGGCCCGAGTACGCCGAGTACAGTTGCGTGGCGTGCCACCACCGCATCGGCGACGAGAAGGCCGCGTACCCGTCGTCGGACGCGAAGCGGCTCGGGACGTTGCCGTGGCAGCCGATCTGGCCGGTCACGGCGAAGGTGTCGGCGCTGAAGGACGTGGCGACGGCCATGCGCGGCATGCGACCCGCCGCGAACACCGCGGAGTTGGCGACGAAGGCGGCGGACGAGTTGTCACAGCTGCGAGCCGGTGTGCGGGGCGATTCCGCCCGCGAATGGATGACACCGACGCCGGGCGGCACGTGGGACCGCGACCTGACGGAGCAGGTCTACCACGCGGCCGCGGCGATGGAGCGCACACGCGGCGCGCAGGCCGATGCGGCCCCGTTCGCCGCCGCCGCGAGGCTAGTGACGCTGCCGCGCGGCACGGTGCGGTTCGACCTGCCGCCCGGCGCCGCGGACGCGGTTCGAGCGCTGGTAAGGTAGCGTTGCCAACGCTAAGCCGCAAGCGGCCAGGACTCATGATTCCCCGCACGGACGCGACCCACGACCGCGAGACCGGCCGTGCGAACCGCGGTTTGCCTCCTCGCCGCCGGCCTCGTCGGCGGCGCCTTCTTCGGCCCCCCGCCGCCGGCACCCGCGGCGCAGCCCGACGCCGTCGCGCCGCCCGTCGCCACAACCGGCTCGCTGTCGTGTGCCGCGGCGTCGTGCCACGGCGGCGGGCGGCCCGGCGAACGGTTCAGCGAGCACTCCACCTGGGCCGCCGACCTCACCCGCAACCCGCCCGTCCCCCACGACCCGCACGCCAACGCCTACCGCGTCCTGTTCAACGCCGACTCCGTCCGCATCGCCGACCTCATCGGCGGCGGCCCGGCGCACACCAACACCCGCTGCCTCCAGTGCCACGCCGTCCCGGGCGCGACCGCAGGCGCCGTCGCTGAGGGCGTCGGCTGCGCGGGCTGTCACGGGCCCGAGGAGAAGTGGCTGACCGTCCACTACCTCCCGGAGTGGAAGGCGATGTCGAACCGCGACAAGGCCGGGTACGGGTTCGTGCCGACGAAGAACCTCGTCTCTCGCGCCACGGCGTGCGCCGGCTGCCACGTCGGCGACGCCACCCGCGACGTGGACCACGACCTGATCGCCGCCGGCCACCCGCGATTGAGCTTCGAGTACGCCCGCTACCACCACAGCCCGCAGTACCGGAAGCACTGGGCCGACCCCGCCGCGGACCGCGACTTCGAGGTGAAGGCGTGGGCGATCGGGCAGGTCGCCAGCCTCCGCGCCGCGGCCGACGTGCTGCGCGCCCGCGCCGACCGCCCCGGCCCGTGGCCCGACTTCGCCGGGCAGAGTTGCTACGCCTGCCACCAGACGGTCGGCGAGCGGCTCCCGAAGGGCATCGGGGCGACGGGCCGCGGGCTCGGTTGGCCGGCGTGGGAGGTGTGGTACACTGCCGCCGCCGGCCCCGCCCTCGACCTCACCCCCGGCACCAAGGCCGGCATCGACGCCGACCTGGCCGCGCTTCAGAAGGTGATGAACCACCCGAACCCGAAGCGGGCCGACGCGAAGGAGAAGGCCGACGCCCTGGTGAAGGCGCTTGACCGCTGGCTCGCCGCCGCCCGCGACGCTCTGGACGCCGGTCAACTGGTCGTGCGACCCGATGGCGCGCGGCTGATGGCGCGGGCGCTCGCCGACGACGCCACGAAGGCTCACGACTGGGACGCGCTGGCGCAACAGTACCTCGGCTGCGTCGCGGTGTACCACGCGGCCGGCGGGAAGGCGGCACAGCCCGAGTGGCGGGAGCCGCTGGAGGCGGTCGGGACGGAGTTGCGGTTCCCGGCCGTGACCGGCGGACGGTACGACAGCCCGCGCGGGTTCGACGCGGATAGACTGAAGCGGGTGCGGGCGGGCTTCGGCGGGTTGCTCGGCGGGATTCCGGGGGGAGACCGATGACCACGCAGGCGGAACGAATGGGGCGCGCGGCCGGCCTCGCGGGCATGGCCGGCGGCCTGGCCCTCGGGCTGCTGGCCTGCGCGATCGGGGCGCGGGCCGCGCAGCCGGCCGGCGAGCGGAAGTCGATCCCCCCTTCGCCGCCGATGGGCGCCGAGATCAAGCTCCTCGGCGCGAGCGAGTGCAAGTTCTGCCACGAGGAAGAGGCGCCGGAGAAGCGCGAGCGGTATCAGAAGACGCTCGGCTACCGGTTCATCCGGCTGTGGGAGAACAAGGTCTGGGGCACCCACGACCTCCACGCCGACGCCTTCAAGAACCTCCTCACCGACTACAACAAGGGGCCGTCGAAGGCGCCGGCCAACGCGGTCGCCACCGTGATGGAGAAGAACCTCCGGCAGGCGTACGCCGACCAGCCCGACTACAAGGTCACGACCGACACCCGCTGCCTGGCGTGTCACGCCACGACCGTTAACCCCGTCACGCCGGCGGCGGTCGCGGCGTGGACGCCGAAGTCGTTCAGCACGGCCGAGGGCGTCAGCTGCGAGATGTGCCACGGCCACGGCACGGCGTACAAGGACATTCACCAGTCGCCGGCCCCCGTCCCGAACGCCGACCCCGACGCCGAGGGGAGCCAGTACGTCCCGTGGCGCGAGGCCGACACGACGTGGAAATCGAACTGGGGCCTCGTGAACCTCCGCGACCCGGCCGTCGCCGTCGCCCGGTGCGCGTCGTGCCACGTCGGCAACCTCGCCGAGGGGCGGTTCGTGCGGCACGAGTTCTACGCCGCCGGCCACCCGCCGCTGCCGCCGCTCGACCTCCTCGCCTACTCCCGCGAGCAGCCGCGCCACTGGGGCCTGCCGGGCGAGCGCGGCCTGACGTACTTCGACGGCCTGGACGCGGACAAGGCGTGGAAAGTGTTCCACTTCAAGAAGGGCGAGTCGGCCGCGGCGCGGCGGTTCGCCGAGTCGGCCGTCGCCACCCTGAAGGCGAACCTCGACCTGACGGCGCAACTGGCCGCCGACGCCGAGAAGACCAACGAGGGGCTCGACTACTCGGCGTTCGACTGCTACGCCTGCCACCACGACCTGAAGTACCCGAGCGACCGCCAGGCCCGCGGGTACGTCGGCCCGCCCGGCCGGCCGCTGTTCCGCCCCGCCCCGTTCGCGCTGGCCCGGGTGGTCACCGAGCACGCCGCGACGTTCAAGGGCGGGGAAGCCTTCGCCGGCCGTGCGGCCAAGATCGTCGAGGTCGAGAAGACGCTGGCGAAGGCGTTCGGGGCGAAGACGTTCGGCGACCCGGCCCTGATCCAGAAGGCGCTCGCCGACCGCGACGCGGTGACCAGGGAGACGCTGACCGCGTTCGGGAACCTGTCCTACGACAAGGCGGCCCGCGACTCGCTCCTCGACGCCGTGAGCGCCGCCGCCGGCCGGCCCGTCGCCGACCCGGAGGTCGCGCAACTCCTCGTCTGGGCGCACGAGACGCTGGAACTGGACAAGGCGGGGCCGCCGTCGTCGCCGAAGGACGACCAGGCGCCGCCGCCGCCGAAGGCCGTCGCCGACCTGCACGCCAAGGTCGGCGGGTTCGTGGTCACGCGGCTCCGGCCGGGGGCGAAGTTCATGCACGAGGTGACGCCGACGACGCCGCAACCGAAGCTCGGGCGCGAGCCCGTGGCGGCCCGCATCGGCGAGCGGATGCGCGTGTTCAACGCCTTCGACGCCCGCCAGTTCCAGCCCGCGTTCGCGGACCCGCGGCCGAAGAAGTGAGCCGCCGGCGGGTCCGCTCGCTACACCACCGAGAGCCCGGGGGCGCCCGCCCCCGGGCTCTGCCCGTTCTCCCCTCCCCGGAGCCAGCCCGTGACCCGCCGCCTCTGCGCCCCGCTGTTCGTCCTCGCCGCGACGGCCGTCGTCGCCACCGGCCAGACCGCGCCCAACCCCGCGACCAAGGCCGTGCCCCGCGAGAAGGGGTGGATGACCACCCACGAGTCGTTCGTGAAGCGCGCCGCCAAGGGCGACGTGGACGTGTTGTTCCTCGGCGACTCGATCACCGCCGGCTGGGCGGGCAACGGCAAGACCGCGTGGAAGGAGACGTTCGAGCCGATGAAGGCCGCGAACTTCGGCATCGGCGGCGACCGCACCGAGCACGTCCTGTGGCGGATCACCGAGGGGAAGGAACTCGAAGGCATCAACCCGAAGGTGGCCGTGCTGATGATCGGCACCAACAACAGCGGCGCGAACACGCCCGACCAGATCGCCGAGGGCGTGACCGCGATCGTCAAGGAGCTCCGCAAGCAGCGGCCGGAGACGAAGGTGCTGCTGCTGGGCGTGTTCCCGCGAGCGGGGAAGTCCACGAAGGAGTCGAAGTCGGTGCCGGCGTCGGACCTGCAGCCGAAGATCGGTCAGATCAACGAGCGGATCGCCAAGCTGGACGACGGCAAGATGGTGAAGTACCTGGACATCGGCAAGCAGTTCCTGGAGGCCGACGGCAGCCTGAGCCGCGAGGTGATGCCCGACTACCTGCACCTGTCGCCGAAGGGCTACGGCATCTGGGCGGACGCGATCAAGGGACCGGTCGCGAGCCTGATGAAGCGCTAGAAGCACGGTTTCGCCGGCCCCGCTTGACGTTGCAGGGGCGGGGATTAAGATACCTCCACGCTCGCCCGGCCGCCGGGCGAACGCCGAGGTGGCGGAATTGGCAGACGCGCTAGATTCAGGTTCTAGTAACCGCAAGGTTGTGGAGGTTCAAGTCCTCTCCTCGGCACTCCTGGTAGGGTAAAGGGTTGCGGCGAAAGCTGCGGCCCTTTTTTCATTCCTCCGCCCGACCCTTGGTACACTTCTGGTACACTTGAGGCCCTGACGCTTCGGTGACGTTGATCTTCCCCACCAGGAGGTCAGTATGGCCACGGTCCAGGAACGAAACGGCAGCTACCGCGTCCTGTTCGTCTACGGCGGGAGGCGCGAGACGTTCACGCTAGGCGTCGTGTCGAAGGCGGTCGCGGAGGCCAAGGCCGTGACGGTGGACGAGCTCCTCAACCACCTGAAGCGCGGGCGGCTGACTGTACCAGCGGGTGTACCAATCACGGAGTTCATGAAGGCCGACGGGAAGGTCGTCGCCGCCGAGGAGCCCCCTGCCCCGCCGCCTGAGCGGGTCACGCTCGCCCAGCTCCGTGACCGCTACGTCACCGCGCACCGCCAGGCCCTCGAGGGGAACACGCTCGGGCTCATCGAGACGCACTTCCGCCACCTCGTCGCCACCTTCGGTGAGCGCTTCGCCGTCGGCGGCCTCACGCTCGACGACCTCCAGGCCCACGCTGAGCGGCGGGCGGTGGTGAAGTCCCGGCGCGGGACGCCGGTCTCGGCGATCACCATCAAGAAGGAGTTCGTGACCCTCCGGGCCGCGTGGAACTGGGCGACGCACCACGCGCTCGTCGCCGGGGCTTTTCCGCCGGTGAAGCACGTGAAGCTCGGGAAGGTCGACGAGAAGCCGCCGTTCCAGACGCGGAAAGAAATAGAGCGGCAGCTCGCGGGCGGCGGTAAGACGGACGCCGAGGCCGTGGCTCTCTGGGAGTCGCTCTACCTCACGCCCCCGGAGCTGGCCGAGCTGCTGGCCCACGTGCGGGCGCAGAAAAATGCCGTGCCGTGGATCTTCCCGATGGTGGCGACGGCGGCCCACACCGGGGCGAGGCGGAGCGAGTTGCTCCGGGTCGAGGTCGGGGACCTAAACCTGGCAGGCGACGAGTTGACCGTCCGTGAACGGAAGCGGACGAGGGGGGTGCGGACGACGCGGCGCGTGTCGCTGTCGCCGTTTCTCGCCGGCGTGCTGGCCGAGTGGGTGAAGCTGCGGCCGCCGGGGAAGTACCTCTTCGCCCAGGCCGGAGTCCTCGCCCGGAGTAAGAAGCGCAGCAAGGGGACGGGCTACGTGTGGGGCGAGAAACGGCCCACGACGGGGGCGGGGAGAAAGGCCGCGGTCAAGCGGCGGGAAGTCATCCCCGACGCCGCCCCGGTGACCGAGGACGAGGCGAGCGACCACTTCCGTCGGGCACTCGCCGGGAGCACGTGGGAGGTCGTCCGGGGGTGGCACGTCCTCCGGCACAGCTTCATTTCGGCCTGCGCGAATAAGGGCGTCGACCAGCGGATTATCGACGGCTGGACGGGGCACTCGACCGAGGAGCAGCGCAAGCGCTGCAAGCTGCAACCCGTCGACGCAGCAGGCGGCGATGGCGAGCGTGTTCGGGTAAGGTGGGAGTGGTCAGCCGTTCTCTCTGCCGGAGAAACGTCCACATGGTCACGTTGACCCCTGGGGCAGTTGGTAGGCGTTGAGAAGTCTCGCCAAGGAAGGCGACCCGGGAGTGGGCAGTCGGATCACAGCACGCGAGACCGGGTCCGCTCACCGGAACTTGCGGTATCAGTACTGGCTCGATCTCGATCTGCCGATGCCTGGGGACACGGACCCGGGGTACTTGATTAGCGCGTCGTCAGGAGCACTGGTCGCGGGACCAGCCCGTTGCTGACCGCCCCGCACGGGGCGGGGCCTAGAACGGCCTGGCCACTCCCCCCCCGCGGCACGACGGGACGATCGCCGGGGCGATGGTCCCGCGGCCGCCGTCGTTAAACGAGACGGATGTCAGCGACAAGCCCTTGGCGGTCAGGACAGCCGCTCGACAACCCAGGTCGCCGACCTCGACTACGAGTACTACCGGAGCCGACTGGAGGCGCGCTTGGAACTGTGGACGAAGTCTTGGGCGGATCGTCAGGCCCTGGCCGACCAGGTGGCTGGAGAACGACATCGTGTTCACCTCCGACAACGGAGTACCACCTCGGCCAGCACCGATTCCTCAGCAGGAGTTCCAGGTGTACGGGGAGGACACCCTTCAAG
>JBGAQM010000223.1:0-10509 GCA_044220735.1 Urbifossiella sp. | reverse complement strand
GTGGCGACCAGCAGCGTCCACGGGGCGGAACGGTCGAACAGCGCGGGGAGTAGATCGGCCGAGTCGAATGCGTCGAGGGTGCCGTCGAGGAGGAGGAGCCGCGGCCGGGCGGCGATGGCCCGGGCGAGCGTCAGCCGCACGGCCTGGACCCCCGACAGCGGGGCGCCGTTCGGGGTTAGTACGGTGTCGAAGCCCTGCGGCAGCGCCTGCACGGTTTCGAGCAGGCCGACCGCCTGGAGCGCGTCGCGGACCGCGCCCGCGGACAGGTCGGCCCGGCCGACACGGAGGTTGTCGTTAATCGTCCCGGCGAAAAGTTCCGCCCCGCCGACCAGCTCCACCTGCTCGCGCAACTTGTCCGGGTCGAACACCCGCAGGTCGAGCCCGTCGAGCTCGACGACGCCGCGGTCCGGCTCGCGCAGCCCGGCGACGGTCTCGAACAGGAGCGTCTTCCCCGACCCGGGCGGGCCGAGGATGGCCACCCGCTCGCCGGCCGCGACGGCCCAGTCGGCGGGGATCGGGAGCCCCCGGCCGGACACACGATCCACCCCGCGGAGGCGGACGGCGATCGCACCGCCGGGCGGCGGCGCGTCCCCGCCCTCCCGCTCCAGCGGCAGGTCGGTCAGCAGGCCTAGCTTCTCCGACCCGGCGAGCAGGTCGTAGTACGTTTCGGCGTACTTCCCGAGCTTGGCGACCGAGCCCAACACAACGGACACGATCAGCTCGGACGCGACGAGCTGGCCGAGGGTGAGTTGCTGGTTGATGACGAGGTAGCCGCCGAGCCCGAGGAGGGCCGTCCCGGCGACCACCTGGAGCCCGAGGGCGAACAGGGTCTGCCGCCACACGACCCGGAAGTGGGCCTTGCGGGCGGTCAGGTACTCGGCCGCCAGCCGGTCGCCTTCGGCCGCCGCCAGCCGCGGCCCGCCGGCCAGCTTGATGGCCCGGTGCCGGTGGAGGAGTTCCTGCAGCCACGCGGCCACGTCGTACTTGGCGTGCGACTCGTGGAGGGCGGTCCGCACCCCGCCCCACCCGAGGCCGAGCACCAGAAACAGCACCAGCAGGATGAGCACCGCGTCGAACCCGAGCAGGAGCGGGTGGTAGAACGCGACCACCGTCAGCCCGACCACGGCCGTGACGACCAGGGTGACGCCGTCGAGCAGGAGGGTGGCCAGGGACTTCTGCACGTTCAACACGTCGAAGAACCGGTTCGCCAGCTCCGGCCCGTACCGACGGTCGAAGGCGTCGAGCCGGATGCGGGGGAGGCGGTGGGCGTAGTCGGCGGCCACCCGCACGAACAGCCGCCGCTGGAGGCACTCGACCACGTACACCTGCATGGCCCGGACGGCGGCCGCCAGCCCGAGGCACCCGAACAGCACCAGCGCCAGCACCACGACCGGCCACAGGAGGACGCCGAACGCCACGGTGTTGACCAGCGACTCGACGGCGATCGGCGTGGCCAGCGACAGCACGGCCACGGCGGCGGCGAACACCACGACGGTGGCGATGTCGCGCCGCTCGGGGCCGAGGAGCAGCCGCAGCCGGGTGTACGGGCGCGCGGGGGCGTGGCCGTGCCCGACCTCGTGCGCCGCGGGGGGGTGATGGGCCATGCTCACAGCTCCACCGGCGTGACCCGGCCGGTGGCGATGTCGTACACGCCGCCGGCCACCAGCAGGCGGCCGGCGCGGACCAGCCCGCCCACGACCGGCGACGCCTCCCGCAACACGTCCATCTGGTTGCGGACGTTCTCCCGCACGGCCGCCTCCACGTCCCCGCGGGCGGTCCGTACTGCCGGGCGGACGTGGTAGAACAGCGCGCTGATCGACCCCGGCACCGGTTCCGCCTTCACCGCCGCGGTCACCGCCCCGCAGGCGGTGTGGCCGAGGACGTAGAGCACCTTTGCCCCCAGCACTTCGGTGGCGAACTCCAGGCTGGCCGTGACCTCCGGCGTCGAGACGTTCCCGGCGATGCGGGTGACGAACAGGTCGCCGAACCCCTGGTCGAACACGATTTCGACCGGCACCCGGCTGTCGGCGCAGCCGAGGAAGGCGGCGAACGGCTTCTGGGCCGGGGCCACCGCGCGGAGGCGGCTCAGGTCGCGGTGCGGCGCCGCCGGCCGGCCGCCCGCGAACCGCTCGTTTCCGGCGTACAACTGGGCCAGGGCGTGGGCCGGGCTCGGGTCGGTCACGGGCGCTCCTGGGGAACAAAAAATGGCCGGAGAAGCTCAACCCGGGAGTGGAGCTTCTCCGGCCTGTCTCCGGCCCGACGGGTCACACCGGGGCGGCTGTCGGCTTTTCGGTCGGGCGGCCGTGCGTGTGGCCGGCGGCCCGTGCCGCCCTCCCCCGCCCGGTCGCGTCGAGATTAATAGCCGCCGCTCCGGCGTCGGTCAAGTCGCCGGCCACCGCTTTTCGACCGGGTCGTCGGACAGGCTGAAGACGAGGACGGATTCACCGGTCCGGGTGCTGATGTCGGTGTGAAGGCTCAGCACGCGGACGCCGAGGATGCCTTGCACGGCCTGTTCCAGCAGCTCGCGGCCGTGCTCGATGAGTTCGATGCGGAGTTGCTTGATGAGGTCGCGGCCGCGGTGCGGGTCTTCGACCTGGGCGAGCCGCTGCTCGGCCGGCGTGAGCACCCCGCGGAGGCGGACCAGGGCCACGTCCTCGAACAGGAACGTCCGCACCTCCTGCGGCCCGCGGCCCATGTAGTCGCGCTTGAACCGGATCACCGCGGCGCTGATCTCCGACTCCAGTTCCCCCCGCGTCTTCACGGGCTTCCTCCTCCCCCGGGACGGCCCGGAGACCGGTGAGCGACACCGACGGCGTTATAGGGCCGGCGCCGGCACCGCGGCCGGCCCTACATCCGGCCGGCCGCGTCACCCCCGCCGAATACTGCTGGCCGCGCCGAACTTGCGAATCGGGAGGCCGGGCGATTCCCGATCCGCCCGGCCGGAGTTCGGCGCCCCGCCTCCGGCACCGGCGTTGCAGGCGGGTGATACCTGCCGCGCCCCCGGCCGTCACACACATCAGGGATACGTACGCATGGCCGACTCGCCTCAAGACTCCGACGCAACTCAGTCGGCGTTCCACGTCGCGTTCCGGGCGGAGCTGTACGCCATCCTCGACGCACTCCCCGTCCCCCGCCGCGGCCGGCTCCTCGACGTCCCGTGCGGGGACGGCTTCTACTCCCGCCGGCTGGCCGAGCGCCTCGGGCCCGGTCGCCGGCTGACCGCCGTAGACACGAGCGACGAGTGTCTGCGGCTGACCGCCGCGGCCACGGCGTTCGCGGGCGACGCCGTCGAAGTCCGGGGCGCCGACGCCTACCGGCTGCCGTTCGCGGACGCGTCGTTCGACCTGGTGTGGTGCGCGCAGAGCTTCATCACCCTGGACCCCGACCGCGCGGCGGGCGAGATGCTCCGGGTGGCCAAGCCGACGGGCGCGGTGGCGATTCTGGAGGTCGACGAGTACCACCACGTCCTGCTGCCGTGGCCCGCCGAACTGGAGGCGGCACTTCCCGCGGCCGTCCACGCCGCCTGCGTCCGCAAGTACGGCAGCGGGGTGAAGCTGGCCCCCACGCGGAAGCTCCGCGGGGTGCTCGGGCGGGCCGGGTGCGAGTCGGTCCGGCGGGTGACGTACCCGTTCGACCGGGCGGCCCCGTTCGACGCGCCCACGACCGCATTCCTCCTCGGGCACTTCGAGTACCTGCGGTCGTTCGCGTACCCGCACCTCCCCACACGACTCCGACCGGCCTTCGACCGCGCGACCGACCCGGGGGCGGTCGACTCGATCCTCCGCCGGCCGGACGCCGAGTTGGTGTGCCTCAACGCGGTGTACCTTGCGCGGCCGGCCACCTCGATCACGTGAGCGGCTACCGACGGGGCGGCGATGGTTCCGACCGCTGTCACCCGCGCGTCACGTCCACGACGGCGTCGCCGGCCACGGCGAAGACCCGGTCGCCCGGCCGGGCCGCGACCTCGGCCGTGCCGGTGAACGACCCGAACCCCGGCAGCACGCCCACGCGGGGGCCGAACCAGAAGCACGGGAGGCGCAGGCGGTCGCGGCCGCGCCCGGCGAGGACCGCGCTCGGGTGAAGGTGCCCGGCGAGGGAGTAGCCGGCGTCGGACGGGTCGGGGTAGTGCGCGAACACGAACGGCGCGTCGCACCCGGCGATCACCCACTCGCCCCAGCCGCCCGGCGGCGGGCCGGCGCGGTCGTGGTTGCCGCGGATCAACTCGACGCGAAGCCCCGGCCGGGCGGCGCGCCAGGCCGCGAGCTCGGCCGCCAGCGCCGGCGTGCGGCCTTCCCGGGCGTGCCAAAAGTCGCCGAGCACGACGAGCCGTTCGGCGCCGGTGTCGTCGAGCGCAGCGCCGAGCCGAGCGAGCGACTCGGTGGCGCCGCCGGGTACCGGAAGCCCCGCGGCGCGGAAGGCGTGGGCCTTGCCGAAGTGCGGGTCGGCGATCACCAGTGTCCGCGCCCGCGGCCAGTACAGTGACCGGTCGGCGCGAAGGATCAGGTGTTCGCCCGCGACCTCCACGTCCGCCGTCATCCGTCACCCGCCTTCCGCTCCAACTCCGCGGCCATGCGGCGGACCCGGTCGGCGAGCGTCTCCGACGACACCGCCTCGCGCATCCGCTCCACCAGCAGCGGGAACGCGAACGGCGTCGGCCGGGGGGGCTCGGTCATCACCACCCGGCCGAGAGCGATGCGGTCGAGCGCCCGCCGCAGCCGCGTCACCTCGAACTGCCGGTCGAGCACCTCGCGGCGCGCCTGCCACAGCAGCAGGTTGCCCGGGTCGTGCTCGCGGAACACCTCGTAGAACAGCCCGCTCGACGCCTGCAACTGCTTCGCCGTCCGCCCGGCGTGCGGCAGCCCCGGGTTCACCAGCCCCGCCACCCGCGCCACCTCGCGGAACTGCCGCTTCGCCAGCTCCGCCGCGTTCAACGACGCCATCACGTCGTCCGCCAGCCCGGCCGCCGCGAGGAGCTGTTGAACGCCGGCGGCGTCGAGGCCGATCGGGTCGGGGGAGACGAGTTCGAACCCGTAGTCGTTCACCGCGAGGGTGAACGTCTGCGGTCGCCGCCGCGACAGACGGTAGGCCGCGAGCGCCGCGAGCCCTTCGTGGACGAGCCGCCCCTCGAATGGGTACACGAACAGGTGATAGCCCTCGCGCGTGGTCAGCCGCTCGGCCAGCACCTCGTCCGACGCCGGGACGCGCGACCACCGGGCCTGCACGTCGAGCACCGGCCGCACGGCCCGCAGTTCGGCGTCGGCGAACACGCCGCGGCGGGCGTCGTCGAGCATCGCGCGCACGGCCGCGGACAGCTCGCCGCTCAGCGGCAGGCGGCTGCCGGACCACCGCGGGTAGGTGTTTGCCTCGCGCCGCGCCAGCCGGACCCACACGGTCGTCTCGTGAAGGCGGACGAACTCCAGCGTCCGCCCGGCGAACGTGAACCGGTCGCCCGGCTTCAGCCGCGCCGCGAACGACTCCTCGACCGTGCCGAGCCGCCCGCCGCGCAGGAACCGCACCAGCAGCGTCGCCTCCGACGTGATGGTGCCGACGTTCTGCCGGTGCCGCCGCGCGACCCTCGCGTCGGGCACGACGTGGAGCCCGTCCTGCATCGCGACGCGGCGGTAGTCGGGGTACGCCCGCAGCGCCTCGCCGCCGCGTGTGACGAAGTCGAGCACCCACTCCCACTCGGCGTCGGACAGGTCGCGGTAGGCGTGGGCCGTGCGCACCTCGGCGAGCAGGTCCGCGGCGCGGAAGCCGCCCGCGAGCGCGGAGCCGACGAGGTGTTGCGCCAGCACGTCGAGCGGCTTCTCGACCGGGTCGCGGCCCTCGACGGCGCCGGCCCGCGCGGCGGCGACCTCGATCAGCTCGAAGGCGTGGGTCGGCACGCACGTCACGCGGCTCGTCTCGCCCGGCCGGTGGCCGCTGCGGCCGGCGCGCTGGAGGAGCCGGGCCACGCCCTTCGGACTGCCGACCTGCAGGACGCGATCCACCGGCGCGAAGTCCACCCCGAGGTCGAGCGTGGACGTGCAGACGACGCAGCGGAAGGTGCCGGCGCGGAGCCCGTCCTCGACGAAGTCGCGGGCCTTGCGGTCGAGCGAGCCGTGGTGGAGGGCGAGCAACCCGGCCCAGTCCGGCCGCGCGGCGAGGAGCGCCCGGTACCACGTCTCGCACTGCGACCGCGTGTTCGTGAACACCAGCGCCGTCCGCCCCTCGTCGATCGCCGCGACGACCTGGGGGAGCAGCGACAGCCCGAGGTGCCCGGCCCACGGGAAGCGCTCGACGCGCGGCGGCAGCACGGCGTCGATGACGACCGGCTTCGGGACGTGACCGCGAACCACGCGGCCGGTCTGCTTCGTGCCGACGAGGGCCGCCAGGGCGTCGTCCAGGTTGCCGATCGTGGCCGACAGCCCCCACGTGCGCAGGTTCGGGGTGAACGCACGCAGCCGGGCCAGCGCCAGCTCGACGAGCACGCCGCGCTTCGACCCGAATAGCTCGTGCCACTCGTCGCACACGACGCAACGGAGGCCGGCGAACTTGTCGCGGGCGTCGGGGTACGTCAGCAGCAACGACAGACTCTCGGGCGTGGTGACGAGCACGGACGGCAGCCGCGCCTTCTGCCGGGTGCGGACGGACGCCGGCGTGTCGGCGGTGCGCGTGCCGACGTCCCAGTCGAGGCCGAGCGGGCGGAGTGGTGCGGCGAGTGACAGCGCGGTGTCGGCGGAGAGGGCCCGCAGCGGCGTCACCCACAGCACGCGCAGCGGCGGGGTTGGGTGCGGGGGCCCGGCCAGCGCTTCGAGGACGGGGCCGAGGAAGGCGGCGTAGGTCTTGCCGGTGCCGGTCGAGGCGTGGACGAGGCCCGACTCGCCGGCGCGGTACGCGGCCCACGCCCCGCGCTGGAACGCGAACGGCTCCCACCCGCGGCGCGCGAACCAGTCGTCGAACGAGACCCGCTCGACGGGTTCGGGCGGCGCCTTCGGCGGCCGCGGCTTGCGGGGGCGTGGGATACCCCTCACGACACGCCCCCCGACACAGTCAGCAGCGCTTTCACCCGGTCGAGCGTGTCGGCGTCTTCGGGCTTCTTGTCGGTCCGCCAGCGGAGCATCCGCGGGAAGCGCACCGCGATCCCCGACTTGTGCCGCGTCGAGGCCTGGATGCCCTCGAACCCCAGCTCGAACACCAACTCCGGCTTCACCGTCCGCACCGGCCCGAACCGCTCCAGCGTGTTCGCCCGCACGAACGCGTCCACCTTCCGAATCTCGGCGTCGGTGAGCCCGCTGTACGCCTTCGCAAACGGCACGAGCTTGTCGCCGTCCCAGACGCCGAACGTGTAGTCGGTGTGCAGCCCGCTCCGCTTGCCGTGGCCGGGCTGCGCGTAGATCAGCACCGCGTCCGCGGCGAACGGCTCGACCTTCCACTTCCACCAGTCGCCGCGCACCCGGCCGACGCGGTACGGCGAGCCGCGCCGCTTCAGCATCATCCCCTCGACGCGCTTCTCGCGGCTGCCGCGGCGCTCGGCGGCGAGCGCGTCCCAGGTGTCGAACGCCAGCCGCGGCGAAAGTAACAGCGCCGGGTGGTTCAGCCGCGCGACCAGCGATTCGAGCCGGGTGCGGCGGTCGGCAAGCGGCGCCTCGCGCAAGTCGCCCCCGCCCTCTTCGATCAGGTCGTAGGCCATCAGCACGGCGGGCACGTCCACCAGCAGTTTCTTGCCGAGTGACTTGCGGCCGATCCGCTTCTGGAGGTCGGCGAACGGCAGCACCGCGCCGGCCTTCCACGGCAGGATTTCGCCGTCGAGGACGGTGCCGTCCGGCAGCGAGTCGGCGGCGGTCGCGAGCTCGGGGTAGCGGTCGGTGACCAACTCCTCGCCGCGCGACCACACGAACGACCGCCCGGCCCGGCGGACGACCTGCGCCCGGATGCCGTCCCACTTCCACTCGGCCTGCCAGTCGCCGGGCTCGCCCAGCGCCGCGGGGTCGCCTTCGAGCGGGTGCGCCAGGAAGAACGGGTACGGCCGGCTGGCGTCGGCGTCGCCGCCGTCCGGCGCCGTGAGGCCGGCGAGGAACGCCGGCGTCGGCTCCCACGCGCCCATGAGGCGGTGGGCGATCACTTCCGTCGGCAGGCCGCTCACTTCCGCCAGCGCCCGCACCACGAGCAGCTGCGACACGCCGACGCGGAACGCGCCGGTGATGAGCTTGTTCCACACGAACCGCTGCCGGGCGTCGAGCGCCGCCCACGCCGCCAACGCCTCGGCCTTCTGCTCCTCCTCGGGGAGCGTCCGCAGCGGCAGCAGGTGGTTCTCGACCCACTCGGCGAGCGGCCGGTCGGACGCGGCCTCGGCCGGCGGCAGTAGCAGTGCGATCGTCTCGGCCACGTCGCCGACGTGGTGGTAGCTCTCGTCGAACAGCCACTCGGCGACGCCGGCGAGTTCGCGCGCCCACAGCCGCAGGCGTTTAGACGGCACGGCCTGCCGGGGCTTGCGGCCGCTGAGGAAGTACACGGCCCACGCCGCGTCGGCCGGGCGGGCGGCGGCGAAGTAGCGGGCCATCGCCGCGACCTTCTCCGCGGTGCGGGTCGTCTCGTCGAGCGCGGCGTAGAGCGCGGCGAACGCTTTCACTGCGTCACCCCCGCCGCCGGCTCCGCGGTCTCCTCGTCGTCGCCGTACCGGGTTGCGATCACGTCCGCGTCCAGGCCGAGTTCGCGGAGGTGCCGTGCGAACACGCCGGCGAACCCGTGCGTCGCCAGCACGCGCGTCGCGCCGGTGGCGCGGACGGCGGTCAGCAGGCCCGGCCAGTCGGCGTGGTCGGACAGCACGAACCCGCGGTCCACCGCCTTCCGCCGCCGCGCCCCGCGGACCGCCATCCACCCGCTCGCCGCCGCCTCCGACGCCGGCTCGAACTTCCGCGCCCACACCGACCCCGCCGCCGACGGCGGCGCGATCACCAGCCCGCCGGCCCACGGCTTCGCCCTCCCCCGCGCCGCCACCACCTCGCCGACCGGCGTCGTCGGCGGCAGTTCCACGCCGCTCGCGCGATACGCCTGGGTCACCTTCTCGACGGCGCCGTGCGTGAAGATCGGGCCGATGGTCGCGTCCAGTCCGGCCATCACGCGCTGCGCCTTGCCGAGCGCGTAGGCGTAGACGACGCTCGTCCGCCCGGCCGCGGCGTTCGCCCGCCACCAGCCGTTCACCGCCGTGAACAATTCCGCCGGGTTCTCCCACCGGTAGATCGGCAGGCCGAACGTCGATTCGGTGATGAACGTGTGGCAGCGCACCGGCTCGAACGGGGCGCACGTCGGGTCGGGGTCGAGCTTGTAGTCGCCGGTGACGACCCACACCTCGCCGCGGTGCTCGACCCGTACCTGCGCCGACCCCAGGACGTGCCCGGCCGGGTGGAACGACACCCGCACCCCGTCGTGTGCCACGGCCCCCCCGTACGGAAGCGTGTCGATGACGGCCGATTCGCCGAGGCGGGTGCGCAGCAGGTGCTTCCCGGCGTCGGCGGCGAGGTAGCGGCCGCAGCCCCAGCGGGCGTGGTCGGCGTGGGCGTGCGTCACCACCGCCCGCGGCACCGGGTTCCACGGGTCGATGTGGAACCCACCCGCGGGGCAGTACAGGCCGTCGTCCGTCCGTGTCACCAGAGATTCGCCCACGCAGCCCCCGGCGTGCCACAAAATGATAGGCGCCCCGGGGGTTGCAATTCCCACGCCGCCCGCGTGGCTCTGGGAGGGACGCTCCCCAGGTATCGGCCGGCCCGAAGCCCAGCCGCACGCCCGCCGGCCGGTCGATTCGGACCGTCGCGTGGTGGAACGACCGACGCGCGTCAGCTACGGGTTAGCACGGCCGGGTGTATCCGCGACAGCCGGTCATCCGCCCCGGTCCGACGCCGCCGGTGGACGGCAGGCGAGCCGTGAGATACAGAAAAGGGTTTCCTACTTGCGCCCAGGCCGGTGACATGCCCCAGACGACGACCAGACGACGAGACGTCGAGGACGACGAGGACGAGGACCAGACCCCGGCCGCGGAGGCGCCGGCGCGGGGGCCGGAGACGATGCACGACCGGGAGCACCTGGGGCACGAGATCGCCAGTGACCTCACGCTCGGCGGGTTGGCCACGTTCCTGTCGGTCACCACCCGCGGCGTCAACCTGGTCGCGGTCAACGCCGACCTCACCGCCTTCATCCCGGTGCGGGTCGTCACGCTGGAGGCCGAGGGGCGGCTGGAACTGAAGTCCGACGACGCGAAGGCGCTGGCGCAGGCCGGCGGGGTGGCGGCCTTCCTGGTCGGGGACGAGGACGACCGCACCCGTTACTACGTCCCGATGGCCGAGTTCCTCGGCCGGGCCGAGGCGCGGGACGGCCGGCAGGTGGCCGCGTTCGACCGCGGTTGGCTCCGGCCGTTCGCCGGCCACCCCGGGGTGAAGCGGGCGTTCGCCCGCCTCGCCGGGAAGGCGGCACCGAAGGCCGGCGCCGGCGACTGACGCGGCCGGCCCGATGCCGGGCGAGCGGCGTGCGGCG
>JBGAQM010000222.1:0-11023 GCA_044220735.1 Urbifossiella sp. | reverse complement strand
GCCACCGCTACCACAACGGCGACCGCCCGCTGCACGGCCTCGGGAGCCCGGCCCGCGACCCCCGGGCGCCGCAGACCATCGCCGACTTCCTCAAGGGCGGGAAGTAGCCCCCGCCTTTCCGCCGCTTGCGGCGTTGCAGACCACGGACCGCCGCCATGATGATCGTCAAGCGCCTCCGCGAGATCCAGAACCGGTACGGCTACCTGCCGGACCGCGAGCTGGCGCAGCTCGCGCGCCTCGTCGGCGTGCCGATGTACCGCATCGAGGAGGTCGCCAGCTTCTTCCCCGCGTTCCGCCAGGAGCGCGACAAGCCGGCCGTGCTGGAGGTCCGCGTCTGCCGCGACGTGACCTGCGCCCACAAGGGCGCCGGCAACCTCCTCAACAGCAAGACCGGCCTCCTCACCCTCTGCAACGACGAGGCCATCGCCGCCGACCTGGCCAAGAACGCCCCCGCCTGGGCCGAGGCCGCCCGCCAGGCGCCCGGCGGCAAACGCATCGAGCTCCCGACGCCCACGCCCGACCGCTGCCGGCTCGTCGTCGAGGGCGTGTCGTGCCTGGGCCGGTGCGACCGCGCCCCGGCGGTGTGGGTCGAGCGGCACCCGATGCCCGTCGAGGAACACCACCACGCCTGGGTGTTCGCCCGCAAGGCCGGCGAGAAGGCCGAGGCGTTCCGCGCCCGCATGGACGAGACCATCCGCGCCATCGCCGCCGGCGCCGCCGTCGTGCCCGACGCCGACGCGACCTACGAACCCGCCACGAACACCGAGTACGGCTACCCGACCATGCCGCCCGACCCGCGGGCGCGGTCGCTCGCCGAGTTCGAACTGCCGGACGAGCTCCCGGCGGCGCGCTGGGAGATCGACTGCTACGCCACCCAGGGCCACCCGCGCGACTACCGCGGCGTGAAGGACGTGGCGAAGTGGCTGGAAAAACACCCGGACTACGCCCGCCAGCTGAAGGACGGCGAGCAGCCGGTGCCCGTGCCGCCCGACGGCCTCGGCGGCGACAAGCTCAAGGACTGGGTGAAGGCCAACCACCCGTACCTCGCCGAGATGGCGGCGTCGAACCTGCTCGGCATGGGCGGCGCCGGCGAGCCGGCGTTCGACAAGTGGTCGCAGCTCCTCGTCGCCCGCGGCAAGGGCCGGGACAAGTACATCGTCTGCAACGGCGACGAGAGCGAGCCCGGCACGTTCAAGGACCGCGAGCTGTTGCTCCGCACCCCGCACCTCGTCGTCGAGGGGCTGATCCTCGCCGGGCTCCTCACCGGCTCGACCGCCGGGTACATCTACATCCGCCACGAGTACCACGAGCAGATCCACGCGATCGAGACGGAGATCAAGCGCGCCGAGCGGCTCGGCGCCTGCGGGGCGGACCTGTTCGGCACCGGCATCGCGTTCCGGGCCGAGGTGTTCGAGAGCCCGGGCGGTTACATCTGCGGCGAGCAGAGCGCCCTCATCGAGGCGATGGAGGACAAGCGCGGCCAGCCGCGCCAGCGGCCGCCGGAACTCACGACCAACGGCCTGTGGGACCAGCCCACGGTGGTGAACAACGTCGAGACGCTCGGGTGGGTGCCGTACATCATCACCCGCAAGGGCGCCACCTACGCCGCCGCCGGGTACAAGGTGCCCGGCACGGACGCGGCGTTCGGCGGCCGCCGGCTGTTCTCGATCAGCGGCGACGTGCGGCGGCCGGGCGTGTACGAGGTGCCGGTCGGGATCCCGCTCGGCGAAGTGTTCGACGACCCGAAGTACTGCGGCGGGGTGAAGGCCGAGCTGTTCGCCGTCGCCCCGTCGGGGCCGTCGAGCGGCATCGTCCCGGCGCACATCCCGATCGCCGCGGTGCCCGACGCCGCCGGGTACGAGGCGTGGCTGACGAAGGTGCTCGGCGGCTTCCGCAGCCCGGCCGAGAAGGCGGCGATGGAGCGCCTCGCCCGCAACCACCTGCCGCCGGGCGCGACCACCCTCGACATCCGCCACCTGCCGATGGACCTGAACTTCTTCCGCGGGGTGAACGGCGCCCTGCGGTTCAAGGTCGGCATCGCGCTCGGGGCGGCCATCGTGGTGTACGCGAAGGGGACGGACGCCCTGTCGCAGGCGGTGAACTACACGCGGTTCTTCCGCAACGAGTCGTGTGGGAAGTGCGTGCCGTGCCGGCTCGGGTCGCAGAAGCTGTACCAGATCGGCCTCGACCTGATCCGCCGCCGCGGGTCCGGGCTCAGCACGGCGGACCTGAAGGGCGTCGGCGAGGACGTGAAGGCGCTGACCGAGGCGATGGCGCAGACCTCCATCTGCGGCCTGGGGCAGATCGCGCCGGTGCCGATGGCGTCGGCGCTGGAGTACTTCTTGCTCCCGGAGGCGGCCGCCGCGAAGGCGTCCGCGGCGGGGTCGTAGTGACCCCGCCGACGCCGCCCCAAGGTTCCCCCGGGGCGGCGTCGGCGGTGAGCCCGGAACGCAGACTTCATCGGTCCCCGCGGACCGCGACGAGGATAGGCGACCATGCCCGACCCCGCGACCACCACGCCGCCCGACGACGAGCGGTACGACCTCGTCGTCCCCGACACCACGTCGAACCTGTCCTCCGACGAGGACGACGTCCTCGTCCGCAAGGAGAAGGCGACCGCCGAGCAGTTTAAGGAGCTGATCGAGGTCGTCCTCGACGGGTACGCCGTCACCGTGCCGAAGGCCGTCCCCAAGACCGACTCGGCCGGGGCCGAGCTCCGCGACGCGGACGGCAACCCCGTCCCCCGCGCCACCACCGTCTACGACGCCGGCCGCCAGCTCGTCGCCGAGAAGCGCTGGACCGAGGCCGAGCTACGCGAGCGGCTGCCGGTGCTGTGCCACATGTCGCACCTCAACCCGGTCGCCGTGTGCCGCGTGTGCTCGGTCCACGTCGTGAAGGTGAAGAAGGGGAACAAGCGCGCCGAGCGGAAGCTGTTCCCGGCGTGCCACCTCGAGGTCAGCACCGGGCTCGAAGTCACCACCCGCCTCGGGGCCGAGCGGCACGAGCCGGACCGGCTGAAGGCGATGCCCGAGAAGGAGCAGTCGGCGCTCGGCGACACCGCGAGGAAGGTGCAGAAGTCGGTGAGCCTGGTGGTCGAGATGCTGTACGCCGACCACAAGCCGGAGGCGATTCACTGGGAGGCAGACGGCAAGGAATACAAGGAGGGGAAGCGGTACGAGAACGAGTTGCAGGCGGTCGCGGCCCGGCTCGGGGTGACGAAGGCGCGCGACCGGCTGAAGCGGCCCGAGGGGGCGTTCAGCCGCAACCGCATGGCCGAGACGATCCCGAGCGACACCGACCCGCTCCGCCCGCACACCAAGCCGCTGCGGCGCATCCCGCTCGACGTGCTCGCCCCCACCGACCCCGGCCACGAGACCATCAGCCGCGACGCCGACGCCGCCTGGGCCGCGTGGAACAAGCTCGTGGACGAGCGGTTCCCGTACTCGTCGCGCACGGTCGTGGTGGACCACGACAAGTGCATCCTGTGCGACCGGTGCGTGCGGTCGTGCTCGGAGGTGAAGCCGTTCCAGGTCATCGGCCACACCGGCAAGGGGTACGCCAGCCGGGTCAGCTTCGACCTCGACGTCCTGATGGGGCCGCGCGCCCGCGCCGACGGCACCCCCGACCCGAACCTCGCGCCGTCCACCTGCGTGCAGTGCGGGGAGTGCATGACGAGCTGCCCCACGGGCGCGCTGTCGCTCCGCCGCCGGGTGCAGCCGCGGGCGTGGGACGACTCGCCGGCGCGGATCCCGCAGAACCCCAACACGCCGTTCCCCGAGGGCGGCGACTTCCTCACCGCGGAGGAGGTGCGGGCTATCCGCGTGTACTACGTCCCGCCCGGCAAGCCGGCCGACCAGGGGCGCGTGGTCGCCCCGTTCGCGTCGGTCCCGTTCTCGTACCTGAAGTGGAACGAGGGGGCCGTCCGCCGGTGGGTCATCAAGCCCGGCGAGAAGCGGATCCTCGCCTGGGGCGGCGAGTACGACACGACCGCGTTCCTCCTCTCCGGCACCGGCAAGTTCAACGCGTACGAGACGGTCCGCGAGACGGTCACGCCGAACTGGATCGGCCGGCTGCTGGGGAAGGAGCCCGAGACCGTCGTGAAGCGCGAGCTGGGGCCGAAGATCAACGCGAACCCGATCCCGGGCACGGCGCTCCTGCTGGGCGAGATGGCCCCGCTGACGCAGAAGGCCCGTAACGCCACGATCGAGGTGTACGCCGACCCCGACGAGCCGGGCCGGACGGTGCTCGACTCGCCGGAGCGGCCCGGCGAGTACATGGCCCCCCAGCACCCGAGCGCGCCGCGCGACGTGGTGGTGTACGAGATGACGCGGAACATGCTCGACATGTTCCTCCGCGCCCGCGACACCCGCCAGGCGGTCCGCGAGGTGTACCAGCCGCGGGCCGTCGAGCGCGGCATCTCCGAGTCGAACCTGCTGAAGGGGACGAAGGACGTCCCCGGCCTGTCCGAGGCCGAGCGGCGCGAGGTGGCGAAGTTCCTGCTCACCCCGCGCGAGGGCGAGGAGCCGGTGGAGTACATCTTCGCCGACCGCGAGGAGGTGGTGCTCGTCGAGGGGGAGACGGCCCGCGACTTCTACTTCATCCGCATCGGCAACGTCGAGCTGTACAAGTCGGTCGGCGGCGGCAAGCAGGTGATCGGCCGGCTCGGCGACGGCGACGGGATCGGCGAGATCGGCCTGCTCGGGGACGAACTGAAGGCGGCCGGCATCCTCCCGCAGGGCGCCAGCACGAGCCGCCGGCAGGTGTCGGCGGCGGCGATCGACCCGGTCGAGTTGGTCCGCGTCCCGGGGCCGCTGTTCAAGCGGATGTGCCTCAAATTCCCTGCCGTCCGCGAGGCGATCTTCGAGACCGTGAGGCTGCGGCTCAACCCGCCGAAGACGGTGCCGCCCGAACTCACGCCGGCCTACGTGTCGCAGGGGTTGTTCCAGGGCCAGCGGATGCTGGTGCTCGACCTGAAGAGCTGCACCCGGTGCGACGAGTGTACCCGGGCGTGCGCCGACACCCACGGCGGGAACCCGCGGCTGCTCCGCGACGGGATGCGGTTCGGCGACTTCCTGGTCGCCACGTCGTGCCGGTCGTGCCACAAGCCGTACTGCATGGACGGCTGCCCGGTGGACGCGATCCACCGCAAGGGGACGCGGCTGGAGGTGCTGGTGGAGAGCCACTGCATCGGGTGCGGGCTGTGCGAGCGGAACTGCCCGTACGGGTCGATCCACATGGTGCCGCTGGGGAAGCCGGGCGCGACCGGCACGGCCGTGGTGGCGCGGCAGGCGGCGAACTGCGACCTGTGTGCGTCGGTGGGCGGGAAGCCGTTCTGCGTCAACGCCTGCCCGCACCACGCCGCCTTCCGGTGGGACGGCGAGACGCTGCGCGACGCCGTCGCGGCGCGGCTGGTGGCGGCAAAGTCGTGACACCTGAGTTGCCGCAAGCGGCTTCGCGCTGCCCAACGCGAAGCCGCAAGCGGCAACTCATCTTGACGGGACCCCCCATGTCCCCCGCCGGGCTGGCGTGGCACAACCTGGTTCACAAGCGCGGCCGCACCGCCGTCGCCGCCGCGGGGGTGGCGTTCGCCGTCGTGCTGGTGTTCATGGAACTCGGCCTGTACGACGGCGTCGGCCGCACCGCCGCGATGCTGTACGACGCCCTCCGGTTCGACCTGCTGCTGGTCTCGACCGAGTACGTGGACGTGAGCCGCACGTCCGACTTCCCCCGCGCCCGGCTGGCGCAGGCCCGGGCCGCCCCGGCGGTGGCGGACGTCCTCCCCGTGAGCATGAGCATGGGGACGTGGCGGACGCCCGCCCGCCGCGACCTGATCGGCCGCGACGTGCCCGCCGGCGGCGTCCGCAGCATCAGCGTCCTCGGCGTCCCCCCCGACCGCCTCGCCGACGTGTTCGCCGTGGACCGCGGCCGCGTCTTCGCCTCGCGCCCCGCGCCCGCGACCGCCGGCAAGCTCCTGACCGGCCCGGACGCGGTCTTGTACGACGAGCGCTCGAAGCCCGAGTTCGGCCGCCTCGCCGACCTCCTCGACGTGCCGCCGGACGGCGACCCGGCCACGGGGACGATGCTCCGCTACAACGGCCGCCGCGTGGACGTGGTCGGCGGGTTCGCGCTCGGCACCGGGTTCAGCTGGAACGCCATGATCCTCGCCGCCGAGCCGACGTTCGCCGCCGTCACGTACCGCCCCGCCGACCGCGTCGTGTTCGGCCTGGTGACGCTGGCGCCGGGCACCGACCCCGCCGCCGCCGCGGTGACGCTGCGGGCCGCACTGCCGCCGGACGTGCGGGTGATGACGCGCCCCGAGATCGAGGCGCACGAGAACCGCCACTGGATGCGGCTCACGTCGATCGGCCAGTTCCTGCTGGTGGCGGTGGTGCTGGCCGTCGCCGTGGGGGTGATCTTCGTCTACCAGATGATGGCCGCCGACATCCGCGCCATGCTGCCGGAGTACGCCACGGTGAAGGCGCTCGGGTACCGCCCGCCGTTCCTCGGCGGGGTGGTGCTCGCGCAGGCGTCGTTCCTGGCGGTGCTCGGGTTCGTGCCCGGGTTCGCAGCGGCGGTCGGGCTGTACGCAGTGGCCCGCACCGTCGGCGGCATCCCCCACCGAGATGACCGCCTCCCGCGCTTGCCGTGGTGTTGGGCCTGACGTGCGGCATGTGCCTCGGCTCGGGCCTGCTGGCGGTGCGGAAGGTCCACGCCGCCGACCCCGCGGACCTGTTCGCATGGTAGGTCGTGCCCGGTTTCCACCGCTGCTGTCGTGGCCGGTTTCCAACCTCGCGTCGGCACCAGGGATGACGCCCGATGGTGTACGGAGAGGGGCAAGGCCGGTTGGAAACCGGCCCTGTGACGCGTCCCGGCCGTCCCCCTGGCGTGGAAGAACCTGGTCCACGGCTTCGCGCGCTGTTCGCGTCCGGCATCGGCTTCGCCGTCGTGCTGATGGGCGTCCAGCTCGGCATCATGAACGCCATGCTCGACGGCAACACCCGCCTGTTCCGCAGCATCGACGCCGAACTGGTGCTGCTGAATCCCGGCCGCCCGGCGCTGGTGTTCGCCGACACGTTCAGCCGCCGCCGGCTCGAGCAGGCGGCCGGGGTGCCGGGGGTGGCGTCGGTCCACGCGATCTACGTCGAGCACAACTTCAGCAATCTGCGCCACACCGCCGCCGACCCCGCCGGCCGCGCCCAGACGCGGAAGCTCCGCGTCGTCGGCGTCGACCCGGCCGCGCGGGTGTTCGACCTGCCGGGCCTCGACCCCGGCGGGTGGGACGCCCTGAACCGCCCCGGTACGGCGCTGTTCGACCGCATGACCCGCGCGAACCCGGACGCGCCCGGCGAGACGGTGTTCGGCCCGTTCGCCGTCGGCACGCGGACGGAACTCGCGGGCCAGGCGGTCGAACTCGCCGCGGGGTTCGACCTCGGCTTCGACTTCGCCACCGACGGCACGCTGGTCCTGAGCGACCGCACGTTCGTCCGCGCCCTGCGCGAGCCGTATCATCCCCAGAGCCCGCAGGCCGGCGTCGACTACGCCGCCGTCCGGGTGGCGCCCGGCGAGAACGTCGGCGCCGTCCGCGGCCGCGTCCTCGCGGCGCTCGGCGGCGCCGGCGACGTGACGGTGCTGACGAAGGACGAACTGGTGTCCCGCGAGCGCGGGTTCTGGTGGGTGAGCACGCCGGTCGGCTTCGCGTTCGGCGCCGGGGTGGTGCTCGGGTTCGTCGTCGGCGTGGTGATCGTGTACCAGATTCTCTCCGGCGACGTGGCCGACCACCTGCCGCAGTACGCGACGCTGAAGGCGATCGGCTACAAGAACGGCTACCTGAACGGCATCGTGCTGCAAGAAGCGGGCGTCCTGGCGCTGACGGGGTACGTGCCGGGCCTGCTGGTGACGTGGCTCGCCTACCGGTTCCTGACGCACCTGACCGGGATGCCGCTGGACCTGACCCCCGGCCGCGCCGGCCTGGTGTTCGCCCTCACGACCGGGATGTGCGCCGCGTCGGGGCTCCTGGCCGTGCGCCGCGTGAAGAGCGCCGACCCGGCCGACGTGTTCGGATGACGCCGCCGATGCCCCAACCCCTCCCGCCGCCCGGCCAGCCGGTCCTCCGCATCCGCGGGGTGAACCACCACTTCGGCAGCGGCGAGACGCGCACGCAGGTGCTGTTCGACAACACGCTGGAGGTGATGCCCGGCGAACTGGTCATCATGAGCGGCCCGTCCGGCTCGGGGAAGACGACGCTGCTGACGCTCATCGGCGGCCTGCGCACGCTGCAGGCGGGCGAGGTCGAGGTGTGGGACGCCGGCCGCGGCGACTACGCCCGCCTCGCCGGCATGGCCGAGGATCAACTGGTCGGCGTCCGCCGGCTCATCGGGTTCATCTTCCAGCGGCACAACCTGTTCGACTCGCTCACCGCCCTCCAGAACGTGCGCATGGCCCAACGCCTCAAGGGCGCGGCCGACCCCGACGCGGACGCGCGGGCGCTCCTCGGTTACCTGCTCCTCGGCGACCGCGACGTGGACGGCAAGCCGCAGGCGGCGAAGTTCCGCAACAAGCCGGCGGCGCTCTCGGGCGGCCAGCGGCAGCGCGTCGCCGTGGCGCGGGCGCTGGTCAACCGCCCGAAGCTCGTCCTCGCCGACGAACCCACCGCGGCGCTCGACGCCAACAGCGGCCTCGCCGTCGTCACGCTGTTGCAGTGCCTCGCCCGCCGCCGCGACCCCGCGGAGCTACAGAAACTCGTCCGCGACGCCGGGACCGCGTCCGACGGCGGCCGCCTCGCCGAGTGGCAGGTGCCGCTGCTGGACCGCGTCGCGGCCGAGACGGGGACGACGAGCCTGATCGTGACCCACGACGCCCGCATCATGAACATGGCCGACCGCATCGTCCACATGGAGCGCGGGCGGATCGAGTCGAACGTGGTGGTGGCGGAGCGGCTGTTCGTGCGCGAGGGGCTGCGGCGGTCGCCGGTGTTCGCGGCCATCCTGCCGGAGGAGCAGCAGAAGATCGGCGACCAGATCCTCGTCGGCGTGCACCCCGACCTGCCGGTGCGGCCCGACCACGTCGGCGGCGGCCGCGTCGAGGCGTTCGCGCCGGGCGAGCCGATCGTGCGGCAGGGCGACGCGGTGGACGAGCGGAGCAAGTTCTACCTGATCCGCCGCGGCGAGGTGGAGGTGCTGATGACCGCCGCCGACGGCAGCGAACAGGTGCTCGACCGCATGGGCCCCGGCGGCTCGTTCGGCGAGGTGGCGCTCCTGATGAACCAGCCGCGGAACGCGACCGTTCGCGCGGCGACGCCGGTCGAGGTGTACACCGTCGAGCGGACCACGTTCGACCGGTTCCGCGACGTGAGCCGGCCGTTCATCGACGGCATCCTGCGGAACTTCCTCCGCCGCGCCCCCGAGTGACGCCTTACCCGGCCTCCGCGAAGGCCACGGGCGTCACCGGGCAGAGCCGGTCCGCCGCCGCCAGCAGCGCCGACGCCCGGAACGGCTTCGCCAGCACGTCGTCGGCCCCCGCCGCCCGCGCGAACGTGTGGTGAACGTCGGCCGTCAACGCGCTCAGCACGACCACCGGCAGGCGGTCGTCGGACAGCGCCTTCGCCAGTTCCGCGACGCGGACCCCGCTCCCCCCGGGCAGCAGGAACTCGACCACCAACAGATCGGGTAACGACTCGCGCAGCCGGGCCTCGGCCTCGGCGGCGGTGCGGACGTGTTCGACCGCGTACCCCCGACGGCGGAGGAGGGCGGTGACGGTGCGGTGAACGGCGAGGTCGGGTTCGACCAGGAGTACGGTCGGACGGGCAGACACGCGGTGCCTCCGCTGCAACCTCGCCCCGTGCGGGGGGCTCATCCGTGAGCGTGGAACACACTCTAGCGTCCGGCCGGCCCGGCGCCAACCTTGCCCCCGGCCCCGGCCTTCACGGTCCCGTAAAATCTCCCCCGTGTGCGCCCTCGGCATAAGCCGCACCCTCGATCCTCCACGCCCTGCCCGACCCCGCCCGCCCGTTCCGCATGCCCGCCGAGTGGGAGCCGCACGCCGCCACCTGGCTCGCCTGGCCGCACCGCCGCTCCGACTGGCCCGGCCGCTTCAGCCCCATCCCGTGGGTGTACACCGAGATCGTGCGGGCCGTGAGCCGGCACGAGCCCGTGAACCTCGTCGTGCCCGGCCCCAAGACACAGGCCCGCGCCGCCGCGATGCTCGCGGGCGTGGGCGTCGATCTGTCGCAGGTGCGATTCTTCACCCTCCCCACGGACCGCGGCTGGGTCCGCGACTCGGGGCCGATCGTGGTCGTGGACGACGCCGGCGGCCGCGTCGTGCTCGACTGGCACTTCAACGCCTGGGCCAAGTACCCCGACTGGACGCGCGACGACAAGCTCCCGGCGTTCGCGGCGGCGCAGCTCGGCCTGCCGTCGCGGCAGCCGACGCACCGCGGCCACCGCGTGGTGCTGGAGGGCGGCAGCATCGACGTGAACGGCCGCGGCCTGCTGCTGACGACGGAGGAGTGCCTGCTGAGCAAGCAGCAGGAGCGGAACCCGCCGTTCGGCCGGTCGGACTACGAGGCGGTGTTCGCGGCGGAGCTGGGGGTGCGGAAGGTGCTGTGGCTGAACCGCGGCATCGCCGGCGACGACACCCACGGCCACGTGGACGACCTGGCCCGCTTCGTGACGCCGACGACGGTCGTGACCGTGGTGGAGGCGAACCCCTCCGACGAGAACTACGCCCCGCTGCGGGAGAACCTGGACCGCCTGCGAGGCTTCACGGACGCGGCCGGCGGCAAGCTGGAGGTGGTGGAGCTGCCGATGCCGTCGCCGCGGGTGTACGACGGCATGCGGATCCCGGCGAGTTACGCGAACTTCTACATCGCGAACGGCGTGGTGATCGTGCCGACGTTCAACGACCCCGCCGACCGGCGGGCGTTGGGTCTGTTGTCGGACCTGTTCCCGGGCCGCGAGGTGGTGGGCATCTCGTGCGTCGATCTGGTGTGGGGCCTCGGCACGCTCCACTGCATGACGCAGCAGGA
>JBGAQM010000221.1:0-10568 GCA_044220735.1 Urbifossiella sp. | reverse complement strand
GGTCGGGCGGTCCGGGGGGCCGACGGGGCGGCGGGAGCCAGCCCGAGAACGCCGGTGACCAGGAGACCAGGAGACCGTCCAACCCACCACCACGGGATTCGCGACGGGTCGCTTACCAGCATTACCCGCCGGAGAGTCCCCACTTTCCGACCAACTCGTCAAGCTGCCGCCCCAGGTGGTCGGGGCCGGCGTCGTTCACGACGACCGCATCCGCCGCGGCCATTTTACGCTCGGCCGGCCACTGCGCGGCTTCGCGGGTGGTCAATTCCGCGTCCGTCCAACCACTGCGGGTGGCGACGCGTGCCAGCCGCTGAGCCCGGGGGGCGTCCACGTATACGACCCTGTCACAAACCCCGTCCCAGCCGGCTTCGAGCATGACGGCCGCGTCCAGAACGATGAACCGGGCGGCCGGGTCGGTCTGGGCAGCGGCGATCGCCATTTCGGCCCGCTTCCGGATATACGGAAAGACGAGCGCCTCCAGGGCACGTCGGTCACCAGAATTCCCAAAAACCACCCGCGCGAGGGCGCGCCGATCGATCCGAGCGTCGGGCCGGAGGAGATTCGCCCGATCGCCCCACTGACGCAGTACGGATTGGCGAACGTCGGTCTGTTCGAGCGCGTCGTGCCCGAATGCGTCGGCGTCGATGACCAACCCTCCGCGGGCAGCGAGCAATCGGGCGGCCGAGCTCTTGCCGGCACCGATCCCGCCGACGAGCCCGATCACCGGCTTCGACCCGTGCCGCCACGCCGTCATGCCGGCCCCCCGTCACTATTACGCGGTCGATCTCGTGAACCGGACTCAAAGGACAGCCGCCACGTCCAGCCAGTTCGGCCCCGCGGCGACGTCCACCTTGAGCGGCACGCTCAACGACATCGCACCGGACATCTCCGCCCGCACCAACTCGGCCACCGCCTTCAGGTCGGCCGGGTGAACCTCCAGGACCAATTCGTCGTGGACCGTCAGCAGGAGGTTCGCCCGCAAGTTCCCGTCCATGAGCCGGCGGTGGACGCCGAGGAGGGCGAGTTTCATCAGGTCGGCGGCGCTCCCCTGAATCTCCATGTTGATCGCCTCGCGCTCGGCCGTCGAGCGCTGCTGGTAGCTCGACCGGGGGCGGATGGCGGTCGGGTCGAACCGCCGCCGCCGGCCGAGGAGCGTGCCGACATGGCCGGTCTGTCGGGCCTTCGTCAGGAGGTCGGTCTGGTACTGCAGCACTGCCGGGTAGCGGGCGAAGTACGAATCGATGAACTGGTCCGCTTCGGCGCGACCGATGCCGAGTCGGACCGCAAGGCCGGTGCCGCTCATCCCGTAGAGGACGCCGAAGTTCACCGTCTTCGCCACCCGCCGCTGGTCCTTCGTCACCGCGGCTTCCGCCACGTTGAAAATCTGGGCCGCGACAATGGCGTGGATGTCTTTGTCCTCGGCGAACGCCTGCCGCAGAACCTCGTCCTGTGTAAAGTGTGCGAGCAGCCGGAGTTCGACCTGCGAGTAGTCGGCGGTGAGGATCAGCCAGCCGTCGGGCGGCAGGAACGCCTGCCGAATCTGCCGCCCCTGTTCGGTCCGTGCCGGGACGTTTTGGAGGTTCGGGTCCGACGAACTGAGCCGGCCCGTCGCCGCAACCGTCTGGTTGAACGACGTGTGAACGCGGCCGGTGTTCGGGTTCACGAGCGCGGGCAGGGCGTCCACGTAGGTGCCCTTCAACTTGGCGATCTGACGGTGCTCGATGATCTTCGTCGGGAGCGGGTGCCCGAGGGCCGCCAGGCGTTCCAACGACTCCTGGTCGGTGCTCGGCTCGCCGGTCGTGTCGGTCCGCTTTTGCACCGGCAGTTTCATCTCGTCGAACAGGATTTCCCGGAGTTGCTTCGGTGAGCCGATGTTGAACGTCTTCCCGGCGAGCGCGTAGATGTCGGTCTCGATTGTTGCGAGTTGCCCCTCCATCTCCTTCGACAACTTCGCCAGGAACGGCACGTCCAGCCGCACGCCGTTGAACTCCATCTCGGCTAGCACGTCGATCAGCGGCAACTCCAGCGTCTCATACAACTTGCGCAACCCGCCCTGGTCGATCTCGGGTTCGAGTCGGTTGGCGAGGCGCAGGGCGGCGTCGGCGTCCTCGCCGGCGTAAGCGGCGACCTTCGCGGTCCGGACCTGGGCCATGCCGATCTGCTTCTTCCCCTTGCCGATCAGGTCGCTGATCGGGATGTTCTCGTGCCCGAAATAGTTGCGGGTGAGGTCGTCGAGGTTATGGCTGCGTTCGCCGGCGTGGAGCAGGTAGTGGGCGACCATCGGGTCGCCGGCCACGCCCGCGAGGCGGACGCCGGCCTGCCGCAGGACGAGCAGGTCGTACTTGATGTTCTGGTTGACCTTCTTCACCGCCGGGTTCTCGAACAGCGGCTTCAACCCGGCTAACACGCCGTCCGGGTCAAGAACGGCGTCGTCGGCGGGTCCGCGGACGGGGACGTAGTACGCCTTCCCCTCCTCCCACGACACGGCGTAGCCGACGATCTCCGCCCGCCGCGGTTCGAGGCTCGTCGTCTCCAGGTCGAAGACGAATCGCGGCTGGTGCTTGAGGGCGGCGAGAAAGGTGGCGAACTTGTCGGGGGTGTCGATCAGCGTATAGTCGCCGGCCCAGCTGTCGGCCGGCGGCGGAGACGAGGCGACGGGGGCGTCATTCTCGATCGCGTCGAACAGCGAGGGGGCACCCGGCTTCGCCGCCTTCGACCGACCGGCCTTCGCGGCAACCCTGACCTCCGCCGCGGGTGTCGCGGCCGTCGCCGAGGTCAGTCCCGCGTCCGCGAGGATGGCGGCGTTGCGGGCCGCGCCGCCGGCGGTCATCGTCTTGCGGACACGCTCGGCAAAGCCGCGGAAGCCGAACTCGTGGAAGAGTTCGAGCAGCTTCTGCCCGTCCCAGTCGCGGCGCTTCCAGCCGTCCCAGTCGTGGGACAGCGGAACCCGGGTCTCAAGCGTCACGAGCTTCTTCGACCGCTCCAGGTTGCCGTTCGCCACCGCCTCCTTCACGGCCGCCCGGACCTTCGGACCGCCGGGCAGTTCATCCGCGTGGGCCACGACCTCGGCCAGGGTGGGGTACTGCTGCAACCACTTCGCCGCGGTCTTGGGGCCGACGGCGGCGTCCATTTCCTCCGCCTTGCGGAGGTTGAGAATCTTCACCCGCGGGGTCAGGCACTGCCGCAGATCCTTGTCCGACGAGCAGATGAACACCTCCAGCCCGCGTGCCGCCCCCTCGGACGCCAGCGTCGCCATCACGTCGTCGGCCTCGAACCCGTCGGCGGAGAGAAACGGGATGCGCATCGCTTCGAGCACCTGATCGACCATCGGCTCCTGAAGCGTGAGGTCGGCCGGCGGCGGGTCGCGGTGGGCCTTGTACTCGGGGGCGAGCTCCTCCCGGAACGTCTTGCCGCCGCGGTCCCAGGTGGCGATGAGGTAGTCGGCGCCCCGGTCGTACAGCGACATCAGCGCGCGCGTGACGCCGAACACGGCGTTCGTCGGCCGGCCGTCGGGGGCCGACATCGGGCCGATGCCGTGGAACATCTGGTAGATCAGGCCGTGGGCGTCGAGGAGGTAGAGGCTGCCCGTCGGTGGGGTGTCCGGCATGGAGGACGGTCCTTCCGGCGCCCGGGGCGGGTGGGAGGAGTCTGCGGGTCGTGGCGGGCGAGACCCCCGGCCCCGGTTGTCGTGGGTACGGCGGGCGGACGGCAGAATGATGACACCGGTACTGTACCGTTGCCACGTCGGCAGCGTCAAGCCGCGGCCTGCGGGGCGTCGTAACCGGCAGCGCCGTTACCGCCGCCCCCCCGGCCGCCGCGACGTTCGTCTTTCGCGTTGACCGCCCGGCCGGCGCAGTTATCCTCATTTGAAGGGGCGTCGGCGTATAATCCCTGAGTCCGCACACGTCTCGACTCCCGTCGCCGAGGGTTCCCATGGCCAAGTCCGCCGCGAAAGAGACGAGTCTGCCGGTAGTGGTGTCGCTGGTGTTCTTCGTGCTCACCACCATCGGTCTTGGGGTGTTCGTGTACGTCCTCTACTCCGACCAGGAGGCGAAGGACACCGAGGTCACCAAGGCCAAGGACGAGGTGAAGAACCTCCGCGCCGAGGCCAAGGAGAAGGACCTCATCGCCCGCGCCATCCGCGTCGCGTCGGGCACGGGTGATGCCGAGGACCTCACCATCCTCCAGGGTGAAGTGAAGGAAGGCGACAAGGTCCATCTCGAGATCAAGCGGCTCGCCGACCTCGTCAAGAAGAAGGGGCCCGAACTGACGAAGTCGCAGGCCGACCGCTTCAACGCCGCGGTCAAGGCCTACGCGATGAACCCCGACGCCAAGCCGCTCGAAGCCGCGACCTCGCCCACCGAATTCGATGCCTGGGCCGGCGACTTCGACAGCCAGTTGAAGGCACCGCTGGCCGACAAGACGTTCCTCGGGCTGGTGGCGCGGGCGCGCGGGCAGCGCGAGCTGGCCATGAACAAGCTTGCGGCGGACACCGAGTCCTACGCCGACGCACTCGGGAAACTCGCCGCCGCCCAGACGGCCGCGAAGGAGGCGAAAGACCTGTTCGCCAAGAACGCCGCGGACCTACCCGTCGCGTTCAAGGCCAAGATGGACGAGCTGGAAAAGACCCTCAACAGCAAGACCAAGCTGTACATCGACGACAGCGCGGCTCTCCGCCTCAAGTTCGACGAGCAGACCGCGGCGCTGGAGAAGGCGGGCGACGCCCTCCGGCGGTTGAAGTCGGACTACGAGGAGTTGCAGACGCAGAACAGGATTCTGCTGAGCAAGATCAAGCCGCCGGACCCGCTGCAGTACGACGAACCGCAGGGGCGAATCATCCGCCGGCCCGAACCGAACGTCGTCGAGATTGACCTCGGATCGAGCTCGCTGGTCACTGCAGGGCTGACGTTCAGCGTGCTGCCGGCGGACTTCCCCGAGAAGGGTAAACAGTCGCGTCTTCGGGAGTTCCGCGAGCCGGACGAGCGCGGCATCATGAAGACCCGCGTCGAGTTCGTCCCGAAGGGGACGATCGAGGTGATCGAGGTACTCGGGCCGGGCCTGTCGCGGGCGCGGATCACCGGCGAGTTCGACGACGTCCGCGACAAGGTGCTCGGCGGCGACCTGATCTACAACTCGGTGTGGCGCCGCGGCGTCGGCGAACACGTCGCCCTGATCGGCGTCTTCGACATCAACGGCGACGGCACCGACGACGTCGAGGCGGTCGAGCGCGACCTGCGGAAGATGGGCGTGACGCTCGACGCCGTGTTCGACCTCCGCAGCGGGGCGTGGCGCGGCCGGCTGTCCGACCGGACGCGGTACATCGTCGAGGGCTACCAGATTCCGGTGACCGCCAACGACCCGCACCAGGCCGCGAAGGCGGCGCTGATCGGCAAGATGGCGGCGGCCCGCGAGGAGGCGCGGTTGAAGGCGATTCCGATCGTCAACTTCCGCGACTTCTTCGGCCGCACCGGCTACCGGGTGAACCCCAACGTGCCGGAGGCCCAGATCTCGCGGGCCGTCTCGCGGTATTTCGCGGCAGTCGGCAACGACCCGATGCCGATGGAACCGAAGAACTGATGCCGTTCGGTGAGGCCCACCCGGTACGCCGGGTGGGCTTCTTCTTGCGCCGCCCGTCAAACCAACTCGACACGTTCGCCCTCGACTGCCACCGCCGCAGCGTACCCCGGGACCGGACACCAGTCGGCCACCGCCCAGCCGCAGCCGAGTAGTTGCGTGTGCCGCACGCCCAGCACCGCGGCGGGTTGCCTCGGGTCGAGTTCCACGTCGAACCCGTCGAGCGCTTCCATCGTCGCACCGGCCGCCTTGATCACCGCTTCCTTGCACACCCACCCGCGGTAAAAAGCGTCCGGCCGCACGTCGGCGGCGAGCGCGTGGTACGCGTCCCGTTCGGCCGGCGAAAAGAACCGCGTCACCAGCCCGCCGGCGTCGGGCACGTGTCGCCGCTTCTCGGCGTCCACGCCGACACGCACGGGGCCGACCGCGATCAATGCCAGGCCGGCGGTGTGGGTCAGGTTGAAGTGGAGGCCGCCACCGTCGAGTTGCGGCTTGCCGCCGGCCGCTACAGTGATCGGCACACACTCCGGGGCCACGCCGAGGTACCCACCGAGTACCCGCCGCAACGCCCCGCGTGCGAGCGTGAACTGCTCGCGGACCGCGGCCGCTCGGTAACGCGCGGCGCGGGTGCGCTCGTCGTCGGTGAGAAACGCGGCGAGTACGTCCGCCGGGAGTGGCGGGCGGTCGAGATCGACCACCCAGACCTGACACTCGCCCGAGACGGCCGGAGCCGTGAGCGGGTCGGCGGGGCAGGGGAGGACGCGGACTCGCATGCGGGCTCGCCGGACACCTGGGTTGTGGGACACGGCCACGCTACCGCCGCAGTATACTCACCCGGACGCACCCCCCCGGAGGACGCCCCATGTCCCGTGCCGCCGTCGCCGTGTTCTTGCTGCTCGCCGCGCCAGCGTTCGCCGACCCGCCGACGCCTCCTGCCACCGCCGACGACGCCGCGGTGAGGAAGGTCCTCGCCGACCAGGTCGTGGCCTGGAACAAGGGCGACCTCGACGGCTTCATGGCCGGCTACTGGAACGACGAGCGGATGACGTACATCTCGGGGTCGAAGTCCGTCCGAGGCTGGAAGGCGCTGCGCGAGCGCTACCGGGCAGCGTACCAGGGCGAGGGGAAGGAGATGGGCAAGCTGTCGTTCACGGACCTGGACAGCGAGGCGGTGGGCCCGGCGGCGATCCTCGTTCGCGGGAAGTGGGAGGTGACCGCCGGGAAGGAGACCATGGGTGGCTGGTTCACACTCCTGTTCCGCAAGATGCCGGAGGGGTGGAAGGTGACGCACGACCACACCTCAAAGTAGCGGACGTTACGGCGGCCGGAGACGATTGCCTGCGGGCGTGCGGTTGCGGGCTCACACGTCGCCGAGCAACTGCGGCACCTTCTCGCGGAGGCGGTCGATTTCCTGGTGCGTCTCGCCGAGGTACGCCAGCAGTCGGAGGTCGTCTCGGCTGACGGTGCCCCCGCCGAACACCCACGCCCGCACCCGGAATAGCTTGTACAGCTTCACCAACTTGCGGTCCGAGATGAAGACCTTGTCGTCTCGCACCAGCGTCTTCACGAGCCGCTGGAACTCGCGGAACACGTCGGCCGGGAAGAACAGCTGGCGGTCGGTCTGCTCGTCGCCGCGGCCGTCGCCGGTCCGGCGGGCGAACAGGAGCGTCAGGTAGCGGTTGGCCTTCAGCAGGTCGTCGAGCGAGCAGTGCCCTTCGGCCCACGGCTTCTGGTTCAGCCCGCGGTACGCCTCGGCCCGGAGGCCGGCGTCGATCAACTCGGTGAAGTGCTCGTCCTGTACCGACCGACTCTGTACCTTCAGCACGAACCGGTCCTTGAGCGCCGCCAATTCGCCCTGTTCGGGAATCTCGTTCGTCGCCGCGAACAGCACCCGCAGGGGCACCGGCTCGGGCTTCCCCTCCTGGTAGAACTTCTTCTCGTTGACGATCGTCAGCAGGATGTTCAGGATCGCCGAGTTGCTCTTGAAGATCTCGTCCAGGAAGGCCAGCCGGGCGGTCGGCAACTTCCCCTCTTTCTTGCGGATGTAGCGGCCGGCGCGCAGCTCCTGGATGTCGATCGCCCCGATGATTTCGCTCGGCTCGGTGAACCGCGTCAGCATGTACTCGAAGTAGTCCGCCTCGTCGATGCCGAGGGCGTCTTTAAACTTCAACACCAGATCGCTCTTGGCGGTGCCTGGCGGGCCGACGAGCAGCAGCGGCTCCTGGGCGACGGCGGCGACGACCATCAGGTCGATGATCTCCTGCTTGTTCACGAAGAACCGGCCGAGCGACTCGCGGAACCGGTTGATCCGGGTGCGCAGGGCGTCGGCCTCGGCCTGGAGGTCGGCCAGCGACAGGTCGTCCGGGGCAGGTTTGGCAGGCATCGGGTGCGGGTTCCGGGGGCCGGGGTGAAGGGTAAATTCTAGGCCGAACTGTCGCGGCGTGAAATCTCCGCCGGCGGCGCGGTAGAATCCGGGTCACGGTGGTTCGGGTCGCACATGCGTAGTCTGCTGAAACCGCTGATCATCCTCACGCTACTGGCTTCGGCCGTGGGGTGGTTCGTGTTCGGGCCCGGGGGGCGGCGCACGGATCACCGGGCCGAGGCCGAGGCCGCCGCCGGCCGCCGCGAGTTCGCCAGCGCCCGCGACCACCTTGATCGCTACCTCGCCACGACTCCGACGGACCGTGACGCGGTCTTGCTCGCGGCCCGCGTGGCCCGGCGCCTGGGAGACAGCGACTCCGTCTCAACCCATCTCCAACGGTACAGCGAACTCGGCGGCGACCGCGAGGTGTTGGAACTCGAACGCATGCTGACACGGATCGAGGACGGGAACCCGACCGGGTCCGGCCTCGTGTTTCAGTTCTGCACGGACCGGCCGGACCACCCGTCGGTGCCGGTCGCGCTCGAGTCGCTGACCGTCGGGATGCGGAAGATCGGCCAGCCGGACCGTGCGTTGGTGTGTGGGAAAGAATGGCTGCGGCTCGCGGTCACGCCTGCGGACCGCGCCGCGGCGCACGTGGGCCGCGGGTTGGCCCTGGCAATGAAGGGGTTGGGCGCGGAAGCCGCTCAAGAGTACCGACAGGCACTCGCCGAGAATCCGACCGACCCCGAGGCACGGTTCCAACTCGCGGAGTTCCTGACGCGCGACGAACCGGCCGAAGCCCTCGCCCTGTTCCGCGGGCTCGACGCCGACCGGCCCGACCGCCCCGAAGTCCGTCTCGGACTGGCAAAGTCGCACCGCCAACTCGGTAACCACGCGGCCGCGGCCGCGGTAATCGACCCACTCCTCGCGGCCCGGCCCGACGACCCCGACGTGATGACGGAAGCCGCGACACTGGCGCTCGACCGCGGCCGCGCGTCCGATGCCGAACTACTCCTCCGCAGGGCCGTCGAGAAGGCGCCCGACAGACGGACTCCGAACGTGCAACTGCTCCGCTGCCTTCAGGAACGCGGCATGACGGCCGAGGCCGATACCCAGCGCGCCCGCCTGAAACAGATCGACGACGAACTCGAAAAACGCATCGCCGCCCTCTCGGGGAAGCCGTGACTCGACGTGTGATCGTCCCCGTCGTCCTCTTGGCCGCGCTCGCCGCCGCGGGTGCGTGGTGGTTGACGCGCCCCGAACCGGAGCCGAACCCGGAGCCTACGGCCCCCGCCGCCGAGGACGGGCCGCCGGTGTTCGAGGACGTGGCCGCCGCGGGCGGCGCGGCGTTCACCTATCGCAACGGCGAAGAGAGCGACCGCTACACGATTCTCGAGTCGCTCGGCGGCGGCGTCGCGGTCTTTGACTACGACCGCGACGGCAAACTCGACCTGTTCTTCACCGGCGGCGGCACCATCTCGCCGACCACCCCGGTGACCGTCCGCGGACTGCCAGGGCGGCTGTATCGCAACCTCGGCGGCTGGAAGTTCGCCGACGTGACGGCCGCGGCCGGGCTCGCCGACGCCCCGTTCTACTCGCACGGGGCGTTCGCGGCAGACTACGACCACGACGGGTTCACCGACTTGTTCGTCACCGGCTTCGGCGGGGTCGCGCTCTACCACAACGAGGCGAACCCGGCCGGCGGCCGGCGGTTCGTGGAGCGCGCCGCTGCCGCGGGGCTGACCGACAACCGCTGGGCGACCGCCGCCGCGTGGGCCGACCTCGACGGCGACGGCTTCCCCGACCTGTACGTCTGCCACTACCTCGACTGGTCGCCGGCGAACGACCCGGCGTGTACGGGCAGCAGCGTTCCGCGCGACGTGTGCCCGCCGCAACGCTTCAAGCCGCTGCCGCACCGCCTCTACCGGAACAACAGGAACGGCACGTTCACCGACGTCACCGCTGCCGCCGGGCTCCGCCCCGACGGCAAGGGGCTGGGCGTCGTCGTCCTCGACCTCGACGGCGACGGCAAGTCCGACGTCTACGTCGCCAACGACGGCGGCGACAACTTTCTCTACCTGAACCGCGGCGGGATGAAGTTCGAGGAGCGTGGCTTTTCGGCCGGCGTCGCGGTGGACGAGCACGGGCTGTTTAACGGCAGCATGGGCGTGGACGCGGCCGACTACGACGGCTCCGGCCGGCCGTCGCTGCTGGTGGCGAACTACCAGGGCGAGTTCCACGCCCTGTACCGCAACCTCGGCGGCGGCCGCTTTCGTTACCACACCCCCGCGGCCGGGCTCGGCCGGCTCGGGCAGAAGTTCGTCGGCTTCGGCACCGCCTTCTTCGACTTCGACCGAGACGGCTGGGAGGACGTAGCGATCGCGAACGGGCACGTCCTACGGCACCCGGTGGGTTCCACCTTCAAGCAGCGGCCGGTACTGCTCCGCAACGAGGAGCACGACGGCCGGCGGCAGTTTCGTGAGCTCCCGGGGAAGGGTGGGGCCTACTTCCGGGCCGATCACATGGGCCGCGGACTGGCCGTCGCCGACCTCGACGACGACGGCCGACTCGACCTGGTCGTCAGTCACTCGAACGAGCCGGCGGCGCTACTTCGGAACGTGGCCAACGCCGA
>JBGAQM010000220.1:0-10507 GCA_044220735.1 Urbifossiella sp. | reverse complement strand
GCCGAACCGTGGGCGTTAGTCCGCCGCCCAGTACCGCACAATGCACCACAGCGCCTGGAAGGCGTCCTTCAGGCCGATCTTCTTCCCCTCCTCGTACGTCCGCCCGCTGTAGCTGATCGGCACCTCGAACACCCGCCACCGCGAGCCGTCGGCCTTCTTCTTGGCGATCTTCGCCGTCACCTCCGGCTCGAACCCGAACCGGTTGCTCTTGAGCGTCATGCCCTGCAGCACCTCGCGGCGGAACACCTTGTAGCACGTCTCCATGTCGGTCAGGTTTAGGTTCGTGAACATGTTCGACAGGAGCGTCAGCCCCTTGTTCGCCACCGAGTGCCAGTAGTACAGCACGCGGTGCTGCTCGCCGATGAACCGCGACCCGACCACCACGTCGGCCCGGTTCTCGACGATCGGCTGGATCAGCTTCGGGAACTCTGCCGGGTCGTACTCCCAGTCGGCGTCCTGCACGATCACCAGGTCGCCGGTGCAGTGCTTGAACCCCTCCCGCAGCGCGGCACCCTTGCCCATGTTCTTCGGCTGGTGGAACACCCGCACGTTGTCGTACCGCTCGGCCAGCTGCGCCAGGATCGCCGGCGAGCCGTCGGTGGACATGTCGTTGACGAGGATCAGTTCCTTGGGGATCGGCACGACCTGCACCCGCCGCACCAGCTCGGCCAGCCAGCGCTCCTCGTTGTAGACGGGGATGACGACCGACAGCTTGAACCCCGGCGGGAGCGGGAAGATGCCGATCTGCCGGCACGGGCCTTCGCCCAGGAGCTTGTGCAGGAACGCGACGCGGGCCTCGCGCTCGGCCGGGAGGCCTTCGAGGATGTGGGCCAGTGCGGTTTCCTGTGCGGTCGGTTCGGTCATGGTCATGCCGGATTCCGTGGCGGCGGGCGCGGGGTGGAATTATCGGTGTTCCCGCCGCGCCCGGCAACCCGCTTAGAATGTCGGGATGGAACGGCACCCGGACGTGGCGGTGGTCGGCGGCGGCGTCGTCGGCCTGACCGCGGCGTATGAGTTGGCGAAGGCGGGGCTTACGGTCGAGGTGCTGGACCGCGGCCCGCTCGGCGCCGAGGCGTCGTGGGCCGGCGCCGGCATCATCCCGCCGGGGAACCCGGAGCGGGCCGCGACCCCGATCGACAAGCTGCGGGCGCTCGGCTCGGTGGGGATGCCGCGGCTGGCGGACGAGTTGCGCGAACTCACCGGCATCGACACCGGCTACCGCCGCTGCGGCGGGTTCGAATTCCTCCACCCGCACGACCGCGACGTGACCGAGTTGTGGGAAGCCGAGGGCTTCCCGTTCGAGCGGCTGACGCGCTCGCAGCTGAACGTGTGCGAACCGGCCGCCGCCGGCTTCCCCGGCGACCCTTACCTGCTGCCGACGTGCGGTCAGGTGCGTAACCCGTGGCACGTCCGCGCCCTGGTCGCGGCGTGCGAGCGGCTCGGCGTGCGACTTCGACCCGGCATGCCGGCCGACGGCTGGGCGACGAGCGGCCGGCGGGTCACCGGCGTTCGGGTCGGTGACGGCGTGGTGTCGGCAGGGGCGTGCGTCCTGGCCGCGGGGGCGTGGAGCGAGTTTCTGCTGACTCCTCTCGGGCACGCGCCCGGCGTCCATCCGGTGCGCGGGCAGATCGTCCTGTTCCGCCAGCCGGCGCCCGGCATCGAGCGCGTGCTGATGACGGGGAAGCGTTACTTCGTGCCGCGGGCCGACGGGCGGGTGCTGGTCGGCTCGACGGAGGAACCGGAGGCCGGCTTCGAGAAGTGGCCGACCGCCGCGGGCGTGGCCGACTTGCTGGCGTTCACGACGAACCTGATTCCCGGCTGGGCCGACGCGGAAGTCGAGAAGACGTGGGCGGGCCTGCGGCCGGGCTCGGCCGACGGGCTGCCCTACCTCGGGCCGGTGCCGGGGTGGGACGGGGTGCTCGTCGCGACGGGCCACTTCCGCGCCGGGGTGCAGTTGTCGGTCGGCACGGCACGCGTGCTGACGGAACTGTTGACCGGGAAGGCGCCGTGCGTGCCGCTGGAAGCGTTCGCGCTCGACCGCGCGCCCGATCGGACGACGCGGCCGGCGTTCCGGTCCTGAACTTGAAACTCGAAACTCGAAACTCGAAACTGGGGAAATGCAAACCCCCGACACCCGGGCGGCGGTCGGCGAGTTGGCCGCGGACCTCGGCTGGCTCGAAGACCACTGCCGCGCCCAACCCGGGCTCGCCGCCCACGCCGGCGGGCTCCGACTCGCCTCCGCGCTGACGCGCAACGTCCTCGGCCCGTTCCTCGAAGACCAGCCCGCCCGGCCGCTCCACGTCGTGGTCGTCGGCGGGGCCGGCGCCGGCAAGAGTACCGTCGTCAACTTCCTGTGCGGCACCGTCGTCGCGGAGGCGAACCCGCAGGCCGGCTTCACCCGCCACCCGACCGCGTTCCTCCCCGCCGGCGGCGCCGCGCTGCCGAGCACGGTCGGCTTCCTCGGCCCGATGCGGCGCATCTCCGAGGACAAGCCCGCCGACCTCGACGAGGACGTGTACCAGGTCCGCCGCCTGCAACCCGGGCCGGCGGCGGACGCGCTCGCCGAGTTCGTCGTCTGGGACTGCCCGGACATGACGACGTGGGCCAGCACCAACTACGTCGCGCGGCTGATGGAGGTCGCGGCGCTCGCCGACGTGGTCGTCTACGTCGCGTCCGACGAGCGCTACAACGACGAGGTGCCGACGCAATTCCTTCACCTCGCGGTGAAGGCCGGCAAGGCGGTGGTGTGCGTCGTCACCAAGATGCGCGAGGCCGACGCGCCCGCGCTGGTGGAGCACTTCCGGCAGGAGGTACTGGGCCGCCTCCCGCCGCTCCCGGGTGGCGAGCTCCCGGCCGTTCCCGTCGTGCCTTTTCCGCAGATGCCGCCGGGCGTGCGCAACGACCCGGGCGGCGCCGGGGCCAAGTACCGGGTGCAGCTCCTCAACCAGATTCTCGTTCAGTGCGAGTCGGCCGACGCCGCGCGCACGCGCACGGTGACGAACGCGGCCCGCTACCTCGCCACCGCGGGTGAAGGGTTACTCGACGTGGCACGCCGCGACCTCGCCGAGTTCGAGGCGTGGAAGGGGGCCGTGCAGGGCGGCCGGCTCGACTTCGAGGACCGCTACCGCAAGGAGTATTTGAGCGGCGAACAGTTCCGCCGCTTCGACCGCTACCGCGAGCAGCTGGTGGAGCTCGTCGAGCTCCCCGGCGCGGGCCGCATGTGGGGCAACGTGCTGTGGGTGCTGCGCGCCCCGTACCGCTGGGGCCGCGACACGCTGACCCGCCTCATCGTGCGGCCCGACGTGCTCAACCTGTCCGAAAAGACGGTTCTCGACGCGGCGCTCGTCGGCTGGCTCGACGGGCTGCGGGCCGAGGCACTACGGCGGTCCGACTCGCACCCGGTGTGGAAGGCGGCGGCGCGTGGGTTTGACGGCCCGCTGTCGGCCGAGGCCCGCGACCGCTTCCAGCAGGCGTTCCGCACGTTCGAGCTCAAGGAGACCGACGACCTGGAAACGACCGGCCGCCAGCTCGTGGCGCACCTGGAAGGAAACCCGACGCTGCTGTACTCGCTCCGCGGGGGCAAGCTCGCGGCGGACGCGGCCGTGGTCGGCGCCGCGGTCTGGTTCACGTGGCCGCCGGGCTGGATACTCTTGCTGCTGGTCCCGCTCGGCGTGTCGGCGACGCACCAGACGGCGGAGTTGGCCGCACGCGGGGCGGCCGAGGCGGCGCGGCTGAAGGTGCGGAGCCAGCGCGAGGCGCTGGTGAGTGACACGCTGACGGCTCCGCTGGCGGTGTGGCTAGCCGCGTGGCCCGCGACCGGCGGGTCGGCGTTCGAGAAGCTGCAACTGGTGCTGGAGCGGGTGCCGAAGCTGATCGCGCAGCTGGACGAGGGGGTGAGGGGGAAGCTGAAATGAAAACCCGCTTGCGGCTTCGCGCTGCGAAACGCGAAGCCGCAAGCGGCAACTCGACTACCCGCGCTGCACCGCCTGGAACAGCTCGCTCATCTTCATCCCGAGCGCCAGGCAGATGCGGTACAGCGTCTCGATCGACGCCGAGTTCTTCCCGAGCTCGATCTGGCTCAGGTAGCCCAGGGACACGCCGGTCCGGTCGCTCATGTTCGACAGCGTCAGGCCGAGCGCCTTGCGCCGCTCGCGGATCGCGTTGCCGAGGCTCTCGCGGAGCGCCGCCTCGGTCATCCGCAGCAGCCCCTTCCCCTCCAGGCAGCGGAACACCACCTCGCGCAGCTGGTCCACCTGGAACGGCTTCGTCAGGTAGTCGAACGTCCGGGCCCGCAGGCAGCTGAGGGCGCTGTCCACCGACGGGTAGCCCGTCACCACCACCACGTTCGCGTCCGGTTGCAGCTCGCGCACCCAGGCGAACACCTGCTCCGCCTCCACGCCCGGCAGCACGTAGTCGAGGATGACCAGGTGGTACCGCCCGGACCGCAGCGCCGACTCCACCATCACCGGCTCGGACACGGTGTCGATGACGAAGTCGCGGTTGGCCAGCGCCGACTGGATGACGGCGCAGGTCGGGGGGTCGTCGTCGATGACGAGGATGCGGATGTCCCCGGACGACTGGAGTTCGAGGAGCGGGGCGGCGGGGGCGCGGACCGGCCGCGGCGTCTGGATCAGGCGGTCTTCAACGTCGAACGGCATCGCTAGCCTCGGGTGGTGACGTGTGGGTTGGGCCGGACGGCGTCGGCGAGCGACGCGGTGTGGGCCGGCGGCGGGGTGGACGAGGCGACCGGGGTGCGGTGGGCCGCGAGCGGCAACACCACCCGGGCCGCGGTGCCCGGTCCCGGCGGGGGGGCCGGGTCGAGCTGAACGCCCCCGCGGTGGGCGGACAGGATGCGGAACGCCACCGCGAGCCCCAGCCCGCGGTGCCGGACCTTGGTCGTGAAGAACGGCTCGGCGATCAGCCGGCGGCGCACCTCCGGCTTGATCCCGGCCCCGGAGTCGGTGATCGAAACGAGGACGTGCGGTCCGGCCTCGGCCTTGCCGAGGTAGCCGCGGGCGTCGGCCGCGGTGAGTTCGACCACCCGGGCCGTAACGCGGACGGTGCCGCCCTGCGGGCACGCCTCGACGGCGTTTTCGAGCAGGTGCCCGAGCGCGAGTTGTAACAGCGACGCCTCGACCGCGACGGCCGGCAGGCCGCTCGGCAGGTCCTTGTCGAAGCGGAGGTTCGGGTGCATCGCCGGCCGCAGTCGCGACTCTTCCCGGCCGAGGGTGGCGACCACCGACCCGGGGCTCGGCCGGGCGAACCCGGCCCGGCTGAGCGAGTGGAGTTGCTGCGTGAAGGCGATGCCGCGCTGCCCGACCTTGGCGATCTCCGACACGAAGCCCTGCGCCTGCGACCCGGCCGGCAGCAGCGGCGCGGCCAGGTCGGAGTAACCGATGATGCCGGTGAGGATGTTGTCGAAGTCGTGGGCCATCCGCCCGGCGACGACGGCCGCGTCGGCGAGCCGCTGTTCGATCCGGTCGGGGTCGGCGACCGGGCCGACGAGTGCCGCCGCGGCGGGCGACCGCTCGAGCGCCTTACCGGCGAGGGCGAGGTAGGCGTGGTCGGCGTCGGTCCAGGTCTGGCCGGCGGCGCGCTCGGCCCACAGCACGGCCGGCGACCGACCGGGGAAGAGGATCGGGGCGTAGACGCGGCCGGCGGTGTGAGCGGTAGCGACGAACACGGTCGGCTCGCCGCCGCGAACGCGCTTCATCACCTCGGCCAGTTCCGGGGGAAGGACGGCGTCCGACACGAACCCGATCGGGGCGACGCGGACGACGGAGGGGCCGCCGTCGGCGGGCCAAACGAACCCGGCGGCGCGCCACCCGCAGGCCCGAACCCACCCGGCGAGGAGGGCGTCGAACGCGGCGGGCTCGGCGGCGTCCTGCCACCAGCTCGGCAGATATGCCAGGGCGGCGGGGAGGCCGGGGGTGGTCATGGGGTGCGTCTCGCTCGTGCGGGGGGCGTAACCCGCGATTCATCTGGTATCTAGAACGGCGCCCTGCGGTGTCAACCGAATCGGTCTGCCCGGGTCGGAATGGTCGCAGCGGTTGTGACGGGGGTGAAGGGCGTTTCCGGGCGAGGTGAGGGATCGATCAGGCTGGGCACGACGGCCGTCGTTGATGACGGGCGATTCGTGTTTCGACCGCGGCCTGAACCGTCTGCGTCGCGTAACAGCAGTCACCAACAATGGGTCACTTTTTGTCCATGTCCTTCGGGTCCACCTTTTTCTCGATCCGCCGCACGGCGGCGGCGGCGGCCTGGCGGACCTTCACTTGCGGGTCGCTCTGCCGCTGCCGCAGCGCCCCGAGGATGGCCGCGTCCCCCTTCGCCAGCGGCCCGAGCGCCCCCAACTCCTCCACGACGGATAGCCGCACCTCGAACTCCGGGTCGGTCTCCATCACCTTCACGAAGTCGCCCGCCCGGCCCTTCACGCCGTCGGGCCCGAGGACCGACGCGAACGCCTTCACCGCGTCCTCGCGCAGTGCCTTGTCGGGGTTCGTCGTGGCGACCTTGAGCAGCGGGTCGGCGGCGCCCTTCGCCGGCGGGCCGAAGAACCCGAGCGTCCGCACCGCCCCCGTCCGCGTCTCCGCGTCGGCGTCGGCGGTGGCGCCGGCGAGCATCCCCACGACCACGTCCGACTTGTCGCCAAGGAGTTTGAGCGACCCAACGACTTCGCGGCGGACGTCGACGTCGGGCTCGCGCCCGAACCGCCCGGCGAGCGCCGCGGCGACGAACGACGGGTTGTCCGGGCCGACGCGGCCGAGGGCGAACACGGCCGCCTGCCGCACCGGCTTCTCCTTGTCGTCGAGCAGCGGGAGCAGGTCGTCGGCCGAGTCCTTCGCGTCCTTGCCGGCGCGGGCGAGCGCCTCCGCGGCCGCGACCTTCGCCGTCGGGTCCGGGTCTTTCAGCACGGCCGACAGCGGCTCGACGGACTTCTTGGCCACCTCCGGGAACCGGCCGAGCGCCACCGCCAGTTCCTTCCGGACGGCGGGCTCCTTCTCCTCGGCGAACGCCGCGGACACCTCCTTGGCGAGCACCGCGGCGGTGTCGGGCGGGAGGGTGCCGAACACGCGAACGCACTGCGCCCGCACGGCGGCGCTGGTGTCCACCTTCATCGAGCGCACGAGGTCCGGGAGGGCGTCCTTGTGCTGGTGTTTCAGCCACAGCGGCCCGAGCGCCGCGGCCGCCTGGGAGCGCTTGCGCGGGCTCGCGTCGTTGCGGAGGATGCTGAACCACTCCGACGCCTTCTTCCCGTCCACCTCGGGGTCGCCGTCCTGGCGGGCGGCGACGACGGTGGTGAAGGCGAGGAGCAGGACGACGGCGCGGACCATGACGGAACCTCCGGTGCCGGGTGCATGATAAGACGGGACACCGGGGACGAGCAAACGGTTTCGGCGCTTCCGCCACTCGCGGCGGGGCAACTAAACTGGTCCCCATGAACCCGATCGTGTTCGCCCTGCGAAACCCCGTCACCGTCATGGTCGGGGTGGTGGCCGTGCTCGTCGGCAGCGGCCTCGCCGCGTACCGCACGCGGGTGGACGTGTTCCCGGCGCTGAACCAGCCCGTCATCTACGTCGCGCAGCCGTACGGCGGCATGACCCCGCAGCAGATGGAAGGGCTCCTCACGTCGTACTACGAGTTCCACTTCCTGTACGTGAACGGCGTCCACCACATCGAGAGCCGCAACATCCAGGGGATGAGCCTGCTGAAGGTGTACTTCCACCCCGGGACCGACATGGGGCAGGCGATGAGCGAGGTCGTCGCGGCCGTGAACCGCTCCCGGTTCATGATGCCGCCGAACACCGTGCCGCCGTTCATCACCCGCCACGACACCGGCAGCGCGGGCGTCGGCTACCTCATCATGTCGAGCCGCACCAAGTCCATCAAAGACATTCAGGACATGGCCACGCTGAAGGTGCGGCCGCTGTTCGCCAGCGTGGCCGGCATGTCCAGCCCGCCGGCGTTCGGCGGCAACCAGCGGGCCGTCGTCGTCAGCATCGACGCCGAGCGACTGCGGGCGCAGGGGCTGACGCTCGACCAGGTGACCGCCGCGGTCGAGGCCGGGAACGCCGTCACGCCGTCGGGGAACCTGCGGATCGGCGACCGCACGTACCTCGTCTCCCACAACGTGATGGTCGGCGCCAACCCGGTCGCCGAGCTCGGCACGCTGCCGGTGCGGCTCGGCGAGCACCCGGTGCTGCTCCGCGACGTGGCGACGGTCGAGGACGCGGCCGACATCACCGCCGGCTACGCCCTCGTGAACGGCCGCCGGTCCGTGTTCATGCTCGTCACCAAGCGGGCCGACGCCAGCACCCTGGCGGTCGTGCAGGGCGTCCGCGAGGCGCTGCCGCGGATGCGCGACGCCGTGCCCGACGACGTGAGCATCGACTTCGCCTTCGACCAGTCCGAGATCGTCACCGAGTCGATGTGGGGCGTCGGCGCCGAGGCGCTGGTCGGGGCGCTCCTGACCGGCCTGATGGTGCTGCTGTTCCTGCGCGACTGGCGGAGCGTGATCGTGGTCGTGCTGAACATCCCGCTGGCACTCGCGGCGGCGCTGTTCGCCCTGTGGGTCGCCGGGCAGACGGTCAACCTCATGACCCTCGGCGGCCTCGCCCTCGCCGTCGGCATCCTCGTGGATGAGGCGACCGTGGAGGTGGAGAACATCCACACCCAGATGCTGCGGTACCCGGCGGTGGCGCGGGCGGTGCGGCGCGGAAACCAGGAAACCGCCGTGCCGCGGCTGCTGGCGATGCTGTGCATCCTGGCGGTGTTCGTGCCGTCGTTCTTCATGGACGGGGCGGCGCGGGAGCTGTTCGTGCCGCTGTCGCTGGCCGTCGGCTTCGCCATGATCGCGAGCTACCTGCTCAGCAGCACGTTCGTGCCGGTGCTCTGCGTGTGGCTGCTGAAGCCGATCCCGGCGCACGCCGACGGACGGGCCGGCTTCTTCGACCGCGTCCTGACCGGGTACGAGGGGGTCGTGGCGCGCGTCGTCCACCACCGCTACGTGGCCGTCGTCGTGTACCTGGCGGGCACGGCGGCGCTGGTGTGGGCGCTGTACGCGACGCTCGGCACGGCCATCTTCCCGCCGACGGACAAGGGGCAGTTCCTCCTGCGGATGCGGGCGCCGACCGGGACGCGGATCGAGCGCACCGAGGAACTGGCCCAGGAGGCGACCCGCCTGATCCGCGACGAACTCGGCGCCGGCCGCGTGTCGGCGACGGTCGGGTACGTCGGCATGATCGCCACGAACTACCCGATCCAGACCGTCCACCAGTGGACGAGCGGCCCCGACGAGGTGCTGTTGCGCGTGTCGCTGACGCCGGGCGCCGGGCGGATCGAGGACACGAAGGCCCGGCTGCGCGACCGGCTCGACCGCGACCTGAAGGCGTGGCTGGCGGCCCGCTACCGCGACGACGGCTTGCCCGCCGAGTCGGCCGCGGCGCGGCTGCCGGGCCTCCGGCTGTCGTTCGAGCCGGGCGACCTCGTCAGCGAGGTGATGAGCTTCGGCTCGCCGACGCCCGTCGAGGTGCAGATCAGCAGCCCGAAGATGGCGGAGAACCTGGCGTTCGCGGCGAAGGTGCGCGACAAGCTCGCGGCAATACCCGCGCTCCGCGACGTGACGCTCCACCCGGCGCAGGACTACCCCACCATCGACATCGCGATCGACCGCGTGAAGGCGGCGACGATGGGGGTGACGGCGAAGGGGGTCGGGCACGCGCTGATCCCGGCTACGGCGTCGAGCCGGTACATGAACCCGATCTACTGGCGCGACCCGGCGAGCGGGCAGGCGTACATCGTGCAGGTGCAGGTGCCGCCGCCGAGCATGAATTCCGTGACCGAGATCGGGGTCATCCCCGTCCGCGCCCCGGCCGGGATGGGGCCACCGTCGACCGGCCACGGGTACGGGCCGGCGAACGGCTGGAGCGGCGCCGCGGCCGGCGGCGCGGTCCACCTCCGCGACGTGGCGACCATCCGCGAGACGACCGGCCCGGCCGAGATCGACCGGTACAACATGCGCCGCCTGGCGAGCGTCACGGCCACGGTGGCGACGCGGGATTTGGGTGCCGTGAGCCGGCAGGTGCGGGCGGCGATCGCCGAGTGCGGCGAGCCGCCGCGCGGCGTGCTCGTGGACGTGCGGGGCCAGCTCGAAACGCTGCGGGTGGTGCAGTCGAGCCTCGGCCGCGGGCTCGCCGCGGCGGTGCTCGCCATCTTCCTGCTGCTCGTCGCCTACTTCCAGTCGATCCGGCTGGCGCTGGTGTCGGTCGCGGCGCTACCCGCGACGCTGTGCGGCGTCGGCCTGACGCTCGCCGCGACGGGGACGACGCTGAACTTGCAGTCGTTCATGGGCGCGATCATGGCGCTGGGCGTGTCGGTGGCGAACGCGATCCTCCTGGTGACGTTCGCGGAGCGGTCGCGTGCCCTGCACGGCGGCGCCGTGCGCGCGGCGGTCGAGGGCGGCCGGGCGCGACTGCGGCCGATCCTGATGACGAGCTGCGCGATGGTC
>JBGAQM010000219.1:0-11064 GCA_044220735.1 Urbifossiella sp. | reverse complement strand
CGGTCATCTCGGGCCACGCCCAGCGGCTCCTCCGCACCGAACAGGACGACGACCGGGCCGAGAGCCTCCGTGCCGTCGTCCGGCAGACGCAGCGGATCGCCGGCATCCTCCGTGAGGTGATGCAGTTCGCCCGCCCGCCCGAGCCGACCCCCGGCCGCGTCGCGCTCGCCGACCTGTTCGACGGGGTGCTCGACGACCTGGAGCCGTTCGCCGCCGAGCGGTCGGTCCGCCTCGAAGCGGCGGACGCCGACGGGGAGATTGCCGCCGACGCGGGACAGTTGCGGCTGGCCCTGGCGGCGGTGACCCGCAACGGCATCGAGGCAGCGGGCCCCGACGGGTGGGTCCGCCTCCGCACCGAGGCGACCGCGACGGACGTGCGAATCGTCGTCGAGGACGGCGGGCCGGGCCTGACGGCGGAAGTCGTCACCCACGCCTTTGACCCGTTCTACTGCGGCCGCCCCGCCGGCCGCGGCCGTGGGCTCGGCCTGCCCACCGCCTGGCGCCTGGCGAAACAGAACGGCGGCGACCTGTGCCACGAGCCCGCCGACGGACCGACGCGGTTCGTATTCACCTTCCCGCTCGCGCAGGCAGCCGAGTTCTCCGCGCGGGACGCGGCGTAGCCGAATTCGGTTCCCCACGTCTTGTGTCCCGACACTCCCGGCTCTACGATTCGGTCAGTTTCTCTCCGGTCGCCGGGACGGACTCCCGTCATGTGGCCGCGGACCCTGCTCGATCTGGCGCGTGGCGCGGCGGATCTGATTTTTCCGAACGCCTGCCTCCTCTGCGACGCCGCCGAGGTCGGGGCCGAGCCGTTCCGGCATGGCTTCTGCTCGACGTGTTACGTCGCACTGACGGCCGACCCGGCCGAGCGGTGCCCGCGGTGTGCGGCGACGGTCGGCCCGCACACCGACCTGAAGGGTGGTTGTCCGGCGTGTCGGGGTCGGGGGTTCGGGATCGACGGGACGGTCCGGCTCGGCCCGTACGAGGGGCCGCTGCGGGCAGGCATTCTGAGGACGAAGGGATCGGCGGGCGAGCCCGTGGCCGAGATGCTCGGGCGGACGCTCGCCGAGGCGCGGGCGGCCGAGTTGCGGGCGCTGGCGGCAACCGTGGTTGTGCCAGTTCCGCTCCACTGGCGGCGCAGATTGACACGCGGGTACAACCAGGCCGGCGCGGTCGCCCGCGAGGTGGCCGCGGAACTGAAACTGCCGCTACGACCGTCGTGGCTGGTGCGGACGAAACCGGACGAGCAACACGCACAACCGTCGGCCACGGCCCGTGCGGTGAACATCCGCGGGGCGTTTCGCGTCGGGCGTCGTGCAAGCTTCGGCGGCGCGTCGGTCCTCGTGGTGGATGACGTGATGACCACCGGCAGCACGGTGGCGGAGGCCGCCCGGGTGGTCCGGGCGGCGGGGGCGGCCCGGGTGAGCGTCGCCGTGCTGGCGCGAGCGTAGCGGTCGCGCCGAGATGACCAGGAACGCCGGCCAGGACGGGCGGCGACACCCGGCGGGGTGTACCCGGCGGGCAAACTGCTGGTGAAGGACCGCCCGCGCGTCTGATAGAGAACGAGTATCTGGTGCGGGCCGACGCTCGGGGGAACGGCGGCCGACCGGTTTCTGGGGGACGAGAACGATGTTCCGGTTCGCGCTCGCGGCGGTGGGGGTGGCAGTGTCACTCGGGTCGGCCGTGGCCAACCCGTCCGCCCTGTTCACCGAGAAGGTGAAGGACTTCGGCCCGACCCCGCGGGGGCCGGTCGTCACCCACTATTTCCGGTTTACCAACACGACCGGCCAGACGATCACCCTCGGCCAGCCGCGGGTGTCGTGCGGGTGCGTGTCGGCGTCGGTCAGCCAGTTCACCGTCGCCCCCGGCCAGTCGGCGGCGGTCATCGCGCAGATGAACACCAACCGCGCCGGCCCGGCCAACGTCACCAAGGCCGTGACCGTGTACGTGCCGTTCATCTCCCCCAGCCCGACGGAAGTCTCGCTGCGGGTGCAGGCCGTCATCCGCGACGACCTGATCCTGTCGCCGGACACGATCAACCTCGGCACCGTCCGCAAGGGCCAAACCCAGAGCGGCCAGACGAAGGTGACGTTCACCACCGACCCGAACTGGCAGGTGACGGAGGTGACGAGCAGCGGGGCGTTCGTGAAGGCCGAGGCGAAGCAGGAGTCGCGGCAGGGGTCGATGGTGACCTACACCGTCACCGCGACGCTCGACAAGGACTGCCCGGCCGGGTTCTGGATCGCCGACCTGACGCTGAAGACGACGAACCCGGGCGTGGCGACCGTCCGCGTCCCGGTGGTCGTGACGGTGCAGAACCCCACGACGATCAGCCCCGCGGCGGCGCAGACGGGCGACGAACCCGCCACGACCGCGCGGCCGTAACTCGGTCGTGGGGCCGGTTTCCGACCGGCCTGGGTACGCACGGCCGGTCGGAAGCCGGCCCCACGACAAGCCCGGACATCCCGGGCTTTGCGCTGATTCCGTATCCCATCCGGCGAGCCCACCCTCTCCCGAGGCCGCGCCGGACATGCCGGATTCCGTTCAGCAGCCGTTCAAGAAGCTCCTCGTCGCCAACCGCAGCGAGATCGCCATCCGCGTGTTCCGCTCGGCGCACGAGCTCGGCATCCGCACGGTCGCGGTCTACAGCCACGAGGACCGCTTCGCCCTCCACCGCTTCAAGGCCGACGAGGCGTACCAGGTCGGCAAGCCCGGCGAGCCCATCCGCTCGTACCTCGACGTCCCCGGCATCGTCGCGCTGGCGAAGTCCGTCGGCGTAGACGCGATCCACCCCGGGTACGGCTTCCTGAGCGAGAACGCCGGCTTCGCCCGCGCCTGTGCCGCCGCCGGCATCACGTTCGTCGGCCCGAAGCCGGACATCCTCGACAACCTCGGCGACAAGGTGGCCGCGCGGGCCATCGCCAAGAAGGCGGGCGTCCCCGTCCTGTCGGGAACTGACAACCCGCTGACATCCGCCGACGCGGCTTCGACACTCGCCGACACGCTGGGCTACCCGGTGATCGTGAAGGCGTCGATGGGCGGGGGCGGGCGGGGGATGCGGGTCGTGCGGTCGGCGGACAAGCTGAAGGAGTCGGTGGAGTCGGCACAGCGCGAGGCGGGGACGGCGTTCGGCGTGCCGGACGTGTTCCTGGAAAAGTTCGTCGAGCGGGCCAAGCACATCGAGGTGCAGCTGATCGGCGACCGGCACGGCGGGCTGGTTCACCTGTACGAGCGCGACTGTTCCATTCAGCGGCGGCACCAGAAGGTCGTGGAGCTGGCCCCCGCGCCGAACCTGCCGGAGAAGGTGCGCCGGGAGATTCTCGACGCCGCGCTGGCGGTCGGCAACGCGGTCGGGCTCGACAACGCGGGCACGGTCGAGTTCCTGTACGACACCGACGCCGGGAAGGTGTACTTCATCGAGGTCAACCCGCGCATCCAGGTCGAGCACACGGTTACCGAGCAGGTCACCGGGTTCGACATCGTGCGGTCGCAAATCCTCATCGCCGGCGGGCTCCCCTGAACCACCCCGAGGTGGGGCTGGTGCAGGACCAGATCGCCACTCAGGGGTTCGCCATCCAGTGCCGGGTGACGACCGAAGACCCGGCGAACGGCTTCGTCCCCGACTACGGCCGGCTGACGGCGTACCGCTCCAGCGGCGGCCCCGGGGTGCGACTCGACGGCGGCACGGCGTTCGGCGGGGCGCTCATCACGCCGTACTACGACTCGCTGCTGGTGAAGGTGACCGCGAGCGGCCGCCGCTTCGCCGACGCGGCCACGCGGATGGAGCGCTGCCTGCAAGAGTTCCGCATCCGCGGCGTGAAGACGAACATCCCGTTCCTGCTGAACCTGATCGACCACCCGGAGTTCCTGGCCGGGAACGTGACGACGCGGTTCCTGGACGAGACGCCGGACCTGTTCAAGCTGTCGGGCCGCCGCGACCGGGCGACGAAACTGCTCGGGTACGTCGCCGACGTGATCGTGAACGGACACCCGGAGGTACGCGAAGGTGTTGGTGACCGGGTGAAGGTGAAGGGCGCGCAAAGCCCGGGGACGACGCTGTCCACGGGCTTTCGCCCGTCTCACAGCTCCCGGAGGGAACCCGTAGCTACTTCAAGCAGCACGGCGCCAAGAAACTCGCCCAGTGGGTCCGCGACCAGAGCCGCCTCCTCGTCACCGACGACCGCGATGCGCGACGCTCACCAGTCGCTCCTGACGACGCGGATGCGCACCGCCGACATGCTCGCCGTCGCCTTCGCCGCCGCGCGTGCGCGCATGCCAACTTCTTCTCCATCGAAACAGGGTATGCCACCTTCGACACGTCGATGCGCTTCCTCAAGGAGTCGCCGTGGGACCGCCTCGCCCGGCTGCGGGAGGCGGTGCCGAACATCCTCTTCCAGATGCTCCAGGCCGAACGCCGTCGGCTACTCGAACTACCCCGACAACGTGGTGGACGAGTTCGTCCGCCTCTCGGCCCAGCACGGGATGGACATTTTCCGCGTGTTCGACGCCAACAACTGGCTGCCGAACCTCCGCGTCGGCGTCGAAGCCGTGCTGAAGACCGACGCCATCTGCGAGGCGGCCGTGTGCTACACCGGCGACATCCTCGACCCGCGGCGCGCGACAAGTACTCGCTGACCTACTACGTGAACCTGGCGAAGGAGCTGGAGAAGCTCGGCACGCACTTCCTCGCCATCAAGGACATGGCGGCCTGCTCAAGCCGTACGCCGCGAAGAAGCTCGTGAAGGCGCTGCGCGAGGCGGTCGGGCTGCCGATCCACTTCCACACCCACGACTCGGCCGGGGGGCAGGTCGCCGCCTACGTCATGGCCGCGGAGGAAGGTGTCGATATCGTCGATTGCGCCTTCGCCCCGCTGGCCGGGAATACGGCGCAACCCAGCCTCAACGCGCTGCAAGAGGCGCTGCGGTTCACCGAGCGCGACCCCGGCTTCGACTTCGACACGCTGCGCGAAACGGCGCTCTACTGGGAGACCGTGCGCGGCTACTACTCGGCGTTCGAGACGGGGCAACTGGCGGCGTCGGCCGACGTGTACCAGCACGAGATGCCCGGCGGCCAGTACGCCAACCTGTACCAGCAGGCGCAGTCGCTCGGCCTCGGCGGCCGGTGGGCAGAGGTCGGCCCGATGTACGCCGCGGTTAACCAATTGTTCGGCGACATCGTCAAGGTCACGCCCACGTCGAAGGTCGTCGGCGACGCGGCGCTATTCCTCCTGTCGCACAACCTGACGCCGGCGGACGTGCTTGACCCCAAGAAGAACGTGTCGTTCCCCGAGTCGGTGGTGGAGTTCTTCGAGGGAAAGCTCGGCCAGCCGCCGGGCGGGTTCCCGAAGGAGCTTCAGGCGAAGGTGCTGCGCGGCAAGACGCCGCTCGCCGACCGCCCCGAGGCGGCTCCCTGCGCCGACCGACTTCGCCAGGGAGCGGGCCGCGGCTCCGAAGAGCTCGGCCGGCCGGCGGGCGAGACGGACGTGATCTCCTACGTCCTGTACCCGAAGGTGTTCCCCGAGTTCGCCGCGGCCGAGGCCAAGTACTCGGACCTGAGCGTGCTGCCGACGCCGGTGTTCTTCCACGGCATGGACAAGGGCGACGAGGTCAGCATCGAGATCGAGTCGGGGAAGACGCTGATCGTGAAATTCCTGACGGTCGGCGAGCCGCAGCCGGACGGCCGGCGCGTCGTGTACTTCGAGCTGAACGGTCAGCCGCGCGAGGTCGTGGTGGTGGACAAGTCGCTCGACGCGACCGCGATCAAGGGCCGCCCGAAGGCCGAGGTCGGCAACGCCAAGCACGTCGCGGCGCCGATGCCGGGGGCGGTGGTCGCCGTGGCCGTGGCGCCGGGCGAGGAGGTCGCCGCGGGTCAGAAGCTGATGACGCTCGAAGCGATGAAGATGGAGACGACGCTGTACGCCCCCGCGGCCGGGAAGGTGGCCGAGGTGCTGGTCCGCCCCGGGGTCCCGGTCGAGGGCGGCGATTTGGTGGTCCGATTCGAGTAACAGCGGAGGTGCCCCGTGCTCACGACCCTCGTTCGTCGCCCTGACGCTCGGCCAGCCGCCGACCATCACCGCCGCCGCCGGCACCGGCGAGAAGGGCTACACCGAGTCCGGCGTCGCCACGAAGGTGAAGCTCGACCAGCCGTTCGACGTGGCCTTCGACCGCGCCGGCCACCTGTACTTCTCCGACACCTTCAACCACCGCGTCTGCAAGGTGGACCTGAAGACCGGCCTGCTCACCACCGTCGCCGGCAGCGGCAAGAAGGGCTACACGGGCGACGGCGGGAAGGCGACCGACGCCACGCTGAACGAGCCCTACGGCGTCGAACTGGACGCCGACGGGAACCTCTACATCGTGGACCGCCTCAACTACGTGGTGCGGCGCGTGGACGGCAAGACCGGCGTCATCACCACCGTCGCGGGGAACGGCAAGGCGGCCTACGGCGGCGACGGCGGCCCCCGCCACGCAGCGCCAGGCTGAAGGAGCCGAACGGCATCTGCCTCGACGGCAAGGGGAAGCTCTACATCGCCGACGTGGCCGACCACCGCGTCCGCGTCGTGGACCTGAAGACGGGGATCATCACGACCCTGTGCGGCACCGGCAAGGGGGCGCGGGCGGGCGACGGCGGGCCGTTCAAGGACGCCTCGCTGCTCGGCCCGCGGGCGGTCGCGGTCGGGCCGGACGGCAAGCTCTACGTCGTCGAGCGCAACGGGAACTGCGTCCGCCGCATCGACTTCGCCACGGGCCTGATCGAGCGCTTCGCCGGCACCGGAACGCGCGGCTACACCGGCGACGGCGGCGCGGCGCTGGACGCCACGTTCGACGGCCCGAAGGAGATCGACATCGACAAGGACGGCAACGTGTACGTGGTGGACACCGAGAACGAGGCCATCCGCCGCATCGACGCGAAGACGCGGGTGGTGACGACGGTGGCCGGCCGCGGACACACCAAGACGCCGGGCCAGGGCGGCGGTGGCCACACGACAGCAGACGACGCTCATCGGCGACACGAACCGCACGGCGTGGTGCGGTCGTGGGGCCCGACCAGCCGGCTGTACCTCGGCCGGCTGGAACGCCGGCCCCACTGTTAGCTACAGAATCGACGCGATCAGGAACCCGCCGCCGAACGCCGCCAGCAGCAGCAGCGCGCACGGCGACGACGAGAATCGCCGCCTTACGCGGGCTCACGACCCACGTCCCGCTGCCGCCGTCGAGGCTCTGCACGTCCATGCCGCTGACGGGCTTCGGGCCGCTCTTCTTCGCGGCCGGGGCGACGTCTTCGACGGGCGGCAGCTCGCGCGCCAGGAGGCCGAACTCGTCCACGTCGCCCGTCTCGAACAGCGAGTCGCCCGGCTTCTTCTGCTTCTTCGGCGGGGGCGGCGGGACCGGCGCGGGGGCGGAGGGCGACCTTCACCCTGGGGCCGCGGCGGCGCCCACGACCGGCGACGTGGGCTCCGGGCCGGTCAGGCCGAGCAACTCGTCGATCTCGTCCAGTTCCTTCGGCACCGGGCCGTCGCCGACGGGGTTCGGCACGGTCACCAGCCCCGGCACTGCGGGCACGGGATGTCGGTGCCGGCCTTGCGGGTGGCGATCCCGAGGAGGCGGTTGCAGTGCGGGCAGCGGAACCGAATCGGCATGGGCGGCCCTCCGACGGGCCAGGCGGGTGACGCGCGGGGCGGGACACGACAGTATAACGCAGGTCGCCGGCCGGTGTCGAATCCGTAAGCCAGCCGAATGACCGATCCCACCTGGACGCCGCCGGCCGGCACCCGCGGCCTCATTTTCGACTGCGACGGCACCCTCGCGGACACCATGCCGGCCCACTACCGCGCCTGGACCGCGATGCTCGGCCGCCACGGCATCGCCTTCACCGAACGCTCTACGGAAATGTCGGCGGCGGCCACGGCGCGGTCGTTCGCATCCTCTCCGCCGAGACCGGCGTCCCGGTCGCCGACGTGGACGCGATGGTGGTCGAGAAGGAGACCGCGTTCTTGGCCCACATCCACGCTGTCCAGCCGCTCGACGCCGTGGTGGCGATCGCGGCGGCGTACCGCGGCCGGCTGCCGATGGCCGTCGCCAGCGGCGGCTACCGCGAGACGATCACCCGTACCCTTGACCAACTCGGCGTCCGCGGCTGGTTCGACGCCACGGTGACGGCCGAAGACACCGCCCGCCACAAGCCGGAGCCGGACGTGTTCCTGGAGGCCGCGCGGCGGCTCGGCGTGCCGCCGGCGGCGTGCGTGGTGTTCGAGGACACCGACATCGGCCTGGAAGCGGCCCGCCGCGCCGGCATGGCAAGCGTCGATGTCCGGCGGCCGTTCTAGAATGCCTGGATGGCCGACGACCCCCCGAAGAAGAAGCGCCGGCCGTTCTGGCGGAAGCGCGTCCGCCGCAGCACCGCGGCCGGCGCGCACGTCCCCGTGCTGCTCGCCGAAGTGCTCGCGGCGCTGAACCCGGAGCCGGGCCAGACCGTCGTCGATTGTACCCTCGGGTTCGCCGGCCATTCCGTCGAGCTGCTGAAGGCCGTCGCCCCCGACGGGCTCCTCGTCGCCACCGACCTCGACCCGGCGAACGTGGAACCGGCCCGCGCCAGGCTCGACGCCGTCGGCGGGCTGTTCGCGCTGCACCACACCAACTTCGCCGGCCTGCCGTACGTCCTCGCCGCGGAAGGCGCGACGCAGGTTCACGGCCTCCTCGCCGACCTCGGCATGTCGAGCATGCAGGTGGACGACCGCGGCCGCGGGTTCTCGTACATGCGCGCCGGCGCGCTCGACATGCGCATGGACCCGACCCGCGGCCGCACCGCCGCCGACCTGCTGGCGACGCTCCCGGAGGACGAACTCGCGGCCGTGTTCCGCGAATTGGGCGACGAGCCGCGCGCGGCCGACATCGCCGCCGCGGTCGTGGGCCGCCGCGAGACGGACCCGGTGACAACGACGCAGGCGCTGCGCGAGCTGGTGGAGGCCGCGGCGCCGGTGGTGATCGACCGCATGCCGGGGGCGCCGCCGGAGCGGAAGCAGAAACTGGCGCCGGTCACGCGGGTGTTCCAGGCGTTGCGCATCCGGGTGAACCGCGAGCTGGACAACCTGAAGCAGCTCCTCCGCGTGCTGCCCGGCCTCCTGGCGCCGGGCGGGACCGCGGCGGTCATCAGCTTCCACAGCGGCGAGGACCGGCTGGTGAAGGCCGCGTTCCGCGACGGGCTCCGGGCGGGGGTCTACGCCGCGGTGTCGGACGACCCGGTGCGGCCGACGTTCGACGAGCGGAAGGCGAACCCGCGGTCGCGGTCGGCGAAGCTGCGCTGGGCGCGGCGGGCGTAAACTACCGTCATGGACCGCGACGACCGCCTCGCCGCCCTGATCGAGCAACTTACCGCCGAGCAGAAGGCCGGCCGCCGCCCGGACGTGGCCGCCGCCGCCGCCGCGAACCCCGACCTCGCCGCCGAACTGAACGACCTGTGGGCCGTCGCCCAGTTCGCCGCCCTCGCCCCCACCCTGACCGCCGTCTACGAGTCCCCCTTCCCCGCCGACCCCGCCACGCCGCCGCGCGAGTTCGGCGACTTCGAGATCGTCGGCGAGCTGGGCCGCGGCGGCATGGGCGTCGTGTACAAGGCCCGGCAGAAGAGCCTGGACCGCGTCGCGCTGAAGATGATCCGCGAGGCGCGCACCTGGCGAGCCCCGACGACGCGGCCCGGTTCCGCACCGAGGCCGCGGCGACGGCCCGCCTCAAGCACCCGAACATCGTGACCGTGTACGAGGTCGGGCACGTCGGCGGGCAGGCGTACCTGTGCATGGAGTACGTGGACGGCCCGACGCTCGCCCAACGGCGTCGCGGCCGACGAGCGCTCGCCGCGCGCGAGGCGGCCCGCCTCGTGGCCGTGATCGCCCGCGCCGTCCAGCAGGCGCACGCCGAGGGGATCCTGCACCGCGACCTGAAGCCGTCGAACATCCTGTTGGGGAAGGATGAAGGAATGCGATGAAAGATGAATGCAGATTCCCGTCCCCTTCATCCTTCATCCTTCTGTCCTTCATCCTTGTCCTCGAAGTGAGTGACTTCGGCCTCGCCAAGCGGCTCGACAGCGGCGGTACGCTCACCCGCACCGGGGCGGTCGTCGGCACGCCGGCGTACATGAGCCCCGAACAGGCCGGCGGCCGCAAGGACCTCACCGCCGCCGCCGACGTGTACTCGCTCGGCGCCATCCTCTACGAACTCCTCACCGGGCGGCCGCCGTTCCAGGCCGCGCACCCGATCGACACGCTGATGCTGGTTCTCGAACAGGAGCCGGTGCCGCCGCGCGACTTGAACCCGACCGTGGACCGCGAGCTGGAACTGGTGTGCCTCAAGTGCCTCCAGAAGCCGGCCGAGCTACGCTACCCCACGGCGGGGGGGCTGGCCGCCGACCTGGAAGCCTACGCCGCCGGGGAGCCGATCGCGGCGCAGCCGAGCGGGCTGCGGTTCCTGCTCGCGCGGGTGTTCCGCGAGACGCACCACGCCGAGGTACTGGAGAACTGGGGCAAGCTGTGGATGTGGCACAGCTTGATGATCTTCCTCCTGTGCCTCGCCACGCAGGCGATGGAGTGGGCGAAGGTCACGGAGCACGTCTACTACCTGGCCCTGTGGTCGGTCGGGCTGGTGACGTGGGGGGCGATCTTCTGGCAGTTGCGGCGGCGGGCAGGGCCGGTGCTGTTCGTGGAGCGGCAGATCGCGCACGCCTGGGCGGCGGGCGTGAGCGCGAGCATCACCATGTTCGGCATCGAGTGGATCATCCCACTGCCGGCGCTGACGCTGTCGCCGGCGGTCGCGGTCGCGGCCGGGATGGTGTGCCTGTTCGAGGCCGGCATCCTGTCGGGGAAGTTCTACCTCTGGGCGGCGCTCAACTTCGCCGCCGCGCTGGTCATGCCGCTGATCCCCGACGCGAGCATCCTGCTGTTCGGGGTGGTGTCGGCGCTGTCGTTCTTCATCCCCGGCCGGGCGTACCACCTCCAAGGCAGTGCGTGCGCTGACGCGTCGGCGCGCGGGCGGCGTGACGTCGGCTTCCAGCCGGCAGTGTCAGGCAGCGGCCGGC